>NZ_JANFVR010000193.1 GCF_024609805.1 Tahibacter caeni | reverse complement strand
CTCGCCACCGCCGCGCTGTTCGCCTCGACGATCGCCGGCATCGCGAACGGCGGCGCGAAGATCGGCGCGGCGGCGCTCGGCGGCGCGGGAGCGGCCGCCGCGACCGCGGCTGCCGGCATGGACTCGCCCGACACCCGTCAGGCCTATCTGCTGGATACGCTGTTCCGCCCCGGTACGACGGCGCCGGCGAACCTCTCCGCAGATGACACGTCCGTCACGACCGCGCGCGAGAACAGTCCTGCCCGCGGCAACGCGGAAGCCGCGCGCATCTTCGCCAACGCGATCCGTGTCGGCTCGCTGAGCGCCGAGGACACGCGTTATCTCGGCCAAGTCATCGCCAACCGGACCGGCCTGACCGCCGAGGAAGGCGAAGCCCGCGCCCGCGCCGCCTACGCCGATTGGGAGAAGGCCGTCGCCACGGCCAAGGAAACCGCCGACGAAGCCCGCAAAGCCGCCGCGTACGCCGCCCTGTGGCTGTTCATATCGCTACTGGCCGGCGCGTTCTTCGCCAGCTTCTTCGCCACCTGGGGCGGCAAGCGCCGCGATCTCGTGGACTGAGTCCGCGCCGACTACCCCACCCTCCATCACGGGAGAATCCTCATGCGATCCATTCTGTTGCTTCTGCTGGGCGTGCCGCTGCCGATCGTCATCCTGATCGCGCTGTTCGTGCGCTGACGTGGATCGGCGGGGGGCACGCGTTGCCCCCGCTGCACTCGGGACGCGGTTGTCAGGACACTCGGCGGGCGACGTCGATCATTGCCGCGAGCGCCGATCGCGCAACAACCGCAGCAGCCGAAATCACGGCGGCAACAACCAAGGCGACGCGGACTGCACGGAGACACCGCAGGAGGCGTACCGACCCGACGGCGGTTTCTGCGGCATCTCAGATCGCAGCGGAGTTCCGCCACACCCAACGTCGACGACGGCCAGTCGTGGGTCCGACTCCGCCCGAAGAGCGGCTGGCCGTTCGTTCCCACCTTGCGCGATCCTGGCCCTGCAACGAGCCTGAAACTTACTCGATCGGAGCGGCCGTCGGCACTTCGAACCCGTTTTTGAAGACTGGCACTTCGGGCAACCCATCTCCGCTCATCGAAAAGCCGAAGCTTCCGGAGCCGAGGATGGATACCGACATCGAATGATCTCCGACATGAGTCGGCCGGAACCGATAGATCACTGTACATGACGATGAGGCACCGAAGTAAAACGGTGTCTCGCTCGGGCAATTACCGCCCGTGCGCAAGAAGGCGCCGACATCCGGACCGCTCGATGTCCATTGAGTGACGGTCATTCCCACCGATCGCGTGTTGCTCAGATAGATCGTTTGCTCGTCGCTGGTCGCACCTACCGCCACCGGAAAGAACCACGAGGAGGAAGGCTGGATGTCCAGGTACGCCACCTCGCCATCGCCCGCCAGTCCAAAGTCGACGCGTCCTCCCTCGGCCAGCGTGAGGTGGGCGTAGCCGTAGTACGACTGGACCAGGTAAGGGGTGAAGGTGTGCTCGATCGAGCAGCTTGCCTGCGGAGCGATCGTGAAGGGCGGTTCGCCGCAGGTGCCGCCGACGCGCGCATAGGCCTCGAGCGTAACCGCCGACACGGCCATCACCGTCACCGCCTGGCTGCCCGTGTTTATGAACGTTGTCGCCTTGGGCTCGCTGGTGGTGCCGACGGCTTGATCCCCGAAATCCACCTGGGCCGGCGAAGGGACGATAGCGGCCTGCGCATTGGCGATCGGACTCAGCAACAGTGCACCCAGGAACAGACGGACAGCGCAATTCATGCAGGGATTTCCTCGGACATGAGTAGCCGCGGCCTGCGGCTGCGAAGCGACGAGAGTATCGGCGAACGAGGCGCGAAAACGCGGCACCAGCTATCACAGCGATTCACTACGGCCAGTCCGAATGACCCGGACGAACGGGCGCGCCAAATCCCCTGCCGTCGTCAGAGGACTTGCCCTCGCGCGAAAGGGCGATGCGAACGAAATTCGCGGCGACGCGGAAGCCAGCGGGACGCGGTGAGTAGCCATTCCCGCGTCTCGCAGAGCACGCTGAAGCCCTCGGGGCGCTGAAGGGTTCTTCCGAAGATTCCCGGGCCAGTCGCCGAACCGGCCAACCGGCCCGGGAAACTCCCGGCAGATTCAGCCCGGCTGACGCACCGTCGCTTCCATCAACCCCTTCACGTCCCGCGACAGAATCGCGATCGCCTCCATCACCCGCACATGCGACCGCCGGTCGTGGTCATCGACCTGCATGCTCAGCAGCGCGTCGCTGAGCGAGCTGACCGCCGCGAGCCGGACCATGGCTTCGTCGTGCAGCGCACGCTTCTGCTCCGGCGTGTCGACGGCATAGGCAAACAGAACGGCCGGCGCTTCGGCGCCGTCGCCGGCCAGTGGATAGAACGAGCCTGTGGGTTTCATGGTGTAGCGCTCCTCGGCGAAGTCGTCGGGCGACGGCGGAGGTGTACCGAATAGCTGCTGTGCAGCGGACGTGTGAGTGTCATGTCGAACTCCTTCCTGTTTGGAGAAGTCCGCCACTTCGCCGCAATCGAAAAGGTGGCGGACGGTGCGCAGGTTGGCGGACCGGCAAACAGGCAACCGGCGAGCCTTTCGGCTCCCAACGCACCGCCGCCATAAATCGGCATTCACGCCGCACGTGGCATCGGACATGAAAAAGCGCCGATACGTCAGTACGGCGCTGGTGCGCCTGATTGATCGGGCCGCCAAGCCCGGTTGCCGATTGGCGGCAACGCACGCAGTTTCATCAGCGCTTCCCAGCGCGTCAAGTACAAACTGCAGCAAAATTACAGCGCACTAGCGGTGCGCAAGCATAGCGGGAGATTGTTGCAATCGACAACAACAATGGCCACGAAGTTTGGCGAAAACTCTTGGTAGTCGATGGACCACAGACCACTCTGCTCCGCGGTCACGGCAGAAATGAACGACATCGATTGCGGTTTCGGGCCACTGCCTGACGACGGAGGAACGGCCGACAGGCCTGTCTATTACTAGAGGGAGTTAGAGGGAGCGCGGCACTAAGTATTCGCCGACGCGGTATGCATCAGCGGTTCACGCGCTCCCACTGCCCGGTTGCGATCGTCACCTGAGCTAAATCGACAAGTTCGACGTCCACGCACTGCTCAGCGCAGCGAGCCGAAAGAAGCTCGACGTATTCGTCGAGGCGTTCTCGATCGACAATCGAGGCGAAAAAGCGCGGAGACTGAAAAAAGTCGGTTTCGTTGTCGTTCTGAGGAATTCCGTCGCGGTCCGCGCCTTCGTTCGGCCCTTCCAAGTTCCCGAAGTTGTATTGCCATAATGGAGGCTGATACCACTCACGTCGCACTTGTTCGAACGCGCAGCGTGCGCGGTTGTAGAACGGCTCCTTCTCAAGTGTGCCGCGATAGCCATCCGAAACGCGGAAATATGCGTAGTGTCGAGCCGGACCTTCCTGCCATTCTGGATTGCTCATCTACTATTCTCCGACTGATAAGTGACATGCCACACGACTCGACTCGCCTGCCAAAATAGCGCCGATCGCGGCCGAGAGTTGCGCATCCGCGTACATCCTCTCACTCTCGACGCAGGGTCCGGTGTTCTCGTCTGCCATGGTATATGCTGCGCGTCGAATTGCCGCATGGGGGCGGTATGTCTAAGCCTGTCAGAGCAACCCGCAAGAAGGTCGATCCCGCTAGTGTCGACGCAACGCTGATCGCGCTGGTCGTGCTCGTGGCAGTTGGGACGCTGCTGTTTTTCGTTGCGACTTTCTGGCGGTCCCCTTGGGGTCCACCGGAGGCATGGGGTCAGTTCGGCGACTACCTTGGGGGCGTGATCAATCCGGTAGTCGGAATCGTCACGGCGTTGCTTGTTGCGCGCACCCTGAGCGCCACGAGAAAGGAAGCGAGAAGTACACGCCGACAGCTAAGGCAACAAATCGAACTCGCACGCAATGAAGTCGCGATAGCGGATGCTCAGCGGCTACTTGAGGGGGTACTGAACACCTACTACGAGGTCATGAAACACCGCGAATACGATGGCGCCATGGACACGCGCACCAACGGTGTAGCAGGCCGCAACAGTCAGAAGTTCAGCCACATATTTAGTTCGGCCAACCTGAGGAAAGAAGTCAGCGATTTCGTTGCTGCAACTGGCCCGTTTCCGGCGCTCTTCAGTGATAACTGGAGGGCCGGCGCCGCCGAGATCATCGGACTGCTCAAGGAAATAAGCCAGGCTTGCAGTGATTACGAAAAGCTCGTAGGTCGCAAGCAATACACAGACTACTTTCGACGTCGCGTGTGGCCGGCTACTGATCTACTTCATGCAGTGGGAGCGATCGACGAAGTGCTACACGCGTCGCTGACCCCAGCAGAGATGAATATGCCGCCCGCCCCGTGAGTATCAAAGCATACCGGATAGAGCTGGCGCCCTAATGCTGTTATCAACGCTGTTGAAGCAATCGAAAGCAGAGGCCAGCACGGCCTTAAGACATCGATTTAAATGGCGGCCCCGATACGATTCGAACGTACGACCTTCCCCTTAGGAGGGGGACGCTCTATCCAGCTGAGCTACGGGGCCGGAGGGTGTGCTGGTGGTGCTGATGCCGCGCCGGCGCAGGGCGCGGGCGGGGTGCCTTTCGGCACGGCGCGATTCTGGCATGGATGACGCCGGGTCGGCGACAGGTCGGCTTGGCCGGCTGTGGCGATGCGGCGGTGTCCGCTGCGCCCATGCGGCCCGGCCGCAACGGGCCGCTGCCCCCATGCGGCCCGGTCGCAACGGCCTGGTGGGCTCATGCGCACGGTGCCAATTCCCCCCGGACCGCCGGAACCACCGCCCCTGGCCGGGTCCACCGCCGGCCGGGCCCGGACGCGGTTGCTATAATCGCCGACCTCTTGCGCGCTCTGCGCCGCGTCCGCGGCGCGGCTGCCGCGCCCGCCTTCCCAGTATCCGGAGTTCCCATGTCGCAGCAGATCCTCAAGGCCCTGAACCTGGCCGAGATGAATTCGGGCACCTACCTCGGCAACGGCGAGTGGTCGTCGACCAGCGACGCCGGCGTGCTCGAATCGATCAACCCGAGCAACAACGAAGTCATCGCCCGCGTGCACGCGAGCTCGGAAGCCGACTACGAAACCATCCTCACGCGCGCCCAGGCCGCGTTCAAGATCTGGCGCACGACGCCGGCGCCCAAGCGCGGCGAAGCCATCCGCCTCTGCGGCGAGGCGCTGCGCGAGCACAAGGACGCGCTGGGTTCGCTGGTCGCGCTGGAGATGGGCAAGATCAAGCCCGAAGGCGACGGCGAAGTGCAGGAAATGATCGACATCGCCGACTTCGCCGTCGGCCAGTCGCGCATGCTCTACGGCTACACCATGCACTCGGAGCGCCCGGGCCACCGCATGTACGAGCAGTGGCATCCGCTGGGCATCGTCGGCGTGATCTCGGCGTTCAACTTCCCGGTCGCGGTCTGGGCCTGGAATTCGTTCCTGTCGGCGATCTGCGGCAACATCACGATCTGGAAGCCCTCGCCGAAGACCCCGTTGTCGGCGATCGCCTCGATGCAGATCTGCAACGCCGCGCTGAAGGCCGCCGGCTTCCCGGACATCTTCTTCCTGTTCAACGACGCGCGCACCGAGCTCGCGCAGAAGTTCGTCGACGACCACCGCATTCCGCTGATCAGCTTCACCGGCTCGACCCAGGTCGGCCGCCTGGTCGGCGAGCGCGTCGCCCAGCGCATGGGCCGCTCGCTGCTGGAGCTCGGCGGCAACAACGCGATCATCGTCGACGAAACCGCCGACCTGAAGCTCGCGATCCCGGGCATCGTGTTCGGCGCGGTCGGAACGGCCGGCCAGCGCTGCACGACGACGCGCCGCCTGTTCGTGCATGAATCGATCTTCGACAGCGTGCTGAACACCCTGGTCGGCGCCTACAAGCAGGTCGAAGGCAAGATCGGCGATCCGACCCTGTCCACGACCTTGATGGGTCCGCTGACGGACAAGGCCTCGGTGCAGCGCTACCTCGGCGCGATCGAGAAGGCCAAGGCCGCCGGCGGCAAAGTCGTCACCGGCGGCGCCGCGCTGACCGACCGTCCGGGCAACTTCGTGCTGCCGACGATCATCACGGGCCTGAAGAACAGCGACGAGGTCGTGCAGAGCGAAACCTTCGCGCCGATCCTCTACGTGATGCCGTTCAAGACCATCGACGAAGCGATCGGCTACCAGAACGGCGTGCCGCAGGGCCTGTCGTCGTCGATCTTCACGCAGAACGTGAAGACGGCCGAAGCGTTCCTGTCGGCGGCCGGATCGGACTGCGGCATCGCCAACGTCAACATCGGCACTTCGGGCGCGGAAATCGGCGGCGCCTTCGGCGGCGAGAAGGAAACCGGCGGCGGCCGCGAATCCGGCTCGGACGCGTGGAAGGCCTACATGCGCCGCCAGACCAACACGATCAACTACTCCGACGCGCTGCCGCTGGCCCAGGGCATCAAGTTCGAGTTTTAAGAAGGACCTCCGCGAACATCAGCAACACGGCTCTTACGCCCTGCTGCTCATCCCCACAACCCCGCCAAACGCCCGCTACGCGGACGTTTGGCCGCCCCCTTGACTCAAGGGGGCTCCAAAGGTGGGAGACGATCGCGGTTCTGAAAGCTTACGGACGTAAATCGAGCCCGGCCCGCAACCTCGCGAGCCGGGCTTTTTTTCACCCGCACACGGATCAGAAGCGGAACTGCGCCGAGGCGCCGAGCAGGTTGCCGCTGCTGTCGTAGCTGCCGTTCAGGCGGTTGCCCGTGGCCGTGCTCGTGCTGACTTCGGCGTCGTTGACGAAGATGTGGCCGTAGCCGAGGTCGAAGGCCATGGTGTCGCTCGGCGTGTAGCCCAGGCCGACCGTGACCCAGCGCCGCGTGCCGTCAGGCACGCGCGGCGTGCGCGTGGAGACGTGGGTCGGCGTGCCGTCGACGGCGAAGCCGCCGCGCAGCACCCAGGCCGGATTGAAGCGGTATTCCATGCCGACCGAGCCGAACCAGGTGTCCTGCCAGTCGAAGTTCTCGACCGTGCTGGGCTGGGCCGGATTGGCGTAGTCGACGACGAGCTGGTTGAACGTGGACCAGCGCGTATAGCCGACGTCGGCACCGAGGCTGAAGCGGTCGTTGAAGGAATGCCACCAGCTCGCCGTCGCATTCGCCGGCGTCGTGAAGCCGGCCTTGCCCGGCGTGTCGATGAACACCGCGTTGCCGAGCGCCGGGCTGATCGCGGTCACCGCGGCCGGCACCTGGAAACTGGCGTTGCCGGACAGCGTGTGCACGACCTGGGAATGGAAGTTGACGCCGATGCGGTCCTGATCGGTCGGCTTCCAGAGCAGGCCGAAGCCCCAGCCCCAGCCCCAATCGTCGCCGTCGACGCGGCCGAAGCCGTCCTGCGACTGCGGCAGTACCGGCGCGCCGCCGGCGGCGAGGATCGCGCCGAAATCGATGGCCTGGGTCAGCTCGGCCTTGGTGCGCTGGGCCACGACGCTGGCGCCGAAGGACAGGGTATCGCTGAAGCGGTACGACGCCGCTGCGGTCAGGTCCACCGACTGGAACATGGACTTGTAGGCGCTGTAGCGGCCGACCCAGCCACGGTCGTAGTCGGTTTCGAAGCCGAAGGGCGCGCTGACCGCGAAGCCGAGGCGCCAGGCATCGTTGAGCGGGGTGATGTAGTACAGCGCCGGGATCGGTTTGGTCACGCCGCCGTCGCCGCCGTCGCCGCCGCTGAGCGGCCGGCCCAGCGCGTCGCTGCCGCTGCCGGAGAATTCGGTGCTGAACTGCACGCCGGTCACGTCGGCCTGGAAGATCGCGCGGTCGACTTCGCTCATCGCGGCCGGGTTGTTGACGACGACGGCGGCGTCGTCGGGCGCCGCGGCCGAGCCGGCGAACGCGCGGCCCAGCGCCCTGGCGCTGTTTTCCTTGAGCTGGAACGCGCTCGCGGAAGCCTGCTGCAGCGGCGCCGCGGCGAGCGCGGCAATGGCGGCGAGGCTCAGCGCATGCAGGCGGGAATGACGGTAGAAGTACAGCTTTTTATTTGTCACGGGAAAGCTCCTTGATGGTCCCGACTCCCCCGCGGCGCGAATGCTAGTACGCGCGGCGCCGTCGCGTACGTGCCGCGGCGATCGCCGTTCATGCGGGATACACCCGGCTGCTGCGCAACGCAGAAACGCTCCGCCGCACGACCTGGCGAACCGTCGACAAGCCGCCGGACGAGACCGAGCCCGACAGGTGAGCATCGACGTCAGTCGCATGAGCTTGGGTTGCCGCTGTCCGCGAGAGACGCGGGCGCCGCGGTATCGGGAAACGCCAAGGCCGTTTCCCGACGACCCGCCAGGCGGACAGGTCCGTGATCCGGCGCTCCATCCATGGCACGATGCGCGCCCCGCGCCGCCGTTTCCTCCGCATGTACCAGCTCGCCCGCCCGTTCCTGTTCTGCCTCGACGCCGAGAAGGCGCACGAGCTCGGCCTGACATCGCTGGAGCTCGCGTACCGCACGGGCCTGAACCCGTTGCTCGCGACGCGGCCGGCGCCGCTGCCGACCGCGTTCTGCGGTCTGCAGCTGCCGAACCCGGTCGGCCTCGCGGCCGGGCTCGACAAGAATGCGGCGCACGTCGACGCGCTGGCCGCGCTGGGCTTCGGCTTCGTCGAGGTCGGCACGACCACGCCGCGGCCGCAGCCGGGCAATCCGAAGCCGCGCCTGTTCCGGCTGCCCGAGCACGAGGCCATCATCAACCGCCTGGGCTTCAACAACGCCGGCGTCGACGCGCTCGTGAGGAATGCCGAGGCCGCGCGCTACGGCGGCGTGCTCGGCATCAACATCGGCAAGAACAAGGACACGCCGAACGAGAACGCCGTCGACGACTACCTCTACTGCCTCGACCGCGTCTATGCGCGCGCGAGCTACGTCACGGTCAACATTTCCTCGCCGAACACGCAGGGCCTGCGCGACCTGCAGGAAGAGGAAACGCTCAAGCGCTTCATCGGCACCCTGCGCGAGCGCCAGGAAAAGCTCGCGGCGCAGCACGGCGCACGCAAGCCCATGCTGCTGAAGATCGCGCCGGATCTGTCCGAGACCGAGCTCGACGCGATCGCCGAGGTACTGCTCGCGACCGGCATCGACGGCCTGATCTGCACGAACACGACGATCGCGCGCGACGCGGTCGCCGGCCACCGCCACGCGAACGAGGCCGGCGGCCTGTCGGGGCGGCCGGTGTTCGCGCGCTCCACGGCCGTGCTCGCCGGCATGGCCCGGCGGCT
>NZ_JANFVR010000192.1 GCF_024609805.1 Tahibacter caeni | reverse complement strand
GTGTGCTCTTCCGATCTGCGCCGGCGGCAGATCGGCCGGCGGCGCCGGCGCGGCGGTCGTGCCGCCGGCACGCAGGCGCACCTGCAATACGGGTGATTCGGGTTCCGCCGCGATTTCCGCGGCCCAGTGCCAGAGCACGGCGGCCGCGAGCAGATGCAGGGCCAGCGACAGCAGCAGTGCGTACGAAGCAGTGCGGCGCGGCGCGGCGGCAGTGAAGGCGAGTGCGTCGGGCGCGGCGTGTTCTGCCGGCGCGAGCAACGTGGCGTCAGGCGGCGCGAGCAGTAGGACCGGAGCGGCGTTGGTGGGCGGACTCGGCATCGCTGACGTGGGACTGCGGCAGGATTGGCGGCGGATATTAGCCACACTAGCGCGAAAAGGCATGCCGCACTATGCGGGAAAGGGGACTTGGGGGAAAACGCGGCGGGCCGCGTCTACCCCGGTGAATACGTAACCGAGGGCGGCAGAGCGTCACCGGCCTCCGATGGGGAATCGAAAAATCATGACCAACCTGATCACTGCGAACAGCGGCCGCCTGGCTCGCCGGCTCGGGGCGCTCGCCGTCCTCGGGCTCGCGACGACGACCTGCGGCGCGGTCCGGCTGGATCCCGATGGCCTGGGACAGGTGCTGATCTATCCGTACTACACGGTGCGCAACGGCAACCAGACCGTCTACACGGTGACCAATCACACCGACCGGCACAAGGTGCTGCAGGTCGTCATGAGCGAAGGACGCAACGGCCGCGCGGTGCTCGGCTTCAACGTGTTCCTCGCGCCGTACGACAGCTGGACCGCGACCACGTTCAGCATGGACACCGACGAAGCGTTCCTGATCCCCGGCGATTCGTCCTGCACCTATCCGAAGTTCGACACCTACACCCTGGCCGACGGCCGCGGCTACACCGCACTGGTGCCCTGGGACTTCACGGGCGCGCGCCGCGACGCGGGGCCCGGCGGCTACGACCGCACGCGCGAGGGCTACATCAAGATCTTCGAGCTCGGCACCCTGATTCCGGACACGCCGCCGGCCATCGCGATCTCGCCGGTCGGCAATGCCGCGCCGGCGGGCTGCGGCTCGCTGGACGATGCCTACCATGCGACGTACTGGGCGCAGGACAGGAAGGCCCACATGACCAACCCGACCGGCGGGCTCAGCGGCGAGGCCATGATCCTCAACGTCGCCCAGGGCACGGTCATGAGCTACCGCGCGACGGCGCTCGCCGACTTCCGCGTCGATCCGGCCGACATGCCCCAGGGCAGCCGCGCGAGCGTGGTCAATCATTCCGCGCCCGACGTCGAAGGCGTCGGGCTCGACGATGCGGTCAGCGATCCGGCGACGGGCTTCGCGACCGCGACGATCGAATTGCCGAATCGCCGCCAGGAGCTGCAGTTCCCGCGCGAGCGCGCGATCGATGCGGTCAGCGCCGTGCTCGCGGCCGATGCGGTCAACGTCAACTACGTCAGCGACTCCTCGGTCGGCGCGACGACGGACTGGGTCGTGACCTTCCCGACGCGGCCGTACTACACCGACCAGGCCATCGCCGGCAGCGCGCCGATCAAGCCGTTCACGAGCCTCTATCCGGGCGCCGGCGGCAGCGAGAGCGCGGCCGGCATGGCCGTGCCGTATTCGCTGCGCGATCGCGAAGGCCGTCGCGTCTCGGCCGCGGCCGGCACGAACGAAGCGGTCGATCTGCGCTTCAACACGCAGGTCATCGCGGTCGCGCCGAGCACCGGCACGGTCCCGCTCGCGGGCCGGCCGCTGGGCTCGTCGCTGGCCGTGCGCCTGCAGCCGGTCGCCGGCGGCCGTCGCGACGGCGGCTGGATGGCTCTGGATTTCCTGCGTTACCAGGACGGCGCGACGACCGCGAACCGCAGCCTGCGTCCGGCCGAAGACGGCACGGTGATGCTCGGGCTGCCGGCGATCGGGTTCTCCGCCGTCAATTACGTCAATACCGCGGCGGCGCCGGGCGTGCTGGCGAACTACAGCATGGCCGTTCCGCAGCGGCGTACCCAGGACTGCCGGCGCAACACGGTGTCGTGCCGATGACATAGTTGCGATGCGGCCTTGTGCACAAGGCCGCAATCGGAACGAGGCGGCGCCGCGGAAAGGCGCTGCAGGAAAAACCCCGTAGAGGTTGGGAAGGATTCGTGCGCGCCACGGATACGGTGCGCTGTTGCCTGAATTTTTGCTGCTGCGTTTGTCGTCGATCTACCCGGTCTTGCTGAAGGAAGTGGCGCCCATGTATCGCATCCCCGATCTGCACCGAGTCATGAATGCCGGCCGCCGCCCGCGGCTGCAGCGCATCGCGGCCTATCGCCGCCTGGGATACCGCGTCGTCGTGGAGGGCACGCCGACGACGCCGCTGCGCTGGAAAGTCTTCCGGCCCTGGCTGCGCACCGTATCGGCCTCCGGCATCGTCGCGACGCGCGAAGCGGCGATCGACGCGGCCAACGCGTGGATTCGCCAGGACGTCGAGACCGCGCGGCTGACGGCCGCCGCCGCGCACTGAGCGTTGGACGCGGGCCGGGACAGGCCCGCGGCTTTGGCAGCGTGCGCCCGCTGTGGGGACGCACGCTGCAGTTTTTCCCGCACACCGGCGCGTGCCGTTCCGCACCGCGCCTCATCCGCGCTCGAGACGTCCTGCGCGGCCGCAAGCCTGCGCCGCGCGAGGCCGCCTCGCCGGCGATCGCCCTTCGTTCCTTGGTCGGGGAAATCCACGATGCAAAGAAATTCATTGAACGCTGCGATTGCGGCGGGTCTGGTCGCGGCCGTCGGTGTGAGCGGCGGCGCGAACGCTGTCGAGCTGAGTCCCGACGGCGTCGGCCAGGTGCTGATCTATCCCTACTACACGGTCAACCGCAACCAGCAGACCGTCATCTCGGTCGTCAACGCGACCAACGCCGCGAAGGCGGTGCGCGTGCGTTTCCTCGAGGGCTACAACGCGCGCGAGGTGCTGGACTTCAATCTGTTCCTGTCCGAGTTCGACGTCTGGACGGCCAGTGTGTTCGCGCTGGCCGACGCCGGCCTGGCCGGCGTCGGCGCCGCGCTGCTCACGGCCGACTACAGCTGCACGGCGCCGTCCCGGGCCGAATGGACCGGCGTGCTCGGTCCCGGCCTTCCGTACCAGGAATTCCGGTCGTTCGCCTACACCGGCACGCACGAGGACTCGGGGCCGACGGGCATGGCGCGCACGCGCGAAGGCCACATCGAGCTCGTGCAGATGGCCGATCTCGTGGGAACGCTGCGTACCGCGGTGACGCATCGCTCGGGAGGCATTCCGGCCAACTGCAACATCGTCCAGTCCATCGATCCGGCCCATAGCGGACTGCTCCCGCCGACCGGCGGGCTGTTCGGCGCCGGCGGCATCGTCGATGTCGCACAGGGCACGTTCCACAGCTACAACGCCGATGCGGTCGGCGGCTTCAGCAGGACCGTGCTGTTCTCGGCCCCGGGAATGCCGACCCCATCGCTCGCGCAGGCCAATACGACGCCGGACACGGCGACAGCCCATACGTTCGATGCGGCCGGCGAGCTGTTCCGCTCCGACTATCCGGCCTCGGGCCAGTCCAGCCGGGCGATCGATGCGGTGTCGGCGGTATTCATGGCTTCGACGCTGCTCAACGAATACAACGTCGACGCATCGGCCGGATCGAGCACCGACTGGGTCGTGACGTTTCCGACCAAGCGCTTCTATACCGATCCGGAAATCCTCGGCGTGCCGCTCGGCAGCGCCGGCGCGCTGCCGCCGTTCACGTTCACGTTCGGCCAGCCGGCGGACGGCAACGGCAATGGACTGTCCTGCAGCCAGGTCGGGTTCGTACCGTACGATCGCGAGGAAGGCCGCCCGGTCGGCTCGGTCGGGTTCCCCGGCTTGCCGCCGGTGCAGATTCCCGTGCTGTGCGGCTCGGTCAATGTGATCGGCTTCATATCGCGCAATGTGCCGGCGACCGAATCGGTCGTGCTCGGATCGAAGCTGCTCACGCGCCTGCCGCCGTTCTCGATGTCCGGCTGGCTGCGCCTCAGTCTCGATCCGGCGACGCAGCCGCACACGCTGCGCGCCTCGCGCGACGGCGACGTGTTCAACGGCTTGCCGGCGACCGGCTTCCAGGCCGTGAACTACGTCAACGCCAATGTGACGCCGGGCGTGCTGTCGAACTACAGCGCGACGTTCCGGCATCGCGTGCTGCGTACCTGCGTGAACGCGGCGGCGGGCGGTTGCTCCTGACCGACGCGCAAAAAAAAACCACCGCGCAAGGCGGTGGTCGGAAGTCGTTTCACGGTGTGATCGCGCGGCGGCGTTCGCCGCCGCGCGACCGTTCCCTCAGTTGCAGACGTCGATCTTGACGTTGTCGAACTCCATGCCGTTCGGCGCGGTAGCGGCAGTGTTGCTGTCGCTGGTCGCACGGAAGCGCAGCTGGATGGTCTGGCCGGCCATGTCGTCGAGGTCGACGATGGAGCGCTTGGCCGCCGTGCCCGTGCTCGCCGGGTAGCACCACGCGCCGCGACCGGCCAGCGGAGCGCCGGCGCTGATCGTGCCGTTGTACGAGTCGGTGAAGAAGCGGCCCGCGAGCAGCTGCGCAAAGCTGCCGGCGCCGACCTTGGCTTCGAGCGAGCCGGCGTCCCAGCAACCGGACGGCGGATCGGTTTCGAAGCTGTGGTAGGTGTCGAACGACAGGATCACCGCCTGCGCCGCCGGGATCGTGATGCTCGGCGACAGCACCGAGCGGTCACTGGTCACGGTGTTGTTCGGCACCTTCCAGACGTTGCCGGTGAAGCCCGTCGTGCTCGCGATCGGCGTACCGACCGACCAGGCCGTACCGCCGGCATCGCCGGGCGCGCCGGCGGTCCAGGCCGGCTCGGCGCCGCCTTCGAAGCCGTACGTCACGACGTTCGTGATCGACGTGCCGGCCGGGCAGGTGCCCGGGGTGCCGGTCGTGAACGAGAACGCCGCCGAGACCGGGCCGTCGCCGCAGTAGTTGGTCGGGCGCACGCGCCAGAAATACTGCGTGGTCGAGCTCAGCGTCGTTTCGACGGTCCAGCTGTTCGTCGTCACGGTCTTCGACGCGACGATGTTCGCGAAGCCGGCATCGGAGGCGACGTCGACCTTGTAGGTCAGCGCGCCCGGCACGGCGGCCCAGCTCAGCAGCGGACGCACCTTGGTGCCGGTCGCGCCGTTGGCCGGGGCCGTCAGCGTCGGCGCCGTCGGCGCCGCGGCCGACACGCCGAGTTCGAGGTCGACCGAGCTCGTGATCGCGCCGCCGGTGCCCGAGACGTTGATCACGTATTCGCCGCTGGCCGCGCTGTGGCCGCCGGTGAGCGTGAACAGGCTGCCGCCCGGCGCCGGGCTGATCGGGTTGGCCGAGAACGCCGGCGTCGTGCCGGCCGGCAAGCCGGTGGCCGTCAGCGTGACCGCGGAATTGAAGCCGCCGACCGTGCCGGCCAGCAGATCCCAGGACGGGTCGGCGCCCGGCGTCGTGCCGCAGACTTCGATGCGCTGCGCCGTCTGGCTCACGAGCTTGAAGCCCGGCTGGCCGCATTCGGCGAACTTGAAGCTGCAGATGCGCGTGGACCACTGGTTCGTGCTGGTCGTCGGATAGAACTCGCCCGTGAACCAGAACGTGCAGTCGTCGGTCGGGTCGACGCTCATGGAGGTGTAGTCGCCCCAGCGGCCGCGGCCGCTGAACGAACCGGTCTGCGAGCCGGTCGTCGCCGGCGTGCAGGCCTGCTCGTCGCGCAGGGTGCCGTCCGCATCGTTGAGCGCGCGGCCGTTGATCATCAGGCGCGGGTTGATCGTCGCGCTCGAGACGTTGTAGCCGACGCCGATGTTGCCGCCCTTGTCGATCGCGATGCCGCCCATCCAGCGGTTGTTCGTATCCGGCGAGTAGACGCCTTCGTCGACGATGCTCTTGATCAGCGGCGCGGTCCCGGAGACGGCCTGGAAGCCGTCGGTGAAGATCGAATCGAAGCGCTGGTTGGCCTGGGCGAGGTCGAAGTGGGTCCAGCGGATGCTGCCCTGGTCATTCGCGCCGAGCACGCCGTGGTTGACGACGAGCGACATGCGGGTCGGCGAACCCGCCGGGAACGCACGCGCCGCGGCGCGGTACATGATGTGCGTGCCGAACGCGTCGAGCGGCACCGACGAGCCGAGCTGCGGCACGGCGGTGTAGTTCGGCACGAACGGCGTGCGGGCGGCGATGCGCGTCGGCGATGCGGAGATCGTCGAGCTGGCGAGCGTCGTCCAGTTGATGCACATGTCCCAGAACAGGTATTCGGACGTGGCCGGATCGAAATGGATGAACGGGGCGCAGCTGCCGGCCTTCGCGTTCAAGGTGCCGTCCAGGTGCACCGGTTCGGCGCCGTACGCGTCGAAGCCCGGGAAGCGGATCATGCCGACCTGCGCGGCGGGCGCGCCGGCGATCATCTTGTCGCGTTCGAACGCGATGAACGCCGCGCCGAGGAAGGCCGAGGTGGTGTTGTTGAACTCGTGCGTCACGAGCGTGTAGGCGTTCTGGCGTGCCGAATCGTCGGTCCAGACACCCATGTGCGGATAGTCGCCGAACACCTGGACCGGCGAGGTCGGCCAGACGAATTCGTAGCGATAGTAGGTGCCGAGCGGGTCGGACGTCGTCGACACCGCGACGCACTGGCTCGAGTTGACGCCGGTCGTGAACTGGCTCATGACCCAGCGCTGCGCGCGGTCGTCCCAGATCGCGAGCGGGTCGCCAGAGTTCGTGGACTGGCACTTGCCGCCGAAGCCGGCGAAGAACGAGTTGCCGGCAGTCGGGCCGTTCAGGCGGGCGCCGGTGGTCTTGTCGAAGATGGCCCAGCTCGTGTTGATCCACTGGATGAAGTGGGTCGGGCTGACGTCGCCGTTGGTGTCCGGCGGGATGCCGCCGCCGCCGACCGACAGCGAGAGGCCGTTGGCCGCGAGGATGGTCGAGGGGGCCGGCACGCCGGTCGGTGCGGTCTGCACGTTGCGGCTGCTGAGGCTGCGGAGGAACTCGCTCATGTCGGCCTGGCTCGGCTTGATGAACTGGTTCGGGACGACGTAGACCTCCTGGCCGTCGGCGCCGACGCGCGGCGCGGGGTAGGCGCCGATCACGTCGCGCATGGGCGGGGAAACGTCAGAACGGACCGCGTGACCGACTACCACGCCGTTTCCGGCTGCCGAAGCAGCTGGAGCAGTCAGCGTGACGATTCCGGCCACGGCAGCCAAAGCAAAGCCGTGACGAAGAAGCATCGCAATACCCCCAGAAGAATTGAGACCTGAAGCTGATATGAAGGTCAGCCTTGCGGATGATGCACGATTCGGCGGCCCCTGTCTCGAACGTGCGTTCTTCGGCGGCGGTTCCAAAGTGACACATCCGTCTCGAGTCTGAGTCCGCGGCCGCAGGGCCGCGGACTCGGGGGCTCAGCGCGCGGCGAGGCCGGCGCGGCGGCGGTGATCGATCAGGAATTCGCGAGTGCCGGAAGGCAGGAGCGACAGCGACAGGGCCTGTTCGAGCGCCGGCATTTCCAGCGCCGGCTGCTGCGCGCGCAGGGTCAGCAGGGCCTTCTCGGCCAGGGTGGCGTTGTCGCCGGTCAGCCAGCGCGTGACGACGGCGGGCTCGACCTTGATCGCGTCGCGCTCGACGAGGTCGAAGGCGAAGCGGACCAGGCTCGCCGTGCCGTCGACGTCCTGCACCAGCACCGGCGTCGTCGCGAGCACGTCCAGCGCGACGTCCTTCCAGCCGTCGCGGCCGAACTGCTTGGGCAGCACGACGGCGGCCTGCAGCAGGCGCGCGCGCGCGTTCGTCTCGGCGTCCTTGCGTGCGGCGAAGCGCAGGAGCGCCTTGCGCGCGCGCGAATCCAGCACGTCGTTGAGCTGCGGCCGCAGCACGATTTCCGACAGCGCGAAGTTCTGCAGCTGCGGATCCTTGGCGTCGAGCATGGCCAGCAGCTCGGGCAGCCGCGCGTGCACGGCCTTCGCGTCGTCGCCGGCCTGCCAGGCCATGATCGCGCGGTTCTCGGGGCTGTCGCGCAGCAGCGCCGGTTCCAGTCCGGGACTGACCAGCAGCTGCGGCCCCTGGCGCGCGACGCGGATCTGTTCGGCTTCGCGCCGGTAGACCGTGTAGGCGATCAGGTAGCGTTCGCCGGGCATGACGATGCGGCGCAGCGATTCGGGCACGGACACGTCGATGAGTTCGGGAATTTCCGCTTCGCCGCCGAGCTTCTCCAGCCGCTTGAAGACCATGCGTCCGCTCGGACCGATTTCGGAGAACTCGACCGCGGCGATGCTCGTCGTCGCTTCGCGCAGCACCGCGCCCGGCGGCTTGATCTTGGCGGCAAAGGCGGTGCCGGCGAACAGGGCCAGCAGGGTCAGCAGGACAGGGCGGCAGGCGGTCATGACATCGTCTTCGGGACTGGGGTCCCGCAGCATAGCAGGGCGGTTCGCCGGCAGCCGCGGCGTCGCCGCAGTGATCCGCCGCCGGTGCTGCGCCCGTGCTGCGCAGCAGCAAATACTCCGTCTGAAGGCGTATGTCGGTCGGGCCACCAGTGTCTCGCGGGACGACCCTCGGCGCGCGCGCTTTTCCGGCGCAGCATGGTTCCGGCGCATCGGGCGCGCGCCGGCAGGGAGACATAATATGTCTTGACATGTTATGTCGGCCCGCGATAGCGTCGGCTTCACGCAAACGCGACGGTCGCATTCCGGAGGGGGACTGCATGGCTAACCGGCGACGCCTGACCCAGCTGATCAAGGCCGCCGTGCCGTTGCTCAAGCGGCAGATCCTCGTCGATGCGGTCGACGTCGTTCCGGTCTCCGGCGAAGTCCCGGTCATCGAGCTCGCGTTCCCGGGCAGCGAACGCCTGCCGATCTACGTGACCGACGCCGGCAGCCAGCTGCTGTGCATCAGCTACCTGTGGCGCGACGACGAAGTGAAACCGCGCCTGCGCGCGAAGCTGCTCGAAACCCTGCTCGATCTGAATCCCAGCGTGCCGCTGTCGTCGTTCGGCCGCATCGGCGAGCACTTCGTGCTGGTCGGCGCGCTGAGCCCGGCCGCCTCGCCGGCGGACATGGCGCTGGAGCTGGCCACGCTCGGCGACAACGGCCGCGACGCGCTGACCACGCTCGCCGAATTCCTGGTCTGAGGTGCGCGATGGCCTGGTGGAACGACATCCGCGACATGCTCAAGCAGGAAATCGGCGCCGCCGCGGCGCCGCCCGACGCACTGGCCGCGCCGAAGCCGCTGCGCCAGGCGCAGCTGCTGTTGCAGCGCACGGCGCGCGAACTTGCCGAGGCGCGCGCGCGCGC
>NZ_JANFVR010000191.1 GCF_024609805.1 Tahibacter caeni | reverse complement strand
GATCCGGCGCTGTCGCTCGACAGCCCGGCGACGACGGCCATGCCCGGCGCCGCGGCGCCGCGCACCCCGCCGGCCACGGCGGCGGCAACTCCGCCGCCGGCCGCCGCCGGCACGCGTTTCGATCCGGCCGCCGAGAAGGCCAGCTACGACGAAGCGTTCAACGCGCTCAAGGACGGCCGTTATCCGGAGTCGACGCGCCGTTTCCAGGCCTTCATCGACGCGTATCCGCAGAGCGAGCTCACGTCCAACGCCTACTACTGGCTCGGCGAGTCGTACTACATCACGCAGAACTACCGCGTCGCGCTGGAAACCTTCCAGACCCTGCTCAAGACCTATCCGGAAAGCCAGAAGGCGCGCGACGCGCTGCTCAAGATCGGCTACTGCCAGTACGAACTCAAGCAGTGGGAGCCGGCCAAGGCGACCTTGAACAGCGTCGTGCAGAAATACCCGGACACGGTCGTCGCGCGGCTCGCTCAGGGCCGTCTGCGCGCGATGCAGTCCGAAGGCGCGCACTGAGCGCCTTCTTCGTGAATACCGGCGGCTGCGGCCATGTCGGCTGAAGCCGCCACTCCCGCGAATTCCGACCCCATCGCCGCCGCGCCGCGGCCGGTCGGCGAACGGCTGCGCATCACCGAGATCTTCCATTCGATCCAGGGCGAAGCCGACGCGGTCGGCTGGCCGACCGTGTTCGTGCGCCTGACCGGCTGCCCACTGCGCTGCACCTGGTGCGACACGACGTATTCGTTCCACGGCGGGCAGTGGCGTGAGATCGACGCGATCCTGGCCGAAGTCGCCAGCCACGGCGCGCGCCACGTCTGCGTGACCGGCGGCGAGCCGCTCGCGCAGAAGCGCTGCCTCATTCTGCTGCGACGGCTCTGCGACGCGGGCTACGAGGTGTCGCTGGAGACGTCCGGGGCGCTCGACGTGTCCGCCGTCGATCCGCGCGTGCGCAAGGTCGTCGACCTGAAGGCGCCCGACTCGGGCGAATTCAAGCGCAACCGCTGGAGCAACCTCGAGCATCTGCGCGCTCACGACCAGGTCAAGTTCGTGCTCGCCGGCCGCGCCGACTACGAATGGGCGCGCGCGACCGTACGCGAGCATGCGCTGGCCGCGCGCTGCCAGGTGCTGTTCTCGCCGGTGCACGGCAAGGTCGCGCCGCGCGAGCTCGCGGAATGGATACTGCACGACCGTCTGCCCGTGCGCCTGCAGATGCAACTGCACAAGCTGCTCTGGGGCGACGAGCCCGGGCATTGAATCGGTGAGGCAATGAGCAAACCCGCAGTCGTACTCGTTTCCGGCGGCATGGATTCGGCCGTGGTGCTCGCGATCGCGCGCGAGCAGGGCTTCGCCTGCCATGCGCTCAGCGTGGCCTACGGCCAGCGCCACGTTTCAGAGCTCGATGCGTCCGATCGCGTCTGCGCGATGCTCGGCGCGGCCGCGCACAAGACCGTCACCGTCGACCTGCGCAGCATCGGCGGCTCGGCGCTGACCGCCGACATCGCCGTGCCCGAGCAGGGCGGCGCCGGCATCCCGGTGACCTACGTGCCGGCGCGCAACACGATCATGCTGTCGATCGCGCTGGGCTGGGCCGAAGTGCTCGGTGCCGCCGACATCTTCTGCGGCGTCAACGCCGTCGACTATTCGGGCTATCCCGACTGCCGTCCGGCGTTCATCGAGAGCTTCCAGCAGCTCGCGAATGTCGCGACCAAGGCCGGCGTCGAAGGCGCGCAGATTCGCGTCCACGCGCCATTGATGCGCATGAGCAAGGCCGACATCGCCCGCGAAGGTACGCGCCTCGGCGTCGATTTCGCCGCGACGGTGTCCTGCTATCAGGCCGACGAAAAAGGCCGCGCCTGCGCCCACTGCGACGCCTGCCGCCTGCGCGCCGAAGGTTTCCGCGAAGCCGGCCTGATCGATCCGACCCGCTATCGCTGAAACCGCAGCAGCGGAGCGCGAAGGCGTGACCGGCTCGCTGCCGCGGCTGGCGTCGACGAGGGCGGGGGAATCGCGATTTCGCCGTTCCGTCGTTCGCGCCGCGAGCCGCGAAAAGCGCCGCGTTCGCACCGTGCCTCGACCGCCGGATCGGTGCCGATACCGGCAAATAGCCGGCCGATAGCGGACTTGTTTGGGTCTCCCCCAGGCTCTAAACTTCGCGTCCCCGCGCGCCGGCCCTCCGCCGCCGCCACGCAACACCGCCCGTGGGCCGTTAGCTCAGTTGGTAGAGCAGCGGACTTTTAATCCGTTGGTCGATGGTTCGAGTCCATCACGGCCCACCACAAACTAGTCCGGCGATGTTCGCCGGAGTCCAGAAATCCCCTCATAGTCCCCGAGAAATCGACGTTTCCCGTTCGTCGGTGTCCGACCTTGTCCGTTGACACTCGCCCAGAAATGGGGGCATTTTTGGGGGCATCCTAGCCTTCCAGAAGGTCGATGCCCCCAATGCCTCTGACCGATACCGCAATTCGTGCTGCCAAGCCGGCCGACAAGCCAGTGCGCCTGTTCGACGGTGGTGGCCTGTACCTGGAAGTCGCTCCCAGCGGCAGCAAACTCTGGCGCCTCAAGTACCGACACCTCGGCCGAGAGAAGCGCCTCGCCATCGGCATCTATCCCGACGTCGGGCTCAAAGAGGCGCGCGCCCATCGCGAGAGCGCCCGCAAGCTGATCGCTGCCGGCGGAGACCCGAGCGCCGCGCGCAAAGCTGCGCGCCTGGCTGGTGCCGACGAGGCGGCCACCACCTTCGAGGTGATCGCTCGCGAGTGGCTAGCAATGAAAGCGCGCGAGTGGGTCCCCTCGCACCTGGCCAAGATGACCGCGCGCCTCGAGCTCTACGCCTTCCCGGCCATCGGCAAGCGGCCGATCTCTGCGATCACGGCGCCCGAGGTCCTCGCCGTGTCCCGGAAGCTGCAGGGTAGGGGTGTCGTCTCGACCGCGCACCGGGTGCAGCAGGCCTGCGGCCAGGTCTTCCGCTACGCCGTGGCCACGGCCCGGGCGACGCGCGACCCGGTTGGCGACCTGCGCGGCGCGCTGCCGTCCGTGCGCAAGAAGCACTTCGCCGCGATCACCGATCCGAAGGCACTGCCCGCGCTGCTGACGGCCCTGCACGGCTACGCCGGCGGGCCTGTGGTCCGAGCCGCGCTCAAGCTCGCCCCGCAGCTCTTCGTCCGCCCCGGCGAGCTACGCACCATGGAATGGGCCCACGTCGACCTCGACGCGGCGGAGTGGCGCTTCACGACGAGCAAGACCGGATCCGACCACATCGTGCCGCTGGCGACCCAGGCCGTAGAGGTGCTGCGCGAGCTGTATGGCCTGACGGGGCGCGGCAGGTATGTTTTCGCTACCGCGCGCGGCGGCCGCCGGCCGATGTCGGAGAACGGGGTGCTGGTAGCCATGCGCAGCCTGGGCATCGGCCCCGACGAGATGACGGGTCACGGCTTCCGAGCGACCGCACGCACCATCCTCGACGAGGTGCTGGGCTTCCGGGTCGACTGGATCGAGCACCAGCTGGCCCACGCCGTGAAGGACGCCAACGGGCGGGCCTACAACCGCACTGCGCACCTGCCGGAGCGGCGGAAGATGATGCAGGCTTGGGCCGAATATCTGGACGGGTTGCGCGCTGCATCCGCCTAGGCAGGTCTGCGCGTTCTGAAGGCAGCGGCGCAGCGGAGTAATTGGCGATTCAATGCACTATACGAGTGCCGAATACCGTTCCTGCAACAGTGGTCCGACGAGATCTTTGATCGACTGCGCCGCTTCGACACCGAAACCGAAGCGTTCATGAGCAACTTTGGCAACGGCGGCGATAACGTGATCGCGTGCTTCTGCGAGGACCGCGTCCGCTGATTTCGTCGCATCGATCACAATGGCTTTCGGAGCGCTGCGGAAAATGGCGCGACAGCTCTTTAGGTTGTCGATGGTCTCAAACTCATTGGCTTTGTCCCCCCTCGCCGCGATGCGGGCCAAGCCAATTTCAGGAGGCAAATCTAACAGGATCAGCAGATCTGGCCGCGGGGCAAATGCCTCGTTCGCTTCAATGATCTTGTCGGCGTCCAGACCCGCGGCCCCTTGATACGCGGCATTCGAGAAATAGTAGCGATCGAGTATGACGACGCGCCCCTCGGCGAGGGCCGGCGCCAATAGCTTTGCCACATGTTCGCGGCGGTCTGCAACGAATAGCGCCAGTTCATCGGCCGCACTGCGTCGCCCCGCAATCGCGCTCTCGCGAAGCGCGGCACCGTACGGTCCGGTGGTCGGTTCCTTGGTCAGGATGGGATCGATGCCGATGTCACTGAGTACGCGTGCAAGACCACGAGCCAGGGTGCTTTTCCCAGCTCCATCAATGCCTTCGATGGCAATTAGTAGGCCGCCCTTGATCGTGCGCACTGCTTTTAATCCCCGGAAACGCGGGCAGTGTACGTGAGTCCCTTTCTAATTCCGAGCGTCATTGCTCAAAGCGGGCGCGGCAGAAAGGCATCCGAATTCGCGAAGGTTCCGGCGCGTACCCACGCACTATCCAATGCGGCAAGCACAATTCAGCCACTCGAAAATCCCGCCAGTTGGCGAACGGATGGGGTTTCGGTTACCCGCAGAGACTTTTCGCCAGGTCGATCAGCGGACCGATGTTGATCTTGGCGCCGGGGATCTCCGGGTTGCCCTTCCAGATCGGATTGATCTCGGGAAAGCCCTGGCCGATCGCCGTGCCATTGACGGCCCAGACCTTGCCGTCCACCTCGATCGTGAGGATCTGGAGATTGCCCCTGAACGGCCGGCAGCGAAGCGTTCCGGAGTCGACCGTCAGCGGCCATCTATCGCCGAGGTCGGACTTGCTGACGACGCGCTCGCTGGCAGATGCGATCAACGGGATGAGGCTCAGAGCGATTGCGGCTGAAAGTCGACGAATCATGGCAGCTCCTCATCTCGGCTCGGTTGTGCGTTACCGCGACTCATCGAATTTGATTGAGCGCCCCGCCCTTGAAAATCGGTCGGAATCTTGCCCGCTCCTCAAGCCACGCAAGGACGTTTCGTCGTGCGCGGATGTTGCCTGGCAAATCGCGCAACCATTCCTCACCCGCGAGGAAATATGCGCGCTCGTCGGGCTTCCCGAACGCGAAGCGATTGAGAAGAGAAAGCACTTCGTAGCCTTGATTTCGATCGAATAGCACGTCATCAGGCCACAAGCGGCTAGCCGGGTCGTCGCCGTGCTGCGCGCTCCACTCGTAGTCCTGGCGGTGCAGGTCGCCGCGCGTGAAATTGCTCGATGCCATGGTCGCCTCCATCATTGACTTATTATCGATGGTGTCGTGACCGCACCGGAACTCTCAGCGCGTGCGGTTACGCAGCACGGCGCCGTTGTCGAAGTCGTGTTCGAGCAGCGCGCTGAACGCGTTGACCCTGGCCGAGGTCGGGCTCAGGTCGGGATCGCCGAAGAAGGTCGACGCGTCGGTTTCCAGCGGTCGCCCGCCGAGCGAGGGAATGCCGCGGTCGGCCGTGCGTTCGTCCTTGAAATGTTCGTAGCCGAGGGTGACCTGCCTGCGGTCGCCGATGCGCAGCGCGAACGTCGGATTGATGCCATAGCGCTCGATGGAGGCGTCGTCGCGATACGAGCCGGAGTTTCTCGTAGAGGCCGGTCACGCGGAACGCGGCGGTGGCGCTGAGCGCGATCGAGATCGGCGGTCGTGCGCCGGTTTCCCCAGGAGCCGAACAACACGGATACGTTGCCGGCGTCGTTCCAGTCGGCCTGCTTCGTCACGCGGTTGATCAGGCCGCCCGAACCACCACGGCCGAAGATCATCGCGTTGGGGCCCTTGAGGCCTTCGACGCGTTCTACGTTGTAGAAATCGCGGAAGTACTGCACGTCGTCGCGCAGGCCGTCGCGAAGAAATCGGACGTCGACGCGCTGCCGCGCAGGACCGGCGCGTCGCGGTTGCCTTCGCCCTGCGCCATGCCGAAGCCCGGGATGTAGCGCACCACGTCGCCCATGTTCTGCATGGCCTGATCGCGGATCAGTTCGTCGGTGACGATACCGATGCGGCACGTCGCGCAGCGGCGTGTCGGTCCTGGTCGCCGTGCTGCTGCGATCCACGGCATAGCCTTTGACGACGGCGTTGACTTCGACCTCGTCCAGGGTGTCGGTCTCGCTGCGATCGTAGGCCTCGGGTGCGGTCGCGGATCCGGAAACTGTTTCGGCGAATGCCTGCGCGCCGAGCGCGCAGCCGAGGGCCAGCGCCAGGCGTGAGCGGCGCCGGACGGGCAAGGAAGGTTCATGCATGGTTGTTCCTGTCGGTGCTGTGGCGATCGGTGGCCGCCTCGGTTGATAACGAGAATGACTCTTATTTGCGAGGCGGTGCGTACGATACTCCAGGCCGCCGGGACGCAAGCGCGGCAACGGATCGCAGGGGCAGGCGGGAATGCGCGGCGGCGAAGCGGCCCGCCGGTGATCGACGCGACGTCAGTCCACGACGACCGGGCTGTCGTCCGCTTCGGACTGCGTATCGGCGATCTGATCGAACCACGGTGTCATCGCTGCGCGGATGCGCGCGACGCCGGCGTCGCCGGCCGTCGCGGCCGTGCTGAACGGAAACGCGGTCTCGTCGGCGCGGGCGCCGAGCTGGCGCCACAGGGTGATCGCGAAGCCCGAAGCGGTCACGCGGCGCCGGCCGTTCGCGCCGACGATCTGGTATGGCATCTTTTCGCCGCGCAGCGGCGAGATCGCGTCGGCGACGTTGTTCGCGACCAGGGCCAGGCGCGGCTGCGCGGCGATCGCGGTCAGCGGCGCGAAACGCAGGCCGCGACGGCCGATGCGCTGGCGCTGCGCCGGTGCGAGATCGAGGCTTTCGGCCTTGAGCACGGCCGCATCGATGACCGCATCGTTGGCGCGGTTGCCGCGCTCGGCGGCCAGTTCGCAGGTGGCCTCGAGGCTGGCGGCGGCGAAGTCGCGCGCGATCTGCACCGCGGTGTGCGCGCCGGCTTCGGAGGCGTAGTCGACGCCGAGCATGGCCAGCGCGTCGGCCAGCCCGAGTATGCCCAGCCGCGGCGGCGCGCCGGCGCCGCCGGCGGCGAGGTACATGTCGTCGATCAGGCGCAGCGCCAGCCGCGCGGTCTCGGCCAGGGCGGTACGCTGGAAGCTGGCCTTGGCCGTGAAGGGCAGGCTGACGAAGCGCGCGAGGTTGATGCCGACGTACAGCGCTTCGGCCGGCCAGGCGAACTGGCGCCGGCCGGCGCCGGCCAGCACGCGCGCGTCGGGCAGCAGGCGCCAGCTGCTGATCGCCTCGCCGACCTGCTGTTCGTGCTGCGCCGGTTCGCCCGGCGCGAGCGCGCAGAGCGCCCGCGTCACGCGCGACCAGGTCGCGTCGATCGTGACGTCGCGCAGCTCGTTGCCTTCGCGCCAGCGAAACCAGGCGTCCCAGGCCTCGACCGCGGCCGGGTCGACGAAGGAGGCCTGCATGGCGTGCACGCCGTGGCGGTAGCGGAAACCGAAATCCATGGCGGCACTGTGTCCATGTCGCCGCGCGAACGTCTTGAGGCAAGTCAATTCAAACCGGAGTTACCGAGCCGTTACGCACGGTTACGCAGCGTTGCTGCGCCGTCGTCAAACACCGCAGGTCCGCTCGCTAAGGTGGCGCCACGTTCTCCCGCCGCCCGGAGCCCCGCCATGACCATCGCCGCCGCCACTGCCGTTGCCCCGCTGCCGATTCCGCGCAGTGTCGAGGAAATGATCGACGTCGCCACGCTGTCGGCCTATGTCCCGGTCACGCGCCGCCGCCTGCGCACGGGCCAGTACCTGTACCGCGCCGGCCAGCGTTTCAACGCGCTGTACATTGTGCATGCGGGCTTTCTGCGCACCAGCCTGTGCAGCGACGACGGCCGCCAGCAGGTCACCGGCTTCCCGATGCGCGGCGAGCTGCTCGGCGTGGAATCGATCGGCAGCGACCGCTACAGCGTCGACGTCGTCGCGCTGGACACGTGCGAAGTCATCGAGCTGCCGTACCCGGCGGTCATGACGGCCTGCGCCGCGATGAATGCGCTGCAGGCACTGCTGACCCAGGCGCTCGCGACGGAGCTGCGCCGCGACCACTACTGGATGCTGACCCTCGGCACGCTCGGCGCCGAACAGCGCGTCGCGGCGTTTCTGCTCGACCTGTCGCGCCGCCATCGGGCGCTGGGCTTCTGTGCGAGTCATTTCCTGCTGCGCATGAGCCGCGTCGACATCGCGAGCTTCCTCGGCCTCAAGCACGAAACCGTCACGCGCGCGCTGAGCCAGCTGGCCGCGCGCGGCATCATCGCGGTGGAACGGCGCGAAATTCGCATCGTCTGCACGGAGCAGCTGCAGCGCCAGGCCGAAGGCCCGCAGCAGGAACAGCGCCGCGCGGCCTGATCAGGAATTGCCGTGCAGCGCCGCCTGCGCGGCGGCGGCCAGCTCTTCACGGCGGTAAGGTTTGCGCAGCAGCGTGAACGCGTGCGGCGTCGTGTTGCCGAGTTCGTGTCCCGAGGTCAGCAGCACCGGCAGGCCCGGCCGCAGACGGCGCGCGCTGAGCGCGAGCTCGATGCCGCTGGCGCCGTCGCCGAGCACGACGTCGCTGAACAGCAGCGCGATCGGCGCGCTGTCGTGCAGATGTCGCAGCGCCTGCTCCGCGTCGCCGGCTTCGAGCACGTCGTAGCCGAAGCCGCGCAGGAACGCGACGGCCACGTCGCGGACTTCGGCCTCGTCCTCGACGACGAGCACCGTGCCGCTGCCGCGCGGCAGGCCGGCGCCCGTCGTCATGCCGGGCGGACTCGCCGGGTTCGCGGCCAGCGGCAGGATCAGGTCGATCGTCGTGCCGTAGCCGAGACGGCTGTCGGCGACGAGATGGCCGCCGGACTGCTTGACGAAGCCATAGACCATGCTCAGGCCGAGGCCGCTGCCCTTGCCGGCGTCCTTAGTCGTGAAGAACGGCTCGAACGCGCGCGCGAGCACGTCAGGCGCCATGCCCAGGCCGGTGTCGGCGACCGTGAAGCGGATATAGCGGCCGGCCGGCAACTCGCTGCCTTCGGGCCGCTGGCCGAGTTCTTCCTCGCTCGCGCTGATGGCCAGGCGGCCGCCGCGCGGCATCGCGTCGCGCGCGTTCAGCGCGAGATTCAGCAGCGCGTTCTCGAGCTGGACCGCGTCGGCATACACCGCCGGTACGCGGTCGTCGCAGCTGATGCGCACCTGCACGGCTTCGCCGAGCGTGCGTTCGAGCATGCGGCCGAGATCGGCCAGCAGCGCGGCCGGCGCGATCGCGGCCGGGCTCAGGCGCTGGCGCCGCGCGAACGCGAGCAGCTTGCGCGTGAGCTCGGCGCCGCGGCCGAC
>NZ_JANFVR010000190.1 GCF_024609805.1 Tahibacter caeni | reverse complement strand
CGCCAGGGCCGCAGCGACGCTTCCAGCGCGGCCAGCAGCACGAGCACGCCCGCATGGCGCCGCGCCGGATCCGGCGCGAGCGCGCGTTCGATCGCCCGCGGCAACGCGCGCGGCAGATCCGGGCGCAGCTCGCGCAGCGGCGTGCGCGCCTCGGCCAGCTGCTGCTGGCGCAGGCCGTCGAGATCGTCGGCCGCATACGGGTAGCGGCCGGTCAGCAGGCGATACAGCAGAACCCCGACGGCGAACTGGTCCGAGGCCGGTGCCGGGTTTTCGCCGGCCAGCACTTCGGGCGCGAGGTACTGGCGCGTGCCGGACACCGGATCGAACACGCCGTCGCGCTCGAATTCACGCGCGGCGCCGAAATCGGCCAGCACGACGCGGCCGGTGACGTCGCGCAGCACGTTCTCGGACTTCACGTCGCCGTGGGTCAGGCCCATTCGGTGGACGGCGGCCAGACCGCGGCAGAGCTCGATGCCGATCTGCACCGCGTCGGCCGCGGCGAACGGACCGTCGGTCTGCAGCGACTCGGCCAGGCTGCGGCCGCGCACGAGCTCGGTCCACAGGCCGACGCGGCCGTCCTGGGCCGCCGCGCCGTAGACGCTGACGATGTTCGGATGGCGCAGCTTGGCCAGGCGCCGGCCTTCGGCGAGGAAGTGATGGGCCAGGGTGTCGGAGTCGACGTGGCGCAGCTTCAGCGCGACTTCCTGGTCG
Organism: Tahibacter caeni; assembly: GCF_024609805.1. Classification (GTDB taxonomy): domain Bacteria; phylum Pseudomonadota; class Gammaproteobacteria; order Xanthomonadales; family Rhodanobacteraceae; genus Tahibacter; species Tahibacter caeni. The sequence goes on along the minus strand of NZ_JANFVR010000190.1, from coordinate 8,643 downwards.
AGCATCGGATCGTAGGCGCGCCAGACTTCGCCCTGGGCGCCGCGGCCGAGTTGCTCGAGCACGTCGAGTCCGGCGAAGCGGAACTGCACCGGACTCGCGGCGCTGCGTTCGGGCTTGAGCTGCAGGCCGCGGAATACCTGGGCCAGCTGGGACAGTTCGCGCAGGCCGTCGCCGGCGTCGGCGGCATCGCCGTCGAGCTTGGCCAGCAGGCGCCAGTCCAGCGCCGCATCGTCGGCGATGCCGGCGGCGATCTTTTCGAGATCCGGGTTCTCGCCCGTCATGGAAACCCCCTGCCCGTGCTGTGCGGGCGATGTTCCGTTCAACGACGGCGGGGAGTCCATCAGAACACGGTCGCGGCGAAAAGTGCGAAGCGCGTCACGACCGGACGGCGACCTGGCGCCGCTCCGGTCGCGAGCGGCGTCACTGATGCGGCTTGAGCGCCGTCGCGAGCTGCACGAGCGCGCGCGCGACCATCACGCGGACCGCGTCCGGCGTGCTGCCGACTTCGGTCGCGATCTCCGGATAGCTCATGCCGAATTCCAGGCGCATGACGATCAGGCCCTGCTGGCGCTTGGGCAAGCTCGCCAGTGCGGCCTCGTAGGCGCGCAGGCGTTCGTGGCCGACGAGCTGCTCGACCGGCGACGGCAGGTCCACGTCGGCCATTTCGGTGTCGAGCTCGGCCGATTCCGGCCGGCGCATCAGGCGGCGCACTTCGTCGCGGACCTGGTTCAGCAGGATCTGGCGCAGGTAGGCGAGGAAGCTGCCCGGACCTTCGCACTCGAAGCGGTCGATCTGGCGCAGCGCGCGCATCAGGGCGAGCTGGACCAGGTCTTCGGTCTCGTGCAGGTCGCGCGCCGCGCGCGGCAGGCGGCCGTGGGCCCATTGCCGCAGCAGCGGCAGGAAGCGGCGCACGAGGGCGTCGCGGGCGGTGCTCTCGCCGGAGCGTACGCGGCGGATCAGGACTTCGGTCGCTTCGCTGGCCGCAGCAGCCGGCGCACGTTCCGCCTCGCGGCGACCGAACGGAAGAACTCGCGCAACACTGGCAGGCATCGCACCCTCACCCATGGCAAACCCCGGTTTGCACAATGCCACAGTGTTTTCGGCGCCGGCCAATGAAAGCTGATACAGCAGCCGATAACCTGGCGTTATAGTGTGCGGGAGTTCATGCACGGACTGCCAACCGATGCGACTTCCGCTGTCCTCGCCGCTGCTCGAGTCGTTCCTGGTGCTCGCCCGCGAACTGAATTTCTCGCGCGCGGCCGACCTGCTGCACATCACCCAGCCGGCGCTGACCAAGCGCATCCAGAACCTCGAATCGCTGCTCGGCCAGGCGCTGCTGATCCGCCAGTACGGCTCGCTGGAACTGACCGAGTCCGGCCGCCTGCTGCAGCGCTACGGCGCCGCGCTCGAGCACCAGGAAACCGAGCTGCTCGCGAGCCTCGTCGGCGAGCGCACGGGACAGCTCGCCGGCTTCTTCCGCATCGTCACCTATTCCTCGGCGCTGCGTTCGATGGTACTGCCGGCGCTGGCCCACGTGCTGCGCGCGAATCCCAAGCTGTCGTGCCAGGCGTTCAAGGCCGAAGTGGAACAGCTGCACGAGATGCTGATCGCCGGCAAGGTGGATTTCTGCATCAGCCTGTCCGAATGCGAGCGCGCCGGCATCGAGAACGTGCAGATCGGCGTGGAGCGCGACGTGCTGATCGAATCGGCCGTGCACGAGGGCCGCGATGCCTGCTACATCGACCACGACCCACGCGACAACTTCACCGAGAAATTCTTCCTGAGCCAGACCGGCTCCACCGTGCCGCGCATGGAACGCGCCTATTTCGACGACATCTACGGCCTCATCGATGCGGTCGCCGAAGGCATAGGCCGCGCCGTCGTGCCGGTGCACCTGCTCGATCCGGCCATGCCGGTGCGCGTCGTGCCGGGCTTCCGTCCGTTCGACGTGCCGGTGTTCCTGCACTATCACCACCAGCCCTACTACACGCGGCTGCAGCAGGCGGTCATACAGGCGCTGCTGTCGCACTGCCCGCCGCTGCTGCACACCAACCGCCTCGGCGTCGCGCTGGAATCGGCCGTCGCCGACGACGCGCTCGTCGCCGCGCAGTCGCGCCGCCAGCGCGCACAGCAATAGCCCTTCGACTCCCCTCGCGGAAACCGTCCATGCGCCTGCTGCTCCGTCTGCTCAAATACGCCTTCGCGCTGCTCGCGCTCGCGCTGGTCGCCGTCTGGCTGCTGCTGCGCGGCAGCCTCCCGCCGCTCGACGGCGAGCGCCGCGCCGCAGTCGGGGCCGCCGTGACCGTCGAGCGCGACGCGCTCGGCACGGCCACGGTGACCGCGGCGAACCGGCGCGATCTCGCCTACGCGCTGGGCTACCTGCACGCGCAGGAACGCTACTTCCAGATGGACCTGCTGCGCCGCTCGGCGGCCGGCGAGCTCGCCGCGGTGTTCGGCGAGGTCGCGCTGCCGCTGGACCGGCGCCACCGCCAGCACCGCTTCCGCAGCCGCGCGAGCGACGCGGTCGCCGCGCTGCCTCCGGCGCAGAAGGCGCTGCTGGAGGCCTACCGCGACGGCGTCAACGAGGGCCTGGCCGCGCTGTCCGTGCGCCCGTGGGAATACCTGCTGCTGCACCGCAGCCCGCAGGCCTGGACCAGCGAGGACAGCGTGCTCGTGATCTACGCGATGTTCTTCGACCTCAACGGCGACGGCGCGAACAAGCGCGAACTCAATCTCGCGCGCCTCAAGGCCAGCGTGCCCGAGCCGCTGTACCGCTTTCTCGTGCAGCCCGGTTCGAACTGGGACGCGCCGCTGCGCGGCGAGGCCTTCGCCGCGATCGCGCCGCCGGAAGCCGGCGTGTTCGACCTGCGCCGCAGCGCGGCGCTGCCGGCGGAGCGTGCGCGCTACGCGAGCCTCGCCGCCGAAGACCTCGGCCTGCGCGCCGGCAGCAACAACTTCGCCGTCGGCGGCGCTCTGACCGGCAACGGCGCCGCGCTCGTCGCCGACGACATGCATCTGGGCCTGCGCGTGCCGAACATCTGGTTCCGCGCACGCCTGCGCTATCCCGATCCGGCCGATGCGACGCAGACCATCGACCTCAACGGCCTGACCCTGCCCGGCACGCCGGCGCTGCTCGCCGGTTCCAACGGCCACGTCGCCTGGGGCTTCACGAACAGCTACGGCGACTGGTTGGACTGGGTGCGCGTGAATCCCGATCCGGCCGATCCGTCGCGCTACCGCACGAGCGAAGGCTGGGAAAAGCTCGTGCGTCACGCGGAGATCATCGAAGTCGACGGCCGCCCGGCGGAAACCCTGCTCGTCGACGAGACGCGCTGGGGACCGGTCATGGCCAAGGACGTCGACGGCACGCCGCTCGCGCTGGCCTGGACCGCGCACCGCGCGCGCGTCGTCAATCTGGAATTGCTGCAGCTGGAAACCGCGCGCACGGCCGAGCAGGCGCTCGCGATCGCACCGACCATGGGCATGCCGGTGCAGAACTTCGTCGTCGGCGACAGCGCCGGGCGCATCGGCTGGACCCTGACCGGCAACGGCCTGCCGCGGCGCACCGGCTACGATCCGAGCCTGCCGGCGGACTGGAGCGAGGCCGGCCGCGGCTGGCAGGGCTGGGCCGCCGCTGCAGAATTTCCGCGCCTGCTCGATCCGCCGGATGCGCGCCTCTGGAGCGCTAATGCGCGCACGGTCGACGGCGACTGGCTCGCGCTGCAGGGCGACGGCGGCTACGACCTCGGCGCGCGCCAGCAGCAGATCCGCGACGGCCTGCACGCGCGCGACCGCTTCGCGCCGGCCGACCTGCTCGCGATCCAGCTCGACGACCGCGCCGTGTTCCTGCAGCGCTGGCAGCAGTTGCTCGCGGCGACCCTGGCCGGCAACGCCGATCCGGATCTCGCCGAAGCCCGGCGCATCAGCGGGCACTGGAGCGGCCGCGCGGCCGTCGACGCGGCCGACTACGCGCTCGTGCGCGAATTCCGCCTGCGCACGATCACGGCCGCGCTCGCGCCGTTCGAAGCGCTGGCCAAGGCGCGCCACAAGGACTTCGAGCTGCCGTCGGCGCAGGGCTACGAAGCGCCGGTCTGGGAGCTGCTGCAGCGGCGCCCGATGCACCTGCTCGATCCGCGCTACGCGAGCTGGGACGCGCTGCTGCTCGACGCCGCGCGCGCGGCGCAGGCCGAGGCCGCCGGCGCGAGCTGGGGCCAGCGCAATCCGGCGCGGATCCGCCATCCGCTGTCGCGCGCGCTGCCGGGCTTCCTTGCGCGCGGACTCGACATGCCGGCCGATGCGCTGGCCGGCGACAACAACATGCCGCGCGTGCAGCGGCTGGACTTCGGCGCGTCGGAACGCTTCGCGATCGCGCCGGGCCACGAGGAGCAGAGCTATCTGAACATGCCCGGCGGCCAGAGCAGCCACCCGCTGTCGCCGTTCCACGGCGCCGGCCATGCGGACTGGGTCGCCGGCACGCCGACGCCGCTGCTGCCGGGCCCCGGCGTGCACCGGCTGCAGCTGCTGCCGCAACAGTGACCGCGAGGCGGCCGGCGGACCGCGGGGAGCGATCCGCCGGCTGTCGACGTGCTATCGCGCCACAGCCTCGAAGTCGTCGGCGAAGATCGCATCGACCGCGTCGGGTCCGAGCACGCTGGCCGTGTACGAGGCCGGCGTGCCGCTCTGCGCGACGTGCAGGTCGATGTCGGCCGCGACCGGGCCGCGGTTCGCGACGAACGAGAAGCGGAACATCGTGCCCCAGCTCAGCGGGTTCAGCACGGCCGGCGTGTTCGCCGGCGGCGCCGGATTGACCGGCGCGGTCCAGGTCACCTTGCCGTCGGCGACGCTCGCGGTCCAGTCGTTGGCCGGATCGAGCTCGCCGTCGTTGAACTCGATGGCCGACACCGTCGCACCGGGCAGCGGCACGCTGAAGCGGTCGAAGCCGAAGTTGTGGATCACGCGGAAGCGCTGCGCCGGATCGCTGTCGTCGCTGTACTTCGGCGTGCCCTGGGTCACGGCACGCGCGAAGTCGAGGTTCATGACCGCGTAGTCGTAGCGCCAGCTGCCGTTGCCGAGGTCGACGACGTTGACCGCGACGCGCGTGTGGCCTTCGCTGCTCGCGATCTCGACGTTCTTCTGGTTCGGGTTCGACGTGGTCGGGCTGACCCAGCGGTTGATGACCGGGCCGAGCAGCTGCGGCGTCCCCGCGGTGATCGACCAGCTGCTGCCGAAGCTGAAGGTCACCGGACGCGAGGCCATCGTGTTGTAGATGTTGACGTCGTCGCGGACGATGTACCAGGACTCGAAGTAGTAGGTGCCGCCGGCCGTCAGCTGCGATTCGCGCGTGAGCATGCGCTGGCTGTAGCTGGTGTTGCCGCCGCCGGTGTTGAGCGCCTGGTCGCATTCCGGATCGAAGATCGAGCCGCAGCGGCCCCAGAGATCCTGCGCCGGGATGATCTCGCTGCGCGGACCGAGGTCGTTGTTGCTGTCGTTGTTGCCGGTGCCGTAGGTGTCGGAACACGAGCGGCCGAGAATGGTGCCCGTGCTGCCGCCGCTGCCGGGACCCGAGGAACAGCCGCTGTTGGTCGTCACGAACGCGTGCTTGACCCCCGACCGGCCGATCTGCTCGATGCGGTTGTTCGAATCGACGCGGTACAGATTCCAGATCAGGTTCGGATGCTGGTCGTTGTCGTACGGCGGGAACGTGCCCGAGAACTTGCGATACCAGGCGACGTCGGCCGTGTACAGTGCCGAGCTCGTGCCGTTCGGATCGCCGGCGACGGTCGCTTCGGCCGTGCCGTTGTTGACGTTGTTGCGCAGGGTCGACGACGGCGTGAACACCGCATAGCCGTTCGTGGCCGTGTTCGGGCCGTCGCAGGTGCCGCCCGCGGCGGGCCAGGTCGGCGTGCAGCGCGAATACTGCGGCTGGAAGCTCAGCATGAACACGTCGGCCTGGTAGGTCTGTTCCGGCGTCACGTCGGGCACAACCGTGCCGGGCCATACCGGAGCGCCCTGCACGATCTGGATGTAGTTGCCGTCCTGGGCGACGACGCTGAGGTTCATGCGCATCTGCGCGACGACCCAGTCGGTGATCTCGGGCTTGCCGAGGCGCTGGGCGAGGTCCGCATGCATGCGCAGATCCATGGTCTGCACTTCGACGGTGCGGCCCTGGTCGGCGATCGCGTACATCAGGCGGTCGAGGTAGAACAGCTTCTTGCCGCTCGCGTCGACGACGTCGAGCATCTGCGAGCCGTTGCCGCGCGGCTGCAGCACCGCGTCGACGAGCGAGATCTCGCCGACCGGCGTGGTCAGCCGGAAGCCGCCGCGCAGGACGAGACGGCCGGTCGTGAAGTGATCGAAATTGGTTTCGGTGACGGCGAAGCTCAGCCCGCTCTGGTCGCGCAGCGGCACGGCGACGAAGCCGCGCGTGTCGGTGCTCGCGCCCTCGGCCGCGCCCTTGAGCTTGATGCCGTAGTCGTTCAGCAGCTCGACGTTCCAGATGAAGCCGAGGTCTCCGCCGAGCGCGGTCCAGGTCTGGCGCACGACGGGCTGCGGCTCGGGACCGGAAGCGGCGCCCGCGGCGGGGCCGTACAGCAATGCACTCAGCGCGAGGGCCAGAGCGGCCGGACAATGGCGGATGATCATGGTCTCACCTCTCGATTTCGGTGCGCCCGCCGCGCTCGCGGCGGGCTGCGGGTTGTTGTCGTGACGCCGTCGCTCACTCGAAGCCGTCGCGGAAGATCGGCCAGTCGCCGACCGGCGTGATCAGCGGACCCACCTTCTTGCAGACCATGGAGTCCTGCGGAATCGCGCCGGCGCCCGAGGTCGGCCAGTTGTTCGCGGTCGAATCGCGCACGCTCGCCGTGTAGTAGAAGACGACGTCGGTGTCGACGAGGCTTTCGCCGTTGGCGATGTTCGTCGCGACCATCTGGCAGTCGCTGAGGTTGTTCGTCGCCTTGTCGGAATACTCGTTGTTGATGAAGTGCGAACCGATCACGTCGGCGAGGTGGAAGCCGCGGCCGGATTCGTTGACCGGCGTGTAGTCGTTCGCGCCCGAGACGATGCGGTAGCCGAAGCCGGCGACGCCGTCGGTGATGTCCCAGTACGACGGTCCGCCGCCACCGCCGGTCAGGCTGCGCGTGTCGGTGAACTCGGCCGACTTGAGCACGCCGTTGGCCGCGATCTGGTCGTGGGCGGCGCCGTCGATGTCGAAGTCCAGGCGCCAGTAGTTGTGGTGCCAGTGCGTCACGCTGTTGTAGGTGCCGTCGGAGTTGCCGTAGCCGAATTCCGGATTGATGTCGCCGTTGGCGTAGAACGCGAAGCGGCTCGCGTACTGGTACCAGCTGGCCGAGTACTGCGTCGTCAGCAGCACGTAGCTCTCTTCGGGGTTCTGCGCGTTCGTGCGGTCCTCGATCGCCACGCCGCTGTTGAGGCAGTCGGCCGTCACGAACGGATTCGGCGACAGGTTGTTGAACGGACAGGTTCCGTGCGAGGCCGTCGCGTCGGCGGAGACGTCGCAGGTCGTCGTCGCGAAGAACGTGCCGGGCACGCCGAGGGTGTTGCGCACGGCCGGCGTCGCGGCGAAGCGCGCGTTGGTGTCCTTCCAGTCGCGGTAGCAGTTGCCGCCGGCGCCGTTGCGGTATTCGGCGAACAGGATCGGCGAATGGAAGCGCTTGGCGACGAGGATGCCCTTGTAGTGCACGTCGCGCACTTCGAGGCCGGAGCCCTGCACGCCGGAACTCTGGTTCGGCGGCAGCCAGCACATTTCCCAGATCGGCGCGCCGGTGGCCGGCCACTTCAGCAGGGTGCCGCCGGAGACGGCGCAGTTCGGGTGGGCGGCCAGCAGGTCGAAACTGAGACCGGCGAGGAACAGCAGGGCCAGGCCCCGCGCGAGATGAGACTTCTTCACGGACTGTCCTTTGTGGATGAGTGCTGAGTCATTCGAAAGCGGGTTCAGGTTGTTGGAGCCCCCTTGAGTCAGGGAGGCGGCCGGACGGTTGCGAAGCAAGCGTTCGGCGAGGTCGTGGGAGCGAGCGGAAGGGCATGGGAGCCGCGCTGCGGACATTTGCTCGGGCATATCAGGGATGGACCTGCGACAGCGGTCCCGGATTGTCGGGGCCGTAGAACGGATGGACGACCTTGCGCCGCTGCAGGTCGACTATGGCGTGAGCGACCGGACGCTCGCCGTCGGCGCCGGCCGACACGATCACGTGCACGCAGCGCGACGCGTCGCCGCAGCCCGGGTCGTTCGCGTCGCGGAACGCGAAGCCGCCGTAGAAGCGCAGATCCGGCTGCGCCAGCACGGCGCGCAGACCGTCGTCCTCGCGCGCGAGCGCGAACGCGAGCTCGATCTCGGCGTCGGTGAAATTCATGGTCTGGCCCGGCAGGTCGCGCCGGCTGTAGGGCTGGCCGTCGCGCGTGTAGACGCGCTCGATGCCGAGGCCGCGCGCATAGTCCCAGGCGTACTCGACGGTGACCGGCAGGTTCCTGCCGTTCTCGCTGAACACGTCGTCGTAGCGGCGGATCACGAGGATCTCGGGCAGGCGGATGTCGGCCGAGGCGCGCGCGCTGCTGACCTGCGGCCCGGTCACGCCGGCCGTGCCCGACAGGGTGCCGAGGCGGCCCGGGCCGGCCGGCGCGGCCTTG
>NZ_JANFVR010000019.1 GCF_024609805.1 Tahibacter caeni | reverse complement strand
CGCCCCGGCGTCGTGGCGCGCCGACCTGCCGCTCTGGGCCTGCGCCGTCGCTGCGGCCGCGGTCGTCGTCGCCACGGCCTGGTCGATCAACCTGCACAACTTCATGGACGGCATCAATGGCCTGCTGACCGCCCAGTCCGCTTTCGTGTTCGCGATGCTCGCGCTGCTCGGCGAGTTCGCGCTGCCGCACGGGCTCGGGTCCGTGCCGGCCGCGCTCGCGGCGGCCTGCGTCACGTTCCTGCCGTTCAATTTTCCGTCCGCGCGGATCTTCCTCGGCGACGTCGGCAGCGGCGCGCTGGGTTTCCTCGTCATCGCGCTGCTGGCCTGTGCGGCGCTGACGGAACCGCGCTGGCTCGCCGCGGGTCTGTTGCTGGCCAGCAGCTTCGCCGTCGACGCGACGGCGACCTTGCTGCAGCGCATCTGGCGCGGACGCCGCTGGTATAGTGCGCACCGCGAACATCTCTATCAGTGGCTCGTGCGCGGCGGCTGCTCGCATGCCCGGGTCGTGGGCTACTACATGGCGTGGAATCTGTTGCTGGTCGCACCGCTGGCCGTGCTCGTCGCGTTGAAGCGCGACCCGGGTGCGTCCGTCGCTGCGGTGCTGATCGCCTACACGGCCGGCGTTGCGCTCTGGTGGCGCGCGCGGCAGGCCGTCCTCGCCGGAGTGCGCCGCCGTGCCTGACCTCCTGCGCCGCAGCATCGGCCTGATCCATCCGCGCCTCGCCGTCGTCGCCCATGACCTGACCATGGTCTGGCTGGCCTGGCTCGCCACGTACGCGATCCGCAACGCGCTGCTGCCCGAGCCGCAGCCGGTGATCTGGTTCGGTCCCGAAGTGATCGTGCTGCTCGCGGTGCAGGCCGCGGTGTTCTGGTGGACCGGGCTCTACCGCGGGCTCTGGCGCTTCGCGAGCCTGCCGGATCTGTGGAACATCGTGCGCGCCGGCGCAATTGGCGCGGTGCTGGTGGCGATCACGCTGTTCCTCTACAACCGCCTCGCGACGGTGCCGCGCGGCGTGCTGCTGATCTATCCGGCCGCGCTCGTCGTGTTCCTCGGCGCGCCGCGGCTGGGCTACCGCTTCTGGAAGGACTCGCGCCTGGACCTGTTCAACGACAGTCCGAGCCAGCGCGTGCTCGTGCTCGGCGCCGGCCGTGCCGGCGAGGCGCTCGTGCGTGACCTCAAGCGCGAGAACCGCTATCGCGTCGTCGGCTTCGTCGACGACAACGCCCAGCTGCGCGGCGCCAAGCTGCACGGCGTGCCGGTACTGGGCACCCTGGAGCGGCTGCCGCAGATCGCCGCCGAAGTCGCCGCGCAGATGCTGCTGATCGCTATGCCGTCGTCGAGCAACGCACAGATGCGCCGCGTCGTCGAGCTCTGCGAATCCACGGGCCTCGCGTTCCGCACCGTGCCGCGTCTGGACGACGTGGTCTCGGGCCGCTCGCAGTTCAACGAGCTCAAGGAAGTCGCGATCGAGGACCTGCTCGGCCGCGATCCGGTCGAGCTGGACTGGACCGCGATACGCAGCGGCCTGACCGGCAAGCGCGTACTCGTGACCGGCGGCGGCGGATCGATCGGTTCGGAGCTGTGCCGCCAGGTCGCGCGGCTCGGCGCGAGTTCGCTGACGATACTGGAGCTGTCCGAATACAACCTCTATCGCATCGAGCAGGAACTGCGTGCGGCCTGGCCCGACCTGATCCTCGATGCGCGTATCGGCAACGCCGGCGACCCGGCGACCTGCGAGCACGTCTTCGCCGCGGCGAGGCCGCAGGTCGTGTTCCACGCGGCCGCCTACAAGCACGTGCCGCTGCTGCAGGGGCAGCTGCGCGAGGCCGTGCGCAACAATTCGCTGGCCACGCGCTGCGTCGCCGACACCGCCGACCGCCACGACGTCGAATGCCTCGTGCTGATCTCGACCGACAAGGCCGTGAACCCGACGAGCATCATGGGGGCGTCCAAGCGTATCGCCGAGCTGTACTGCCAGAACCTTGCCGGCCGTTCGCGCACGCGCTTCATCACCGTGCGGTTCGGCAACGTGCTCGATTCGGCCGGCTCGGTCGTGCCGCTGTTCCGCGAACAGATCCGCAACGGCGGCCCGGTCACCGTGACGCATCCGGAGATCACGCGCTATTTCATGACGATCCCGGAAGCCTGCCAGTTGATCCTGCAGGCCGAGGTGCTCGGTAAGGGCGGCGAGATCTTCGCGCTCGACATGGGCGAGCCGATCCGCATCCGCGATCTCGCCGAGCAGATGATACGGCTGACCGGCAAGATCCCGGGCCGCGACATCCAGATCGCCTATACCGGCCTGCGACCAGGCGAGAAGCTGTTCGAGGAGCTGTTCCATCCTCTGGAGAACTACCGCAATACGGCGCACGCGAAGATCTTCCTGGCCCAGCCGCGCAGCATGAGCTGGGAGCTCCTGAACGCGCAGCTCGCGCGCGCGGCGCAGGCCGTGCAGGACTTCGACGAGGACGCGCTGCGCCGCTGCGTCGCCGCGCTGCTGCCGGATTTCGCGCGCACGGCCGAAGAAGCTGCCGTCGTCGCGTTCGAACGACCGCAGCAGCGCTAGGAGAGGAAGCGTCGCTGCCGGCCACGTTCATCGTCGTCACGCCGCCGGCCGAGCCGCCTGCGGTGCCTCCGTTTCCGTCTTCACTTCCTGATTGCCCGATCCGCTAGGAGTCCGCATGTCGCAACGTCTACGCAAGGTCGTCTTCCCGGTCGCCGGTCTCGGCACGCGCTTCCTGCCGGCGACCAAGGTCGTGGCCAAGGAAATGCTGCCGGTGCTCGACCGGCCGCTGATCCAGTACGCCGTCGACGAAGCCGTCGACGCCGGCGCCGACACGCTGATCTTCGTGACCAACCGCTACAAGCACGCGATCGCCGACTACTTCGACAAGGCCTACGAGCTCGAGACCAAGCTCGAGCAGGCCGGCAAGAAGGAGCTGCTGTCGCTCGTGCAGAACGTGCTGCCCAAGCACGTGCGCTGCGTGTTCGTGACGCAGCCCGAGGCGCTGGGCCTCGGCCATGCGGTGCTGTGCGCGAAACCGGTCGTCGGCAACGAACCGTTCGGCGTGATCCTGCCCGACGATCTGATCTGGAACAGCGGCGCGAGCGCCTTGCGCCAGATGGCCGACCTCGCCGCGTTCGAGAACTCCGGCGTGATCGCGGTCGAAGAGGTGCCGCGCGAGCAGACCAACAAGTACGGCATCGTCGACGCGACGCCGATCAACGAGCGCGCCGCGCTGATCAAGCTCATGGTCGAGAAGCCCAAGCCCGAAGACGCGCCGTCGAATCTAGCCGTCGTCGGCCGCTACGTGCTGCCCGGCCGCATCTTCTCGCTGCTGGAATCGACCAAGCCCGGCGCCGGCGGCGAGATCCAGCTGACCGACGCGATCGACGCGCTGCTGAAGCAGGAACGCGTGCTGGCCTATCGCTTCGAGGGCGAGCGCTTCGACTGCGGCAACAAGCTCGGCCTCGTCAAGGCGACCATGCACTTCGCGCTGCAGGATCCGACCCTGGCCGCGGCCACGCGCGAGTTCGTCGCGGGCAAGTGAGCAGGCGCACGGAAGGCCGCGATGCACGAGCATGATCTGAGCTACATCCTGAACCACCTCGGCGAGGAGGATCGCTCGCGCCATCGCGGCGCCGTGTCGCCGCCGATCTACCAGAGCTCGATCTTCGCGTTCGAGACCGTCGCGCAGATGCGCACGGCCTTCGGCGACGAACTCGACAACACGCTGTACACGCGCGGCAACAACCCGACCGTCGAGATCCTGCGCAAAAAACTCGCCGCGCTCGAAGGCGCCGACGACGCGCTGCTGTTCGGATCGGGCGCCGCGGCGATCGCGGCCGGCGTAATGGCCGGACTTAGGTCCGGCGATCACGTGGTCTGCGTGCAGAAGCCGTACTCGTGGACGCGCAGCCTGCTGCGCGACTTCCTCGCGCGGTTCGGCGTCGGCCACGCGTTCGTCGACGCGCGCGACACGGCCGCGATCGAGGCCGCGCTGACCCCGCAGACCCGGCTCATCGTGCTCGAAAGCCCGAACACGATGACCTACGAGCAGCAGGACCTCGCCGCCGTCGCCGCGCTCGCGCGCCGCCGCGGCATCCGCACCTTGCTCGACAACAGCTACGCGACGCCGCTGAACCAGCGCGCGATCGCGCTGGGCATCGACCTCGTCGCGCATTCGGCGACCAAGTACCTCAACGGCCACAGCGACGTCGTCGCCGGCGTGCTCTGCGGCAGCAAGGCGCTGATCCGCGAGGTGTTCCAGGGGCCTTACATGACGCTCGGCGCGATGCTGTCGCCGCACGACGCGTGGTTGATGATCCGGGGCTTGCGGACCTTGCCCGTGCGCCTGCGCCAGATCGCGCAGACCACGCAGGTCGTCATCGCGTTCCTGAAAGAACATCCCAAGGTCGGACACGTCTGGTATCCGCACGACGCCGGCGATCCGCAGTACGACCTGAGCCTGCGGCAGACCACCGGCGCAAGCGGCCTGCTGTCGTTCACCGTGCGCGGCGAGACGACGGCGACGGTCGAGCGTTTCTGCGATGCGCTGCAGCGGTTCCTCATGACCGTGTCCTGGGGCGGCTACGAGTCGCTGCTGTTTCCGGTCGCGGCCGTCTATCCGCCGGACACGCGCGTGACCGACGCGCGGGCAGGGCAGGTGCCGGTCAATCTCGTGCGGATTTCGATCGGCCTGGAAGACGCCGACGTACTGATCGCCGATCTCGCCCAGGCCCTGGATCGCGTGTAGGGTTGCACAACGCTTTCGGAGGAAACATGCGCTTACCGTTCTGCCTGCTCGCGGCTTCCGCGCTGCTGCTGTCCGCCTGCGGCGCGCTGCCGGCGCGCACGACGTCCGAATCGACGGTGGCCGTGCCGCAGGAACTGGCCGGCGAATACGACAACCACGCCGAGCGCTGGAACGCATCGGCCGGCGGCAAGCAGGCGCCTTCGACGAACGCCGCGCCGGCCATCCATCACTGGCTGACTCATCCGGGCGGCGACCGCAAGCAGCTGCTCTGGCGCGTCGTGCTGCCGGACACGACGCCGGTGCAGGAAGCGCGCTGGCTGCTGGTCAGCGAAGGCAACGGCTTCCTGCCGTACCGGCCGCTGACGGCCGAGGCCGAGGCCGTGTTCCTGAATCCGGCGAAGAACGTGCGCATCGACGACAAGTCGTGGGCGCCGCTGAACGCCTGCATGCTGAAAGCCGCGGCGACGCGCAACGGCCTGGCCTTCGCCGCCGATCCGGCCGCCTGCAGCGCGCTGTTGCCCGGCATCGGCGCGACGGCCGCGCTGCTGCCGCTGCGCTTCGAGCTCGTCAACGACCGCCTGCGCGTGGTCATGGTCGCCGACCAGGCGCGCGGCGTCGACGCGGCGACCCTGTCGCAGCGCGTGCGCTGGTTCACCGGCTGGGACGCGCTCAACGGCGGCGGCGTCAAGGCTTCGCCGGACAACAACGACTGGCATCTGCGCCGCGACCTGCGCCTGCACAGCGAAGGCGGCCGCGTGCCGCTGAAATACCGCGACGGCGCGGCGTCGGGCTATTCGCTCGAGCTCGCGCGCCTGACCTATCGCGAAAGCAACACCGAGGTGCTGCGTCTGGCCGTCATCGAGGACGCGAGCGGCCGCATGCTGAGCTACGTCTGGGCCGATCCCGACGCCAGACGCATCGGCCTGAGCCTCGGCTGGCTGCAGGTCGGTCTCGAAGTGGAAAGCTCCGCGCGTGACACGCGCGCGCAATGACCGAGCTGCCCGCCAGCTACTACCGCGCGACGGCGACGGCCTACGGCGGCTTCGCGCCGCTCGCGGGCCGCCATGCCAGGCGCGTGGTCGTGATCGGCGGCGGCTACGCAGGTCTCAATACCGCGCTCGGCCTGGCTGAGCGCGGCGTCGGCGACGTCGCGCTGCTCGAAAGTGAGACCGTCGGCTTCGGCGCCTCGGGCCGCAACGGCGGCTTCGTGTTTGCGGGCTATTCGCGCGGCGAGCAGGCGCTCGTGCGCGAACTCGGCCAGGAGACGGCGAAAGCCCTGTTCCTGAGCACGCTCGGCGGCGTGCAGCTGATCCGTTCGCGCGTGGCCAAGTACCGCATTCCGTGCGCGATGGTCGACGAAGGCGTGATCTGGGCCAACTGGTTCCACGATCCGCGCATCCTGCGCGAGCGTCAGGAATTCCTCGCCGGGCAGTTCGGCGTGCAGTGGGACTGGGTGCCGAAGTCGACCGTGCGCGAACTGCTGCGCACCGAGCGCTACAGCGACGCGCTCTGGGAACGCAACGCGGTGCATCTGCATCCGTTGAACTACGCGATAGGACTTGCGAAAGCCGCGGCCGATAAGGGCGTCGCCGTCCACGAACACTCGCCGGTCACCGCGCTCGCGCGCCACGGCGAAGGCTGGCGGGTGACCACGACGGGCGGCGACATCGAAGCCGAACACGTCGTTCTCTGCTGCGGCGGCTACCTCGCCGGCCTCGACCCGCAGGTCGACCGCGCCGTGCTGCCGATCGCGACCTACGTCATGGTCACCGAGCCGCTCGGCCCGCGCCTGCGCGAATGCATCAACACGCGCGCGGCGATCTACGACACGCGCTTCGCGTTCGACTACTACCGGCCCTTGCCCGACTCGCGCCTGCTCTGGGGCGGCCGCATCTCGATCCGCGACCGTTCGCCCGCGCGCGTGCGCGATCTGCTCTACCGCGATCTGCTGAAGGTCTATCCGCAGCTCGCCGGCGTGCACGTCGACTTCGCCTGGTCCGGCCTCATGAGCTACGCGCGCCATCAGATGCCGCAGATCGGCCGCAAGCCGAACGGGCTCTGGTATGCGCAGGCGTTCGGCGGCCACGGCGTCGCGCCGACGACGGTCGCCGGCGAACTGCTCGCCGCGGCGATCGCGCAGGACGACACGGCGTGGCAGCGCTTCGCGCCGTTCGGCCTCGTCTCGGCAATGCGCCCGGCCGGCTTTCTCGGCGCGCAGGCGAGCTACTGGTGGTACCAGGCCGTGGACTGGTGGAACGACTTGCGGGGTCGGTAGGACCTTGCTCGAATCAGCTTTACCGATTCAGCGCAATGCACGAATACGGAAGAACGCATTGCTCGCCGCCGGTCTCCTTGAGGCATCGGCGTCGAGCGCATCCGCTATCGTCTTGCAGCTGGCCGCATCATCGGCGAGACCGTGAATGGTGACGGCGTGGTCATCAGGATGGCCGGATCTGATGATCCCGTGATCTGCGGATGAGCCGATCTTGCGTTTGGCGAAGAACTGCCGGGCAGCGTCCAGGTTCGAAGACGAGCCGTCAAAGCAGCCGATCAACGCCAAGGCATTGCCAGCAGAGGAAGTGAGCGATTCATGATGGCTCCCGGCCGGATCGATGCGCACATGGTTCTCTTTTCCGTGCGGCGCGGCCTCGTGATTTCAGGCCTGATGCCACCAAACGTGCGCGGTATACGCCGCGCCGAGCAGATACAGCGGCGTGAAGATGGTCTTGTTGTACCGGGCGAGCCAGAGCGGAAGATAGATGTCGAAGTTCGCGTCGCGTCGCTCGGTGTAGCGCGCAGCGACGCCGGTCAGCGGGCACGACCAGCGGTTGAGCAGCAGCACGAGCGCTTCCAGCCCGACGAAGCCGATGAGCAGCGCCGCGAGCCTGAAGTTGCCGAGCCGGGCGGCAAGAGGAGCGCCGACGATGCACGCGACGAAGAACGCCCAGATCGCCGTGTGGATCGCTTTGACCGTCCTGAGCGCGAAATCGCGGTTCATGGCGTCGATGACCAGGCTCGTCGTTCGGTTGTTAGGCGGCGTTGTTCCGGTCTTCACCGGCGGCTAACGCCGCGGAATTTATCCATCGAATCCCGCACTCCGCAATGGGAGCGATGCCATGAACAAGCGCAAGAGTGAAATCGAGAAACTCGAACGGGCGTTCTGGGACTCCATGATCGCGGGCAAGCCGGAAATCGCCACGGGCATGCTGACCGAGCCGGCGGTCATGGTCAGCGGCCACGGCGCGAACAAGTTCGATCATGCGGCGTACACGCGCATGGCCCGGGACGACCGCTACAAGCTCGTCGATTACACGATCTCGGACATGGACGTGATCTTCCCGCGCGACGACGTGGCCATCGCGACGTATCAGGTGGACCAGCGCATGGAGATGCAGGGCAAGCCGGTGCAGATGGACGTCTACGACACGTCGACCTGGGTGAAGGTCGGCGGCGACTGGCGCTGCGTCATGCACACCGAGAGCGCAGTCGAGCAGAAACCCCATTGATCACGACGGCCGGCGCTCCGGAGTCCGATGCGGGCGCGCCGGCCTGCGCGGCGGCTTCGACCGCGCCGACGGGCCGGGCAATGACCGGCTTCCCGGGCAGCGACGACGGTCCGGGCATCACGCCGCCCGACTGACGCCGGCGGCGACGCGCGTGGCTTCCGCCAGCCAGCGGACCACGTCCTGACAGGCTTCCCGTCGCGGCGCGGCGGCTTCGCGGCGGGCTCGATAGACGGCGCGCTGCTGGTCCGCGCTGGTGCCGCGTTCGACGATGACCTGCGCGTGCAGCACGTCCGCGCGGCAGCCGAAGTGGTCGATGTCGGGTTCGATGAACTCCAGCAGCCGCTGCAGCGCGTCGTTCATCGGTTCGCGCCGGCCGCCGTGGATTTCGTCGATGAATTGTGCGCGCACGCCCTGGCGCTTGGCCTGCCAGCGGTTTTCCTCGACGAGCATGCGGGTCAGCGGGGTGCGCGCGCGGCCGACTTCGGGCTGGCGCACGAGCGCGCGGATCAGGCAGCGGAACAGCTGCGCGATACAGAGCGCGTCGTCGATGTGCGTGCAGCTGTCGCAGAGCCTCAGCTCGAGGGTCGGGAAGCGCGCCGACGGGCGTATCGCCCACCAGAGCTGGCCCGGATCGGGAATGACGCCGGCCGTCAGCAGGCCCTGCACGAACGTATCGTATTCGGCCTGGCCGCCGAAGTAGTCCGGAATGCCGGTGCGCGGCCACTCGTCATAGGCGGCCTGCCGGTATGACGCGAGTCCCGTGTCCTGACGCGACCAGAACGGCGACGACGTGCTCAGCGCGAGCAGCAGCGGCAGCCACGGCACGAGCCGGTTCATCACGTCGACGCGATCCACGCCGCAGGGCGGCGCGACATGGACGTGAAGGCCGCAGAGCAGGTTGCGCCGGCCGACGATCTGGAAATCCTCGATCAGGCGTTCGTAGCGCGGCGCCGCCGTCGTCACTTGCTCGCGCCATTCGCCGAGCGGATGCGTGCCGGCGGCGACCAGCGACAGACCGAAGTCGCCGGCGACGTCGGTCAGACCCGAACGCAATGCGGTCAGCGCATGCCGCAACTCGCCGGGGTTGCGACAGACCGGCGTCGTGGTTTCGATCTGCGACTGCATGAGTTCGTACGTCGCTTCGCCGGCGACGCGGCTGTTGCAGGCGCGCACGAAACCTGCGGGCATGTGCGGGACGATCAGCCCTGAAGACGTTTCGGTCAGGAAGAACTCTTCCTCGACGCCGATGCTGTAGTCGCTCGACATGGTTGCCCCTGTGTATGCCAGTCGATGGGAGCGTCGCTGCGCTCGCGAACCTCGCCGCGAAAATCAGCCGTGATGAAAGCAACAGGCCGGTATCTTCATTCGCGCGCGATTAGCATTTCGTTAAGCAAAGACAGTTGCGGACGCATCGGAAGGCATGATGCGCACGTTTGTCATCGTTGCCCCGTCGAACAGGCGGGCGGCGAAACCGAGCAGGCAGTGTGATTGCCGATGCGACGGATCGCGGGCGAGCGGAGGAGCGGCGCGTCAATCCCTGTCCGGCGCGCCGAGCGGAAACAGCGGGCGGTATTGGCGCGCCTCTTCGACGGCACGCGCGAAGGACGGTCGCGCGAGCAGGCGCGCGCGATAGCTGCGCAGCACCGGATAGTGCCCGGCGATGCGGTGCGTCCAGTCGGCATAGAACAGTGCCGGCGCGGCGGCGCAGTCGGCCAGGGTGAAGGCGTCGCCGCAGGCCCAGGTGCGGCCGGACAGGTGGCGATCGAGCCAGGCGTAGGCGAGCTCGAGTTTCTGCCCGGCGAACGCGTGCGCCTCCTGGCGCTTGACCGGGTCGCCGGTCAGCGCGCCGTTGACCGCATGCTGCACCGGGCTCATGACATGGAGGTCGAAGACGCGGTCGAGAAAGCGCACGTCCAGCGCGGTCATCGCCTCATCCGGCAGCAACCGCACGGGCCCCGCGTGTGCGAGCTGCAGGTATTCGATGATGATGCTGGTCTCGACGACTTCGCGGTCGCCGTCGAGCAGCAGCGGAAACTTCGCGAGCGGCCAGCGCCGCAGCCAGTCGGCCGTGTGTTCCGGCGTGTCGGGACCGATGCAGCGGAACTCGAACGGCAGCGCGTTCTCGTACAGCGCGATCAGCACTTTCTGTGTGTAGGAGGAAAATGGGTGGCCGTAGAGCGCGAGCGGCATCGGAAACTCCGCAGTGGTGCATGCCTGCCGATCGCAAGCCGCAGGACACTAGCTTTGCAGAAGCGCTGTTTCAAGCAGAACGACGGATGGGTTGCGCACGCTGCGGCGGCGCGTGGTCGTGTCCACGACGACTAGGGCGACTTGCTCGGCTCGTTCCTGGCCTGCGGCGCCAGACGGTCCAGCACGTCGGGGACCAGGCGTTCCGTCCAACCGGAGATGAAGGCCCAGATCAGCAGCTTGGCCAGATTGGCGAGATTTCTTGCCGAGTCGTCGTTGCGCAGCAGCGCCTCCACGGGGCTGACCGGATTGGAGAAGTCGGGAAACGCGTGTCCACCTACCAGTCCGCCGCGCATCAGCAGATACATGACGATCGCGAAAACCATGCCGAGCAACGGCGCGATCAGCACGGTTCCCTTGCCGCTTTCGATGCTGAGCCAGGTATTGCCCGGCTCATGCCGCGGGTCGATGCTGTAGAGCCGCGTCAGTGTGCTGACGGACGCGCCGGCCGCGCCTGCCAGCATGGTCAGACTCAGCGTCACGAAATTCCCGGCCTCGTCGGCGCGCAGGAAGCAAAGCCCGACGATGGTCGCTGCGAACAGCAGCGATATCGCAATCAGCGAAAGGGAGATGCGCTTAGCCAGGCGCGCTCTCAGGCGTTCCACGGTCGGCACAGCGGCATAGCGCCGATGCACGCGACTTGCCAGATGCTGGGCTTCCGACAGCAGTTCCTCGTGTTTCGCGGTTTCCAGATTCACGAATTGGGCGGCGATGCAGGCGAAGGACGTGGGAGTCAGCAGATTGGAGAGCATGTCGCGATAGCCGGCGACACGCAGCTTGAGATCCTGCGATCCGAGGTGCTCGAGCAGTGCCGACTCGAGCAGGTAAAGCTCGGGCACGTCGACCTTGCGGTCGCTCTCGGCGGGTTTCATCAGCTCCTGGACATCAGCGGCGAGATTCGCGCCCTTGCTGCGCAGCCGCATCAGCTCGCAGACGTATTGCTTGAACAACTGGGTCTGGAACTCGTTGTTGACTGACATGGCCTTCTCCCCGCATGCGAAAGCCGCGCGTGTCATCGCCGCCATGGCAGCGCTGTTGCGCCTGACGAGGGAACCTGCGGCCCCCGCTTTCGAATTCCTGGTGATGCGCGCGGGCGGAATCTCCCAGGCAACGTGTCGGCAAAGTTGCCCGGTCCTCGCGGCTGCTCCCACGGACGAAGGTTTTCGCGGCGAGCGGCGATCATCGTGGGCGCAAGTCGACGCTAGGCCGTCTTTTCTCCGCCGTGCAGGCGATAGCCGTCGCGGCCGGCGGACTTGGCTTCGTACAGCGCCGCGTCGGCGCGTTCGAGCAAGGTCGCCGCGCTCGGCGCGTCGGCGTCGCTCTGCACGACCGCGACGCCGACGCTCGTGCTGAGCTGCAGGGTCAGGCCGTGCTCGGGCAGCAGGAACGGCTTGCGCATCGCCGCGACGATCTTGGCCGCGGCGGCCGCGGCGTATTGCGAACGGCGCATGCCTTCGATGATGACGGTGAACTCGTCGCCGCCGAGGCGGCCGATCACGTCGGAGGGGCGCAGCACCGAGCCGAGCCGCTGAGCGAAGGTCTTGAGCACGGCGTCGCCGACGGCATGGCCGTGGGTGTCGTTGACCTGCTTGAAGCGGTCGATGTCCAGATACATGACGACGAGCAGGGAGTGCTGGTCGGCGCGGCGCGTGAGCGCGCGCTCGAGCCGCACGAGGAAGCCGGCACGGTTGGCCAGGCCGGTCAGACTGTCCATCTCGGCTGCCTGTATCCAGCGCTGCTGCTCGACCTTGCGGCTGGTCACATCCTGCGCCATCACGTGGATGCCGAGCACCTGCCGCCGCTCGTCGTCCCACTGCGGGATGTAGACGATCTCGAGGCAGGAATAGCCGCCGCCGAGGTGTTCCTCGTCCTCGAACACGACGCGCTGGCCGGCCAGGGCCTGCCGCAGGTAAGGCTCGCGCCGCCGATAGACCGTTTCGCCGAGCAGGTTGCGCGCGTTCTGGCCGACGACGCGGCCGCGTTCGCCGCCGTAGTGCAGTTCGTACGCGGCGTTCGCGAACTGGAAGCGCAGCGACGCATCGAGGTAGGAGATCATCGCCGGCATGGCGTCGGCGATCGTGCGCAGGCGCTGCTCGTTGCGGCGCAGTTTTTCCTCGGCGATGTGCTGGGCGGTCACGTCCTCGACGCTGCCGGCGTAGCCGATGACTTCGCCTTCGACGACGAGCGGCGCGGCCTGCACCGCGACCCAGACAGTCTGGCTGTGATCCGGGCGCAGGCGCAGGCGGGCGTGGAAGCGCGTCAGCTCGGCCGTCGCCGCGCGCCAGCCGGCCACGACGCGCTCGCGGTCGTCCGGATGCACGGCCTGCTGCCAGCCGCCGCCGCGAGCTTCGTCGCTGCGCAGGCCCGCCATGCGTTCGAACGCGCGATTGACGTAGCTGAAGGCGCCGTCGAGTCCGGCGCGGAACAGGCCGAGCGGCGAACCGTCGTTGACCGCCTCGAGCTCGGCCTGCTGTTCGCGCAGGCGCTGCTCGGCCTGGCGGCGTTCGGTGATGTCCAGCGCGTAGCCCATGACGAACGGCGTGCCGTCGGCGTCGTCGAGCACGCGGTTGTTGTAATCCCAGATCCGCTGCGAGCCGTCCTTGTGCTGCACGAACAGCAGGCCCGAATCGGACTGTTGCCGCGCGATGCGCCGCAGATAGTCGTCGAACCGCGGCCGCAGCGGCGGCGGAATCATTTCCTGCATGGACCGGCCGACGAGCTCGTTGACGCGATAGCCGAGCGCCGCCGCGGCGGCCGGATTGATCGACAGCAGCACGCCGTCGAAGTCGTGCGTGCAGATCAGGCCGAGGCTCTGCTCGAACAGGTCGCGGAAGCGTCGTTCGCTGGCCTCGATGCGGCCTATGGCCTGGCGTTCCACCGTGACGTCGCGCGCCATGACCAGGCGCGCGGGCCGGCCTCCGTAGCGCAGCTCGCGCGCGGTGATCTCGACGAGGAAGCTGCGCCCGGCGGCGTCGCGATGGCGCCAGATCTCCGGCTCGGCCATGACCGGCGGCGGCTTGCTCAGCGCGGTGCTGAAGCGGATGTGCTCGCTGTCCGGACGTATATCGTAGAGGTCCAGCCGCAGGAATTCCTCGCGCGTCCAGCCGTAGGCGCGCAGCGCCGCGTCGTTGACCGCGAGGAAGCGCAGGCTGACGCTGTCGTAGACCCACATCGGCAGCGGTGCGTAGTCGAAGATCGCCTGCAGGTCGTCGCGCTGCAGCCGCATCGCGTTGACGCCGGTGCGCAGGGCGAGAGTCTGCGAAATGACGCGCTGCAGCGCCGTCGCGTCGAGCGTCGGCAGAGCCAGCCAGGCCGAGGCACCGGCCTCGATCCAGCGCCGCCCGCGCTCGACGTCTTCGTCGTCGTCGAGCGCGATCCACGCCGCCGACGGAGCGACCTCGGCCAGGCGCGCATAGCCCGGCGCGTCCGGATCGTTGGCTTCGACGAGCAGGATGTCGCAGGCGACGGCGGGCAGCGCGCGCAACGCATGATCGATGTCGCCGAGCGTCAGCAGACGGCCGGCGGTAGGCATGAGAGTGCCGACGGCACGAATGACGGCCTCGCTGCCGATCAACCCGATGTCGTAACCCGCATTCATCGGCGCTCCATGCGTGGCGGTCGCAAGGTCTCCGTTCGGGAGCGGTCCGATTCTAACAATGCCGCCGCATTCACGGCAGCCCGGTTTCCTGCGCGGCAGTGCAACAGACGAAGCCGGTTGCGACGGATTCAATTAGTCGCTTTGTACGCAACGCGCAGCGCGCATGTCGTGAAGAGCCGCCGGCCCGGTCGATCCGGCGCGCCACCTGGGCGCCGATCACGCGCCGGAGGCGCTCGCGTCGTTCGACGGGAGTCGGGCAGAGCCTGTCTTCGTCATCGGCTACGGCTCGAAGCCGTCGGCGAATACGCGGTCGGCCACGGTCGCGGCCGCCAGGCGCACGATGTCGTAGTCGCCCGAACCCGGCGGCGCTTCGCGACCCCAGTAGAGCTGCACCCGAGCGGTCGAGGTGCCGACCAGCGGATGCGGCTGCACGTCGCTGGCGTCGGCGCTCTCGTGCTGGACCAGCCGCGGCTCGAACGCGACGCCGTCGAGGCTGCGATGCGAATAGATGTCGTACTGGCTGCCGTTGGCCCGGATCTGGAACACGACGAACGCGCCGTCGGGCATCAGCACCGGCAGGGAGTCATGGTTGTCGCCGTCGACGGCGAGCGGCACGGCCGCGGCGCTCCAGTCGCGCGGGTCGGTCGTCGTGCGCGCCTGGATGTCCAACGACGAGCTGCCTACCTGGTAGGTCGCGAGGTAGCGGCCGTCGGCCGGCCGGAACGCGATGCGCGGCAGCTGGCTGGACGCGGCGATCACGGTGCGCAACTGGTCCCAGCTCGCGCCGCCGTCGGCGGACTGCGCCAGATAGCTGCCGCCGCCCAGGCGCTGGTAGCTCATCGTCAGGGTGCCGTCCGGATGGCGGATCACGTGCGGATTGACCTCGCCGCCGCCGGGCCAGCCGAGCTGCAGCTGGCCCTGCTCGGCGAAGGTGACGCCGTCGCTCGACGTGGCGCGGTACAGCCGGTAGCTCGCGCTCGTGCCGGTGCCTTTCAGATAGAACAGCACGAAGGTGCCGTCGCCGAGCTGCAGCAGCGCCGGATGCCGCTCGTTCGCCGCGCTCGCGACGACCGCTGCCGGCACACTCCAGCTCGCGCCGTCGTCGGTCGAGCGCGTGACCCACAGATCGCCGGACAGGCCCGCGTCGAGCCGCTCGAATGCGAGCAGCAGACTGCCGTCGGCGGCGCGCAGCACCGACGGCTGGTAGTCGGCGCCGCTGCCGCCGCTCACGGTCTGTTGCGCGCGGCCCGCCGGTGCATGGCCGGCGAACAGCAGCAGGGTTGCGGCGAGCCGCAGCGAACGGCGCAGGCGAGGCCGCATGGACTGTCTCCGATCCGATGCCGCGGCAGTGCGGCCCGCTACTGATACGCGAAAACACGCACCGGATGCACGCCGCGCGCCGTGTTCGCGCGGCGTGGCAGGCGCATCTGCGCCGCGCGCCGGAGTAGAACGTCAGCCGGTCGGGCAGGGCGCGCCCGCGTCGGTCCAGGTCTTGAACTTCGCGACGAACTCCGCGTGCGGCACGGACACCGGCGCGCGCGTGCCGCCGGGGTTCCAGCCCCAGAGCACGAGCTTGTCCTCGCTGACGTGCTTGAGCAGCGCGGCGAAATCGCGGCTGCCGTTCTGGCCCTTGTCCTGGATCATGCGGCAGAGCTCCGGCGCGCTCAGGCCTATCGTGACCATGCGCTGCTGTGGCGGCGGCAGTGCCCAGTGCGGCGCGCCCGGTGGCGCATGCGGACCGTAGCTCGCCGGCGGATTGGCTTCGCCATGGCAGGTCGAGCACGGCAGGCCTTCGGCGCCGTGGCCTGCCGGACCGCGCACGACTCCCATCGCATGCGGCAGTCCTTCGTCGAACTGCAGCGGCTGGTCGCCGGGAATGTGACAGTTCTGACAGCGCGGGTGCTGGAACACCTTCTGCACCGTCGCGAACGCGTCGACGGCGGCCTGGCGCTGGGCCGGGTCGGGTCCGGAATTGCAGCCGGCGAGGCCGGCCAGGAGCAACAGAACGACGCTGTGCGGCAGCAGGCGGGACATGGCGATCTCCTCAGCTCGTCGCGCGCAGCGGCAGCTCGCGCTGGCGCTTGCCGGTCAGTGCGGACAGCGCATTGGCGAGCGCCGCGGCGACCGGCGGCACGCCGACTTCGCCGACGCCGCCGGGCTTTTCCTGGCTCGGCACGATGTGTACGTCGATCTTCGGCATCTGGTTCATGCGCAGCACGCGGTAGTCGTGATAGTTCGACTGCTGCACGCGCCCGTTGACGATGTCGAGCCGGCCGAACAGCGCGGCGCTGATGCCGAACACGATGCCCGATTCCATCTGCGCGACGACGCCGGCCGGGTTGACCGCGATGCCGCAGTCGATCGCGCAGACGACCTGGTGCACGCGGATCGCGCCGTTGTCGATCGACACCTCGGCGACCTGGGCGGCGAAGCTGCCGAAGGATTCGTGCACGGCCAGGCCGCGCGCGCGGCCCGGCGGCAGCGGCGTGCCCCAGCCGGCGCGTTCGGCGGCGAGTTCGAGCACGCCGAGATGACGCGGGTGTTCGGCCAGCAATTCGCGGCGATAGGCCAGCGGATCCTTGCCGGCCGCCTTGGCCAGCTCGTCGATCACGCTTTCCATGACGAAGCCCGTATGCGTGTGGCCGACCGAGCGCAGCCAGAGCACGGGAATGCCGAGCTCGGGCGAATGCAGGCTGACGTGGCGGTCGGCGACCGACTTCAGATACGGCGAATCGGCGACGCCTTCGACCGAGGTCGCGTCGATGCCGTTCTTGATCATCATCTGGAACGGCGAATTGCCGAGTATCGACTGTCCGACGATGCGGTGCTGCCAGGCCGTCGGCTTGCCGTCGGTGCCGAGGCCGACCGCGACGCGGTGCACGAACGCCGGCCGGTAATAGCCGCCGCGGATGTCGTCCTCGCGCGTCCACACGGTCTTGACCGGCTTGCCCGCGGCCTTGGCGACTTCGACGGCCTCGCTGACGAAATCGCTGGTCGGCGTCGCGCGGCGGCCGAAGCCGCCGCCGAGGAACATCGTGTGGATCGTGACCTGTTCCGGCTTGAGGCCGGTGATGCGCGCGGTCACGGCCTGGTCGAGGGTCTGGAACTGCGTGCCGGTCCAGACCTCGCAGCGGTCCTTCTCGATCCGGACCGTGCAGTTCAGCGGCTCCATCGGCGCGTGCGCGAGATAGGGCACCGCGTAGTCGGCTTCGAAGCGCGTGGCTGCCTTGGCCAGCGCCGCGGCCGCATCACCGGCCTGGTTCGCGGGCAAGCCGTCGTCGGTCGCGGTCTTGAGGAAGTCGCCCTGCAGCACGGCGCTGTCGAGACCGGCGTTCGGGCCCGGGTTCCATTCGATCTGCAGCGCGTCGCGGCCGAGCTTCGCCGCCCAGAAATGATCGGCGACGACGGCGATGCCGCTGGGCACCTGCACGACGTCGCGCACGCCGGGCACGCGCCTGGCCGCGCTCGCGTCGAACGAGGCGACCGTGCCGCCGAACACCGGCGCGCGGGCGACGACTGCGGTCAGCAGGCCGTCGAACTGCACGTCCATGCCGAACTTCGCGCGGCCGTCGATCTTCTCGGGCGAGTCCAGGCGCCTGGCCGGCTTGCCGATGAACGTCCAGTCCTTGGCGTCCTTGAGCGCGACGGTCTTGGGCGGCGTCAGTCTGGCCGCGTCGTTCGCGAGCTCGCCGTAGCGCGCACGCTTGTCGCCGGCGACGACCGCGCCGTTCTCGCAGCGGCAGTCGGCGGTCTTGACGCCGAAGCGCCTGGCCGCGGCCTGGATCAGCAGCGCGCGCGCGGTCGCACCGGCGCGGCGGTAGCGCTCGAACTCGGTCCAGGTGGTCATGGAGCCGCCGGTGAACTGCATCGGCATGCCGACCGCGAAATAGTCCGGCGCGGCCGGCGCATGCTCGACCCGGATGCGGCTCCAGTCCGCGTCGAGCTCCTCGGCCAGCAGCAACGGCAACGAGGTCCAGATGCCCTGGCCCATTTCCGAATGGGCGAGCAGCACCGTGATCGTGTCGTCCTCGGCGATACGCAGGAATGCGTTCGGCGCGAACGGTGCGGCCGCGGCTGCCGGCGCGGCGGCGGCGAGCCGGTTCGTGCCGGGTACGAAGAAGGCGACGACGAGACCGCCAGCGCCGAGGGCGGCGGTCCGGAGGAAATCGCGTCGCGACGTGCCGGTAGCGGTGGTCATGCGAACCTCGCAGCGGAAAACGTGAGGGAAGCGCGGAATGAAGCGGGACTTGGAGTTGGCCGGCGGAGAGAAGCGCGGCAGCGGCATCGGAGCCGCACTGCGCATACGTCCGGAACGCTCTCCGGATCAGCCCTTGGCGAGTTCCGCCGCGCGATGCACGGCGGCGCGGATGCGCTGGTAGGTGCCGCAGCGGCAGAGATTGCCGCTGAGCGCGGCGTCGATGTCGGCGTCGGTCGGCGTCGGCTTGGCCTTGAGCAGCGCCGCGGCCGACATGATCTGGCCCGACTGGCAGTAGCCGCACTGGACCACGTCGAGCTCGGCCCAGGCGCGCTGGACCGGATGGCTCGCGTCGGGCGAGAGGCCTTCGATCGTCGTGACCGACTTGCCGGCGACCGCCGCCACCGGCATCACACAGGCGCGCAGCGGTGCGCCGTCGACGTGCACCGTACAGGCGCCGCATTGCGCCATGCCGCAGCCGAACTTCGTGCCGGTGAGCCCGGCCACGTCGCGCAGCACCCAGAGCAGAGGCATGTCGTCGGGCACGTCGAATTGCTGCGTCTTGCCGTTGATCGTCAGGCTGACCATGAGAACTCCGCGGCTGCCGTGAGGGTGGCTAGGAGAGACGAGCGGCGCGCGGTGGCGAGCGAGACGGCGGGCGCGGCGATCGGCCGCGCAAGCATGAGCTGGGTCAAAAAAGCCGTCAACCTGGCGGCGGGCGGATCGCCGGAGGTGTGCAGGATCAGGCAATCTTCGAGGAGTTCCGGTGCTGCGCGCCGTCTTTTGCGACGTCGTCGGAGGACAGGGTCGAGTGAGGAGAAGCGGAAGGCTGGCGTCACATCCGATGGCCGGCGTCGCATTCGCGGCACGGGCATTGCGCCGACCCGCCTCGTGTTCGCGGGATGCTCTTTCTTTCATCACCCCGCTCCCCGAAGTGCGTCTGCGCTTCGGGGAGCGGGCCTTGCGTGTCGACGAGTGCCGGTGCGCGATTACTGGTCGGCGACGACCGACGAGAACACCGGCTGGGCCGCGCCGCGGATTTCGGCGCGCGCGATCGCCCAGTGCGCATCGTTCGCGCGGAAGGTGCTGATCACGCGCGTGCGCAGGCGCAGTTGCACCTGGCGGCCGGCGAGGCTCGCGTCGAAGCGCAGGCTGTCGTCGCGCCAGCCGCCGGAGATGCCGCCGAACGCGGCGCTTCCGGCGGTCAGCAGCGGCGCGGCGTCCTGCCAGTCGCCGCCGTCGATGCGGATCTCGATGCGGCCGTAGCCCGGCGTGGTCGGCGAGCGGTCGAAGTCGTAGTCGTGGCGCAGCAGGAACTCCAGCGGCGCGGTCGCCGAAACCGTGAACGGCTGCGTCGCGAGCCAGGTGTTCAGGCTGAGCTGCGGATCGCTCATGACGTAGGCCCAGCTGCCGTTGTAGCGGCGGCGCTGCCAGTCGAGCACGTCGGCCAGCGCGTCGCCCTCGGCGCCGAGGCAGACATACAGCGCGCAGCCGTGCGGGTAGTCGTCGAAACCGCGTATCCAGTCCGCCGCGAACGTCGCCGGGTGCGCGAGGCTGTCGATGCTGCGATCGCGACGCAGGTCATAGTTGACCTCGAATGGCCGGCTCTGCAGCGCGAAAGCCAGCGGATGCGCCTCGTCCCAGGCGAAGGCCTGCACCGGCACGGTCAGCGGGCCGTGGCCGCGGCGCACGCGCAGCGGCAGCGCGATCACGCGGGTTTCCTCCGGCGCGAGCGCGACGTCCTGGACGACGGCCTGGCCGGGCAGGTCGTAGAGACCCGGAATCGGCGGCACTGCGAGCGTGATGCGGGCGAGCGGCGCGAAGCCGCTGTTGTGCAGGGTGACCCGCACTTCGCCGTCCTCGCCGCGGTCGAGCACGCCGTCGCCGTCGCCGCCGATCTCGCGCAGGCTCAGGTCGACGATGCTCAGCGCGTGGTCGACGTCGCGGAAGCTTTCCTCGACGCCGCGCAGGCTGAAGGACTTGCGCGGCGGCGACAGCGCGCCGGCGCCGAAGCCGCGCTCGGCGAAGCCGCTGCGGCAGCGGCGGTAGTCCGCTTCGCTGTCGGCGCGGATCGCGAACAGCAGCGCGTTGCGCGCCTCGGTATACGTCGCATCGGTCGGGAACAGCTGCAGTCCGCCGACGAGCCAGCGCAGGAAGTCGTTGCGCCGCGTCTCGGACTGTCCCGGCGCCGTCGCCGCGAGCACGTTGCGCGCGCAATGCCACAGCGCCGTGGTCCAGACTTCGCCGGCCGTATGGATTTCCGCGTTGACGAGCGAACGCGCCTTCCAGTCGAACGGCTGGCTGCCGGCCGGCACCGGGTTGTCCTGGCTGATGTGGCGCAGGGTCAGCGGATTGCGGTTCAGATCGCTCGAATACGGATAGCGGCGGATGCCGTGGTAGTAGCTGTTGTCGGGATTCGTCGGCGATCCGGCCACGGGCAGGTCGTCGCCGCTGAAGTCGTAGTCGAGATTCATGTAGGCGCCGACCGCGTAGGCGGCCGAGAACGCGGGCTCGCCGGGCATGGCCCAACGGTCCTGCTCGCGCACGGTCACGAACAGGCCGACGAAGTCGGCCGTGCCTTCGTTGATCGCGCCGGGCTGGCCGTAGTAGTCCGACGTGGTCAGGCGGCCGAACATCGTATGGCCCCATTCGTGCGCGAGCACGCCGAGGTCGAACGCACTGACGTCGCGATGGCTGCGGCTCTGTGTGTTGTAGCCGAGCGTCAGCGCCGGGCTCTCGCCGTCGGTCGGCGCGTAGGTGAAGGTGCTCAGGGACGCCGCATGCACGAGCAGCGGATCGCCGGCCAGGCCGCCGCGGCCGTAGTTGTCGGCCTGGCTGTTGCCGGCGGCTTCGTCGTAGCCGGCCAGGTAGAACAGGTCGTGCAGCCAGTTCGTCGCATAGAAGCCCTGCACAATCTTCGCATTCAGCGCGACATTGCCGACCGGAATCGGCGCCAGCGCATCGCGGCACTGGTCATAGTCCAGCCGCGTGGTGTCGACGTCGTAGGCGTAGTCGAAGCGGTGCGGCGCCGTGATGCGCGCGCGGAAGTCGCCTTCGGCGGCGTTGAAGCCCGGTCCCCAGCCTTCGCCCGTGCAGTAGTCTTCTTCGACGGTATCGGCATTGAAGAACGCGTCGACGTTGTTGCCGCGGGTTTCCTCGGCCGCGGGTGCGAGCCACGGATCGCCGGTGCCGGCGTCGCTGAGCGACAGCAGATTCATGGGCGCAGCCAATGTGGGTTTGTAGCCGTTGGCCTGGCCGGTCGGATGCGGGTTGGTGAAGCCGTAGGGATCGACGTAGGGCCAGCCCTGCGCATTGGCGAACACGCGGTAGTCGAACGCCTGCAGGTCGTGGACCTGATTCTGCCGGCGCAGCACGCGGCCGTCTTCGGCCGATATCACGAGCGCGAGGCCCAGCGGCCGCGGCTCGCCGCGG
Organism: Tahibacter caeni; assembly: GCF_024609805.1. Classification (GTDB taxonomy): domain Bacteria; phylum Pseudomonadota; class Gammaproteobacteria; order Xanthomonadales; family Rhodanobacteraceae; genus Tahibacter; species Tahibacter caeni. Next base: position 10,944 of record NZ_JANFVR010000019.1, on the reverse strand, counting down.
CGCTGGCCGAGCACTTCGGCGTAGTAGGCCGCGGTCAGGCCGTTCTCGGTCGGATACCAGACCGGCTTGACGCGCGCCGGGCGCAGCGCGGCGAAGTCTCCGGTGCCGGCCAATGCGATGCGCAGATAGTCGCCGTCGCTGCGCTTGGCGGCCGCGGCGTCCGGTGTGGCCGGAATGTCCAGAGTTCGCAGGGCTTGCTGCAGCGCCTGTTTCGCGTCGAGCGCGAAGGCCGGCAGCGCGGCGTTCTGCAGTTTGGCCGGCAGGCTGCCGCCGCTTGCGCGTGCCGTGCCGTTCGCATCGCGCAGCAGGGTCAGGCGCGCGCCGTAGATCTCGATGCCGGCGACGGCCGGGCGGTAGTGTTCGATGCGGCGGCTGCGATCGGCCTTGCGGCGGAGCTCCACGTGGCGGAGTTGCGGATAGCGGCTCTGCAGCAGCGCGGCGCCGTCCGGATCGCGCTTGGCGGCGGCAGGCAGCGTGTCGAGCCAGTCCAGCTGCTGCCGCAGCGCCGGCGGTTCGGCGGCGTTGCGCGCGAGCGCGAGAGGAGAAACCGACAGTCCGGCAAAGGCCAACAGACACAATGATACGTAGTTCACGAAGGTACTCCGGCATCGAGGCGCGGCGAGCGTAGCAATCGCCGCACATCTACGCAATTCTTCGTACGAACGTGACGGCAAGTTTTTCGCGCGGGACTTGCGGCGGCGCGAACGGCGGTCCGCGATGCGGGTCTGCATCGATCGCGTTGCTGCCGTGCAGCATCGACGACAGCGACAGAAATGTCGTACGTTGTATTTCGTATTTTACGGCGCTGATGCAGAATCGCCGGGCCGCGGCCTGCGTCGCGGCCATCCCGATACCAGCAATCATCCGGCAGCCGCCGGCAACTGCCGCGCGGTGCCGTCAGCGGAGAACGAAGCATGGTCACCCGACGTGAAGTGTTGATCGGAGCAGGCGTGGCGGGACTGTCGGCGGCGTTCGGCGTCGCGGCGGCCGCGAAAAGCGGCAAGTCCGAAGCGGCGCTGCGCTGGGCGCCGTATGCGAAGACCTTCGCGATCGACGGCGCGGCGAGCTTCGGCTTCATCTACAGCGAAGACGCCGAGGCCGTTCGCAAGGAGCTCGCTGTGCAGCGCGCCTGCGGTCTCGGCGCCGTGCTGACGACGGCCGCGCCGCAGGGACGCTTCTGGCTCGACGACGCGGCCTATGCGCGCGCCAAGCAGACGGTGCAGCGCTGGAACGCGATCGCCGCGGAGCACCCGGAGCATCTGTACATCGTGCGCAGCGCGGCCGACCTCAGCCTCGAGCGCCGCGGCCCGCGCACCGGCGTGATCCTCGGCTTCCAGGGCACCGAGGCGCTCGGCGAGGACGTCGCGCGCATCAAGGAGTTCCGCGAACTCGGCCTGCGCGTCGTGCAGCTGACCCACAACCGGCGCAACCTCGTCGGCGACGGCTGCATGGAGCCCGGCAACGCGGGCCTCAGCAACTACGGCCACCAGATGGTCGAGGCGCTGGAGGAAAACCGCCTGGTCGTCGATCTCGCGCACGGCGCCGCGCGCACGATCAGCGAAGGCATCGCGGCCTGCAGAAAACCGATGCTGATCAGCCACACGGGCTGCCGCGCGCTCGCCGACCTGCCGCGCAACGTGCACGACAGCGAACTGCGCGCGATGGCCGAGCGCGGCGGCGTGGCCGGCATCATCTTCTGGCCTTACCTGCGCACCGACACCCAGCCGATGGCGATCGACGTGATCCGCCACATCGAGCATGCGATCGACGTCTGCGGCGAGGACCACGTCGGCATCGGCACCGACGGCGGCATCGCGCCGGCCGAGCGCACGCCGGAGTTCGAACGGGACAACCGCGAATTCATGAAGGGCATGGTCGAGGACGGCATCTTCGAGAAAGGGCGTCCGGCCGATCTCTACATCTTCATTCCGGATCTGAACATGGCCAACCGCTTCGAGGTGCTCGCGGCGATGCTCGCCAGGCGCGGCCATTCCGACGCGCGCATCGCGAAGATCCTCGGCGGCAATTTCGCGCGTGTCATGAGCGAGGTCTGGGGCTGAACCGTCCCGCGGCCCAGTCCGCTTCGCGCATAAAACGTAGCGTACGTTTGACGCCGGCTTAATTGCTGCTGGCTGACACTGCCGTCTTGAAAAAAGGAACTACGGCAGATGGACGAATCAAGCCGGCCCAGCCTGCTCGTGGTCGACGACGACGAAGGATTCGTCGAAGCGGCCGTGACATTGGCTCAGCTGCACAACTTCGAGTCGAGCGCCGCGCCTAACCTCGGCGCCGCCCGCGCCGCGATGCGCCGGCGGCGCTTCGATCTGGTGCTCGTCGATTTGCACCTGCCGGACGGCTCGGGCTTCGATCTCGTCGAGGAGATCGGGCATCTGCACAGTCCGGTGGCCGTGGTCACCGGCAATGCATCGATCGCGAGCGCCGCGCGCGCCGTGCGTCTGCCGGTCAGCGACTACCTGATCAAGCCGCTCGAACGCGCGCGTTTCGATGCGCTGCTCGAGCAGGCCCAGGCGCATTGGTCGGCGCAGCAGCCGGGCGCCGGCGACGACGCGCCCTGTGGCGATTTCGTCGGCACGTCGGCGGCCATGCAGAGCGTCTACCGGCAGATCCGCCGCATCGCGCCGACCGCGGCCAACGTGCTGCTCGTCGGCGAGAGCGGCACCGGGAAGGAGCTCGCGGCGCGCGCGATCCACGATCTCAGCGGCCGCGGCGGTCCGTTCGTCGCGGTCAACTGCGGCGCGGTCGCGCCGGAGCTGCTCGCGAGCCATCTGTTCGGCCACGAGCGCGGCAGCTTCACCGGCGCCGTGCGCCAGCACCGCGGCTATTTCGAGCAGGCCCAGGGCGGCACCATCCTGCTCGACGAGATCACCGAGATGCCGGCGCCGCTGCAGGCACATCTGCTGCGCGTGCTCGAGACGCGCACGTTGATCCGCGTCGGCGGCGATACCGAGCGCGAACTCGACGTGCGCGTCGTCGCCGCGACCAACCGCCATCCGGACGATGCGATGGCCGGCGGGCGGCTGCGCGAGGATCTGTTCTTCCGGCTCGGCGAGTTCGTGCTGCAGCTGCCGCCGCTGCGCCTGCGCGGCGGCGACCTGGAGCTGCTCGGCGAATCGCTGCTCGAACGGCTGAACCGGCGCTACGGCGTCGACAAGCGTTTCGCGGCCGGGACCTGGAAGGCTATCGCCGGCTATTCCTGGCCCGGCAATGTGCGCGAGCTGCGCAACGTCGTGCACCGCGCCTACATCCTCAGCGAAGGCGCCGACGTCGAGCTGCCGCCGCTGCACGACGCGTTCCGCCGTCGCGACGAGCTCGACGGCTGCCTGGTCTTTCCGGTCGGCACGCGCCTGGATCTCGTGCAGCGCGAGATGCTGCTGCGCACGCTCGCCCATTTCGGCGGCGACAAGGTACGCACGGCCGAAGCGCTCGGCGTCAGCATCAAGACCGTCTACAACCATCTCGCCCGCTACAGCGACGATGCGGCCGCCTGAGCGTCTGGCGGCGCTGCGTCTGGCGCCGCTGCGCAGCCTGCGTGCGCTGGCCGACCCGCGTCATGCGGCGCTGCGCACGGTGCGCCTGCTCAGCACGGCCTGCGGCGGAACGGCCGTGCGCTGTACGCTGCCGACGATCGGTTGCGAAGTCGTGTGGGGCCGTCCCTGTCCGGCATCGATCGCCCGGCGGCGGGTGCCGCTGGTCTATGGTGGGCGATCGCTGGGCCAGCTCGAGTTGCGCTGTGCGGCCGTGCGCTGGCGCGCGAGCCGGCGCACGGTCGTCCTGCTCGCCGAACCGCTGGCCTTGCTGCTCGCGGTGCACGCCGGCGCGCCGCAGGCGCTGCGCGGCGTCGTCGTCACGCCGCAGCCGTTGCACGAACTCAACAACGCCGCGCATGCGCTGAGCCTGCAGGCCGGTGTCGTGCAGATCCTGCTCGAACGCGGCGAGGTGGCCGAGGCGAGCCGGTTCGCCATGCTCTGCGCGCGGCAGGCCGACCGGCTCGTCGCGCTCGTCGCGGAACTGCGCCGCTGTTGAGCTGCGATGCGCGGATCGGCCGCGCTCGCGCAACATTGCGGCTCGCCGCACCGCGACGACGCAAGGACGGCTGGCCCCGCCGCAGCGGCGGGGCCACGCGTCGGACTCAGTGCTTCTTCTGTGCCTCGTCCATCGTGCCGCCGGTGCTGCCGCTCGTGCCCGAGCTGCCGGTGCCGCTGCGCGCGCCGGCGCTGAGGCTGCCGCCGCCCGACGCGCCCGAGAGGTTCTGGCCCGTACCTGCGTTGCGCACGGTGAGCCGGTTCTCCACGCCCTTGACGCCGCCGCAGTCGTCGGCGATGTCTTCGGCGCGATGCTTGAGGCGGCGCGAGTCGACGCTGCCGGTCAACGTGACCGTGCCGTTCTTGACCTCGACGTTGATGTCGCCGGCGTCGATCATCGGATCGTCGGTCAGCCGCTCATTGATGTCTTCCTTGATGCGTTCGTCGGAACGCATGTAGTTCTTCGGACCGCGACCGCGCAGGCTCTGGCCCTGGCTTTCGCTGCGGCCCTGTCCGTAGCCGCTCATGCCGTAGCCTTCGCCGTAGCCCTGCTGGCCGCGGTAGTCCTGGCCGCCCTGGCCATAATTGTCTTGGCCGTAGCCGCCCTGGCCATAGTTGCCCTGGCCGTGGTTGCGGCCGTAGGCGTCTTCGCGCTCGTCGCCGTACCAGCCGCCGCGGCCCTGCGCCATGCGATTGCCGTAGCCGTACTGGCGGCCGCCCTCGGCGTAGTCGCCGTAGAAGCGGTCCTCGCCGCCGCGGCCGTATTCGTAGCGGCCGCCGCGGCTGCCGTAGCCGAGGTCGCTGCCGTACGCGCCGATATAGCCCTGACCGCTGTCGTCGTAGTCGCGCCACGCGGACCGGCCGCCCTGACCGTAGCGGCCGCCTTCGCGGCCGTAGCCGGACTGCTGCGAGCCATAGCCGCGCTGCTGCGGGTAATGGGTCGGCGCGACGGTCGGCCCGTAACGGCGGTCGTCGCCGCCGCGCGAGCCTTCGCCGTACAGCGACTGCCGGCGGCCGGCGTAGTCGGGATTGCCGTGATAGCCGCTCGCGCTGCCGTAGGGCCGGCCGGCGCCGTAGGTATCGCGCGAACCGCCGCGTTCGTCCTGATAGTCCTGACTGCCGAACTGCGGCTCGTAGCCGCGGCCGTAGCGCTGGCGGGCGAAGTCGGAGCCGTAGCCTTCGTCCTGGTCGTAGCCGGTATAGGACTCGCGCCAGTCGTCCTGCTCGCCGTAGCCGGCGCGCATTCCGTCTTCGCGGTCGTCATTGCGGTAGTCGCTGCGTGCGGACTGGGAGCGCTCGACGTCGCGGTTGCGCTGTTGGCGCGGCTCGCGCTCACGATCGTATCGTTGCATGGGTCTCTCCTCGAAATTTCTTGTGCAGCCGCCGACGCGGCGGCCGCTGTGGAGGAGCAAGACATGTGCCACGCCGAGGTAATTTTATACATTCGTTCGCGACCGCCTGGGACGGAGATTGGCATCCGCCGCGCGCCGCGGACGGTCCGTCGCGCACGGAAAGTCCTTCCGCGCCGCTGTAGCAATTTCATCGGTGACGCGGCGGCGGCGCGTCCTTGCAGCTTGCATGCCCGCGCGCGGCGCTCGCGCGAAATGCCGTCGCCGGCCACGCAAAGACATGCACTTGCATCGGGCGCGGCGCCGGCATGCAACCTGCTCCGTGGTCCTGCCGTTCCGGCCATCAGGAGAAACCCATGTCCAAGAATTCCGCACTCGCCGCCGCCCTGGCCTTCGCGTTCGCCGCGGCGCCGCTGCTCGGCGTCGCCAACGACGACAAGCTCAGCCGCGACAAGACGCCCACCGGCGAACACGTTCCGGTATTCGACCAGATCGACAGCGACGGCAACGGCATGCTCGACAAGGACGAGTTCGCCCGCGGCACCACGGCCGAGAACGTGACCTTCGCCGAGGTCGACGTCGACGGCGACGGCAAGGTCTCGCGCAAGGAATGGGACGAGCACAAGAAGATCAAGAAGCAGCAGCGCTGACCGCCGGCGTGGGGGGGGGGGGGGGCGGGCGGGGGGGGGGGCGCGGGCGGGGGGCGGGGTGCGCGCGGGGGCCGCGCCCACCACGACGGTATGCGCCGAGCGCTGCTCAGGCTGCGCTTCAGCCGAGCACGCCGTCGACATCGGACGGCTTGGCCAGGATCTTCAGTCCCTCCGCGGCCGCGCCGACGAAGTGCCGCACGAGCGGCTGCGTGCCGGGTTCGAGCAGGGTCAGCACGCTCTCCTGCAAGCGGCGTTCCTCGTTCGTCACGCGCTCGTGCTGGCGCAGATGTTCCAGCCACGAGGCGACGCTGAAATATTCGAGGAAGCTGCCGGGCAGGGCCGTATCTTCGGCGATGCCCCAGGTGATCGCGCCGTCGCGGCGGCGGCTGCGGCCGAGTTCGCGCAGCACGGCCAGGAACGCCGCGCGCTGCGCCGGGATCACGTGGTATTCGATCGTGATCAGCACCGGGCCGCGGTCGGTGTCGAACGTGTCGGCGACGACGGGTGCGGCCCAGTGTTCCGACGGCGTGACGTCGATGCGCGCGGCGTCGCCGAGGCGCCAGCGCTGCGTCAGCAGCGCGGCCAGCGCCGTGCCGATCGCCGCGGCGAGCAGCGCGTGCAGCACCGAATAGCGCTGGGCCAGAGTGCCCCAGCCGAGGCTGCCCAGCGCCATGCCGGCCGAGAACACGACGATGTACAGCGCGAGCGCGCGGGCGCGCACCCAGGCCGGCACGGCGGTCTGCGCGGCGATCTGCAGCGACGACAGCACGCTGAGCCAGGCGAAGCCCGCGACGAGGCAGATCGGATACAGCGCGCGCAGGTCGCGCAGCAGCGCGACGCCGGCGATGCAGCCGGCATACAGCAGGCTGGCGAGCAGGAACAATCGGTCGGCATCGAGACGGCGACGCAGGCGCGGCAGCAGCACGGCGCCGCTGATCGCGCCGATGCCGATGCAGCCGAGCAGCAGGCCGTAGGTGCCGGCGCTGGCTTTCAGCTCCTGACGCACGACGATCGGCAGCAGTGCAGTCAGCGCGCTCGCGAAGGCGAAGAACGCGCCGGTGCGGATCAGCACGGCCTGCAGCACGCTGGCCTGGCTCGCATAGCGCAGGCCCGCGCGCAGCGCGAGGCCGAAGGATTCCGGCGGCAGGGCCGACGCGGCCGGCGCGCGTTTCCAGCGCCACAGCGCGAACACGATCGCGAGAAAGGTCAGCGCGTTGATCGCGAACGCCATCGCGGCACCGGTCTGCGCGACGATGAGGCCGCCGATCGCCGGTCCCGTCGCGCGCGCGATGTTCATGCTCAGCGAGCCCAGCGCGACGGCGCTGCCGAGCAGCGGTTTCGGCACGAGCTCGGGCGTGGTCGCCTGCTGCGCCGGCATCGCCATCGCCGCGCCGCAGCCGAGCGCGAAGGTCAGCAGTACCAGCGACCAGGGACCGAGCAGCCCGAGCTGGGCCAGCACGGCCAGGGTGCCCGCGGCGAGGAACATCCACAATTGCGCAAGGATCAGATAGCGGCGCCGGTCGACGATGTCGGCCAGGGTGCCGGCGACGATCGCGAGCAGCACGACCGGCAAGGTCGTCGCCGACTGCACCGCGGCGACCATCAGCGGCGAGCCCGTGGTCTCGGCCATGATCCAGGCCGCGGCGACGTCGTGGATCCAGGTGCCGATGTTGCCGACGAGGATGGCCAGCCACAGCGAGCGGAACGTCGGATGGCGCAGCGGCGCCCAGGCGCCGGCTTCCCGGGGGCGGTTGCTGTCGTGGTCAGACATCGAGTATCCCCCGGCGCAGGCCTATCGTGACGGCGTGAGTGCGGTCGTTCGCGCCGAGTTTCGCAAGAATGCTCTTCATGTGCGCCTTGACGGTTTCTTCGCTGATGCCCAGGCGCGCGGCGACGACCTTGTTGGAATTGCCGGCCGCGACGCCGCGCAGGATCTCGATTTCGCGCGCGCTCAGCGGCGCGTCGCCCGCGTGCGCGGCGATCTCGCAGGCGACCTCGGCCGCGATGCGCCGGCGTCCGGCCATGACGCTGCGCACCGTGTCGACGAGCTCCTTGCGCAGCGAGCTCTTGAGCAGATAGCCCTGCGCGCCGGCCTGCAGCGCACGCAGCGCCTGCACGTCGCCGGCATAGGTCGTCAGCACGATGATGCGCGCGTCGGGGAACTCGGCGCGGATCGCAAGGATCGCGTCCACGCCGCTGCGCCGCGGCATCTGCAGATCCATCAGGGTCACGTCCGGGCGGTGCGCGCGGAACGCGGCGATGGCCTCGTCGCCGTCGGCCGCCTCGGCGACGAGCTGCAGGTCGTCCTCGCCGTCGAGCACGCCGGCGATGCCCTCGCGCAGCAGCGGATGGTCGTCGACGACGAGCAGACGGATCGGCGCGTCGCTCACGGACGGACCTTGCGCGAACGGCGCGGCCGCGCGGCGGCTTGCGGCGCGGCCCGTGACGGGGAAGGGCGGCGATGACGCATGAATACCTCGCAGGGAAGGCGGATCAGGTTTTTCCGGCCGCGAGCTGCCGGGCCAGCCGCTGCCAGCGGCCGTCGCGCGGCAGCGGCAGCAGCAGTTCGATTTCGCTGCCGCGACCGCGGCGGCTCCAGATGTTGAGCTGCGCGCCGAGGCCGTTCGCGCGTTCGCGCATGCCCGACAGGCCCCAATGGCCGGCCTTGCCGCCCGCATCGAGGATGGCCTCTTCGATGCCCCGGCCGTCGTCGCGCACGCGCAGGCGCAGGCGCTCGCGCTCGGCCGCGATCTCGACCTCGATGTGCCGGGCCTGGGCATGGCGGAACGCATTGAACAGCGCCTCACGGCCGATGCGGAAGATCTCGTCGCGGCGCAGCGAGTCCAGCGCCGGCAGATGGCCTTCGACGACGACGCGGAATTCGGCCGGATAGGCCTCCGCCAATTCGGCGCCGGTACGCGCGAACGCATCGGGCAGGTCCAGCGGATCGTCGGCGATGCCGGCGCGCAGGTCCTGCACGCGATCGCGCGCTTCGACGACGAGCGCTTCGGCGCGATCGAGCGTCGTCTCCAGCGCGTCGCGCAGCGGCTCGCTCCGCGGCACCTTGTTCGCGATGGCCTGGAAACGCAGGATCAGGCCCTGCACGCCCTGCAGCAGGGTGTCGTGCAGCTCGCGCGCGATGCGTTCGCGCTCGCGATGCCGTTCGTCGAGCCGCGCGCGCAGGCGTGCGGCGAGCTGGCGCAGGCGCAGCAGGTACAGCGCGAACAGGGTCGCGGCCGCGGCCAGCGCGCACAGCGCGTAGAACACGCCGGTCTCGACGAAGCGCGGCTCGATGCGGAAATCCAGCGTCGCGCCGGTGCGGTTCCAGACGCCGCCGTCGTTGGCCGCGATCACGTCGAAGCGGTATGCGCCCGGACCGAGGTTGGTGTAGAACGCGCGCCGCCGCGTGCCGGCGTCCTGCCAGTCGGCGTCGACGCCTGCGAGCCGATAGCGCAGCTGCACGCGGTGCGGCACCGACAGGCTCAGCGCGGTGTAGTCGATCTGCAGGTCGCGCGTGCCGGGCAGCAGCGCGAGTCCGGCCTGCACCGCGTAGTCGTGGCCGCCGGCGCGCAGCGCGCGTATCGCGACCGGCGGTACCGCGGTGTTGCTGTGGAGCCGCGCCGGATCGATGCGCGCGATGCCCTGGTTCGTCGCGAACCAGAGCTTTCCGTCCGCGTCGCGCGCCGCCGACGGCGAGGCGGGGAACTGCAGCGCGACGCCGCGCAGGCCGTCCTCCTTGTCGAACACGCGCAGCACGGCCGGCTGTCCCGTCGCCGCGGCGTTGCGCAGCGCCGCAGGACTGGCCTGCACGATGCCGTGCAGGCCGTTGAACCATACCTCGCCGTCGGCCGCGGCGACGATGCCGCTGACGCCGTGCAGCAGCTCCGGCGGTTCGGTGACCAGCGCGCGCGCCTGATCGTCGCGCAGCAGCGCGACACCGTTTTCGCCGGCGACGAGCACGGCGTCGTCGACGGCGGCCAGCGCCGTGATCGTGCCGGCCGGCAGGCCGTCGGCCGCGGTATAGAGCCGTTCGGCGCCGTCGCGCCAACGCAGCAGCTGGCTGTCGCCGTAGCCCAGCCACACGGTGCCGTCGCTGCCGCGCGCGAGCACCGCGGCATTGCGCGGATCGAGCGCGCGCGTGACGGGCTGCCATCGTCCGCCCGCCTGGCGCTGCAGGCCGCCGGGCTGCCACAGTGCGTAGAGGCCGTCCTCGCCGTCGTAGGCGATCAGGCTGGCCTGTCCCATCGTCCCGGCCGGCGGTGGCACGGGCACGAGCCGGCCGTCCTGCCAGCGCCAGAGCGCCGCGCCGCTCGTGAACCAGGCCGTGTCGCCGCGTCCGGCGGCAAGCCCGCCGATGGCGTTCGCCGGCGTGTCGACCACGCGCTGCAGCGGGCCGTCGTGCAGCGCGTACACGGTGCCGCGGTTGGCGATCAGCAGGCCGTAGCGTTCGCTCGCGCCGATCGCGTAGCCGAGCTGATGGTCGAGCCGTTCGTCGCGCAGCATGCGCACGTTGTTGTAGCGGAAGCGATGCAGGCCGAGGTTGGTGCCGGCCCAGACGTTGCCTTCGCGATCGGTCAGCAGCGGCACGGTCTTGTTCGAACTCAGGCCGTTGTGTTCGTCGATGCCGCCGTCGAAGTCCGCGTCGCGCAGGCCGCGGCCGCTGGGCACCTCGCCGAGACGCGCGCTGCGCCGTATGCCGCGGTTGTTGCGGTCGGTGCCCCAGAACACGCCGTAGCGGTCGAAGCGCATCTGCGCGAAATGGATCGGCGTGGACGTATCGGTTTCGGCCGCCATCGCGGCGGCATCGACCGCGCCGGTGAACGCGCGCGTACCGAGCTTCACGTCGGACACCCAGATGCGGCCGTCGGGCGCCTGCGCGAGCGCCGCGTAGCTGCCGCCGTC
>NZ_JANFVR010000189.1 GCF_024609805.1 Tahibacter caeni | reverse complement strand
CGCGACAGCGTGGACGGCCTGCTCGTGCCGGTGCGCGACGCGGCCGCGCTGGCCCATGCGATCGCGCGCCTCGACGACGACCGCGCGCTGCTGCGGCGCCTCGGCGACGCGGCGCTCGCGCGCGTGCGCGCCGACTACGACGTCGAGCGCGTCAACGCGCGCACCCTGGACGTCTACCGCGAACTGCTGCCGGACTTTCCGGCCGACGCGGCGCTGTCCGCGCCGGCGCCGATGCCCGCGGAATCCTGGCGCGGCACGTCCGCGCAGCCGTACTGAGTGCAGGACGCTCGCAACGGCGCTCAGCTGGTCGCCGCGCCGGCGCTCAGTGCGCAGGTCGTGGCATGGCCGAGCACGAGGCCGAGCCGCGCTTCGCGGCGCGCGAGCACCGACAGGATCAGCAGGCGGCCTCGCCTGAGACGGCGCGGCAACCGGCAAACCGGACTTTTCCGGTCAGTTGCGAACGCCGGCAGGTTTGTCCGGACGTCTGTACGCACCTAGAATTCGGCGGCGCAGTTTCCCCGATCGTGTCGGACGTCCGGCCGACGCCGCTGCGCATCCAGGGGAAATCCATGCACGCCATCGCCGACCGACGCCTGCGCGTCGCTGCCGCCGTCCTGCTGCTCGTACTCGCCGGCTGTTCCCGGCAGTCGCCGTCCGCCGATGCCGCCGCATCGGCCGCGCCGACGCCGGAGCCCCCGCCGGCCGGCGTACCCGTGCCGGACGAGGAGCCGTCCGAAGCGGTACTGCGCAAGCTCGAGTTCGAGCGCTACGACGAGCTCGAGGCCGCCGGCGGCCTGCCGGTGACCTCCACGGCGACCGGCAACTCGATCACCCTGCATCCGACCTTGCACGACGTCCGCAAGGACGGACCGTGCAAGCCCATGCCGCATGCGCCGACGGGCTGGTACGAGTGCAGCCTGATCATCCGCGTGAGCATTTCCGCCGATGGCGGCGATCCGTCCGAGCAGGGCGAGCGCATCGGCGTCAAATGGGACGCTGGCGACGGCAAGTGGGTACGCCAGTAGCCGTCGACGAGGCCGGCGCCGCGGTCCGCGCAGCCCATCAGTCGGCGCCGCGCAGGCGCAGCGCGTTGCCGACGACCGACACCGAGGACAGGCTCATCGCGAGCGCCGCGAGCATGGGACTCAGCAGCAGACCGAATGCCGGATACAGCAGGCCGGCTGCGACCGGCACGCCGAGCGCGTTGTAGGCGAACGCGAACAGCAGGTTCTGGCGCATGTTGCGCACCGTCGCCTGCGACAGCTGGCGCGCGCGCAGGATGCCGCGCAGGTCGCCCTTGACCAGGGTGACCTGTGCGCTCGACATGGCCACGTCGGTGCCCGTGCCCATGGCGATGCCGACGTCGGCCGCGGCCAGGGCCGGCGCGTCGTTGATGCCGTCGCCGGCCATCGCGACGCGGCGTCCCTGCGCCTGCAGCTGCGTGACCAGCGCGGCCTTGTCCTGCGGGCGCACTTCGCCGTGGAACTCGGCGATGCCGAGGCGCCGCGCGACCGCCGCGGCCGTGGTCAGTCCGTCGCCCGTGGCCATGACCACGCGCACGCCGGCCGCCTGCAGCGCGGCGATCGCGTCGGGTGTGCTGGTCTTGACCGGATCGGCCACGGCGACGAGACCCGCCAGCACGCCGTCGACGGCCAGGAACATGACGCTCGCACCATCGCCGCGCAGATGCTCGGCGCGTGCCTGCGCGACGGCCGGATCGACGCCGCGGCCCTGCATCAACGTGGTGTTGCCGAGCAGCAGCGGCCGGCCGCCGACGCGGCCCTGCACGCCTAGGCCGGTCACCGACTCGAAGTCGGCCGAAGTCTCCAGCGCGAGTCCGCGCCGGCGCGCCTCGGCCACGATGGCCTCGGCCAGCGGATGCTCGCTGCCCTGGTCGAGACTCGCGGCGAGCCGCAGCACTTCGTTCTCGTCGCGGCCGCCGAACGCGACGACCTCGCGGAACGCCGGGCGCCCTTCGGTCAGGGTGCCGGTCTTGTCGACGATCAGGGTGTCGACGGTGCGCAGGCGCTCGATCGCCTCGGCGTCGCGGAACAGCACGCCGGCCTGGGCCGCGCGGCCGGTCGCGACCATGATGGACATCGGCGTGGCGAGGCCGAGCGCGCACGGACACGCGATGATCAGCACGGCGACCGCGTTGACGACGGCGTAGGTCCATGACGGCTCGGGACCGAACAGACCCCAGCCGGCGAAGGTCGCCGCGGCCGCGGCGAGCACGCCGAGCACGAACCAGAAGCTGACCTTGTCGGCGAGGCGCTGCATCGGCGCACGCGAGCGCTGCGCCTGGGCGACGAGCTGCACGATCTGCGCGAGCACGGTGTCGGAGCCGATGCGCTCGGCGCGGATCACGAGACTGCCGTTGCCGTTGATCGTCGCGCCGATGACCTTCGCGCCGGCCAGCTTTTCCACCGGCATCGGTTCGCCGGTCAGCATGGATTCGTCGACGTGCGAACGGCCGTCGAGCACGACGCCGTCGACCGGCACCTTCTCGCCGGGGCGCACGCGCAGGCGGTCGCCGACGTGGACGTGGGTCAGCGGTATGTCTTCCTCGGTGCCGTCCTCGCGCAGGCGCCGCGCGGTCTTCGGCGCGAGGCCGAGCAGCGCCTTGATCGCGGCCGACGTGCTCGAGCGCGCCTTGAGCTCGAGGACCTGGCCGAGCAGGGTCAGCGAAACGATGATCGCGGCGGCCTCGAAGTAGACGCCGACGCGGCCGTGCTCGCGGAACGAATCCGGGAACACGTCCGGCGCGAGGGTCGCGACGAGGCTGTAGCCGAACGCCGCGCCGACGCCGGTGCCGATCAGGGTCCACATGTTCGGACTGCGATTGGCGATGGACTGGGCCCAGCGCCGGAAGAACGGAGCGCCGGCCCAGAGCACGACCGGCGCCGACAGCAGCAGTTCGAGCCAGGTGCGCGTGCCCGCGGGCAGCGGCAGCCGGTGGCCGAGCATGGCCAGCGCGAGCACCGCGAGCGACAGCGGCAACGTCCGGAAGAAGCGGCGGCGGAAGTCCGTCAATTCGGGATTCTCGCCCTCCTCCAGGCTCGGCATCAGCGGTTCCAGCGCCATGCCGCAGAGCGGACAGGTGCCCGGGCGATCCTGCACGATCTGCGGATGCATCGGACAGGTGTACTGCGTGCCCGGCGGCGCCGGCGCGGCGGGCGCCGCCGCCGGTTCGAGATAGCGCCGCGGCTCGGCGACGAACTTGCTGCGGCAGCCGGCCGAGCAGAAGTAATGGCGCCGGCCGTCGTGCTCGGCCTGGTGCGCCGAATCCTCGCCGACGCGCATGCCGCAGACCGGATCGGTCAGGCCGCCGCCGCCGGCAGGTTCGTGCCCGTGCGAGTCGTGCGACTGCGCAGCGTGATGCCCATGGCCGTGATGCCCACCGCCATGATGCGCGTGCGTGCCGGCGGAAGCGCTTCCGGCACAGCAAGACGACGCCGGACTCCTGCCGGTGCCGGCACCTGGCGCCGCGTCGCCGTGATGGCGCTGCAGCTGCGCGGCGGGCGGCGTATCCGGCGCGGCTGCCCCGCCCGCGCCGCACGACGATGTCTCGTCGGCCTGATGCGCCTGATGCGCCTGATGCGCCTGATGCGCCGGCGCGGCGGTGTCGCCGCTTTTCGCGGCCGGGCCGGGACAGCAGGACGCCGCCGCGGCTTCGTCGCAATCGCGCGCCGGCGCGCCGGGCGCGGCGGGTTTCGCCGCGCCCGTGCAGCAGCTGCCGGACGGCGCGGTGTCGTTCGTGGGTTTCATGCGGGTTCCTCCTGCGTCAGGGCATTGAGGATCGGACAGGCCTCGGCGCGGCCATGGCCCGGACACGCGGCGATCAACGTGTGCAGGCCGCCGCGGATGCGCTCGAGCTCGGCGATGCGCTGCTCGATGTCGGCGAGCTTGCGCTGCGCCGCGCGCTTGACCTCGGCCACGTCGCGCTCGTCGCTGAGCGCGAGCAGTTCGCGGATGCCGTCGAGCGAAAAGCCCAGCGCCTTCGCGCGGCGGATGAAGCGCAGCCGCTTCAGTTCGGTCGCGCCGTAGCGGCGATAGCCCGAGGCCAGCCGGCCGGCCGGCGCCAGCAGGTCGTTGCGTTCGTAGTAGCGCACCGTGTCGATGGCGACGCCGGCCTGCTCGGCGAGCTGGCCTATGCTCAGGCTGGTCATGTCCGGTCTCCTTCGGGCCGCAAGTCTGCACCCTGGACCAAGGTCCAGAGTCAAGCCCCGGTGCGCATCGGCACCGGAACTCGCGTCGGCCCTACCTCAGTGACCGGCGCCGGCGCGGCGCGACGACCAGTGGATGTGCACGATCTTCCAGCCCTGCGCGGTCTTGCGCAGCACCATGGTTTCGGTCGAATCGATCGCAACGACGTCCGCGCCTTTCTTCGCGTGGATCGCGCTTTCGCTGCCGATCCAGGCCAGCTCGCCCGAGGCCTGCGCCGTGCGCCGCGTCAGGCTGACCTGTGCGCCTTTCAGGAAGTCCGCGTCGGCCTTCGCATGACCGGCCAGGTATTCGTCGCGGCTGCGCTCCACGCCGCCGCTCTCGAGGATCAGCACGGCCGGATCGAGCTCGGCCGCCGCCTTGTCGGGATTGCCGGCCGACAGTGCCGCGGAAAAGCGCTCGACGACGGCGACGGCATCGGCAGCCGCCGGCGCGATCTGCAGCTCGGCCTTGCCCGCGTCGCGGCCGGCGACCACGGCCGCGACGTCGTGTTTCTCCTTGCCGTGCGAAAACGCCGGTGCGGCGATCAGGGCGAGGACCAGGCTCAGGCTTACGGTGTGCAGTTTCATGCGGTTCACTCCAGTCGGGGAAAGTGTCGAAAACGCTCGGTCGCGGACTCAGTGGTGGTTTTCCTCGTCGTGCTCATGCTCCCTTGCGGGTGTCGGCGCCGCCGTCGGATCGTCGACGGGTTCGAACGAGGAGCGCGGCGTTTCGGCGCCGCCGTGTTGCGCGTGCGGATCGCCGCCGCCGACATCGGTCTCGCCGCCGCCGTGCGAATGGCCCGGGCTCGCGGCGACCGCGGCGCGATAACGTTCGGCGCTCATGCCGGGCAGTTGCCGCAGGAACGCGACCATGCCCCAGAGGTAGCGGTCGTCCATGCTGCGGCCCCAGACCGGCATGCCCGACGCCTTGATGCCGTGCTTGAGCGTCCAGAACGCGGCGCGCGGTTCGACCGTGCCGAGCGCGTCCCAGCGCGGCGGCCGCGGATACAGGCCGAGGCTCAGTTCGGTGTCCTCGCCGTCGGCCGGGCTCAGATGGCAGCTGACGCACATGGCGTCGTAGTTGCCCGCGCCGCTGCGCAGCAGCGCAGGGTCGTCCAGGTCGGGCACGACGATGTCGGCCGCACGCACGGCGATCGAGCGCGTGCGCGCGAATTCGATCAGGCGGTACGTGGACGGCCAATGCGGCGTGTCGGCGGCCACGTCGTAGGCGCCGGTCGTCACCACGGCCGCGGCGCCGGCGACGGCCAGCAGCGCGAGCACGAGCAAGGTCTTCAACAGTTTCATGGTCAGCTCCCCTGCGGTAGTTCAGTCTGCTGCACGCCGTCGCGGACGGCCCGTGGATCAATCATCTTGCGCCGGCGCAGCGCGCGCCGCTGCAGCAGGCAATAGGCGGCCGGTATCACGAGCATCGACAGCAGCGGCGCCGTGATCATGCCGCCGACCATCGGCGCCGCGATGCGCTGCATGACTTCTGCGCCGGCGCCGCCGCCGAGCAGGATCGGCAGCAGGCCGGCCAGGATCACCGCGACCGTCATGGCCTTGGGCCGTACGCGCAGCACGGCGCCTTCGCGTATGGCCTCGTCGAGCGCCTGCGCGTCCGCGTCCGGCGCCGCGGCGAGCCGTGCCTGCCAGGCCTGGCGCAGATACAGCAGCATCAGGATGCCGAATTCGGCGGCGACGCCGGCCAGCGCGATGAAGCCGATGATGCTCGCGACCGAGACCGCATAGCCAAGCAGCCAGACCAGCCAGAGGCCGCCGACCAGGGCCAGCGGCAGGCTCGCGAGAATCAGTGCGGCCTCCTCGGCGCGGCCGAACACGCGCTGGATCAGCACGAAGATGATCAGCAGCGCCGCCGGCACGATCCAGCGCAGGCGCGCGACGGCGCGCTGCAGGTATTCGTACTGGCCCGACCAGCCCAACGCATAGCCCGGCGGCAAGCTCACCTGTGCGGCCACGACCTGCTGCAGATCGGCGACGACCGAGCCGAGATCGCGTCCGGCCACGTCGACGTAGACATAGCTCGCGAGCCGGCCGTTGTCGCTCTTGAGCATCGACGGACCGGCGACGACGGCCAGCTCGGCGACGCTGCCGAGGGTCAGCTGCTCCCCGGTCGGCGAGACCAGTGGCAGGCGGCCGAGATCGGCCGCGCTGTCGCGCTGCGCGCGCGGAAAGCGCAGCACGATCGGGTAGCGCTCGCGGCCTTCGATGGTTTCGCCGACCGGTTCGCCGCCGACGGCCGTGGCGATCAGCTGCTGCAGCGCGGCCTGGCTGAAACCGTAGCGCGCGGCCGCGTCGCGGCGGATCGTCAGATCGAGATAGCGGCCGTCGGCATTGCGCTCGGCCGCCGCCGAGCTCACGCCGGACACGCCGCCGGCGACCTTCGCGACGGCCTGCGCGAGCCCGGCGAGCACGGCCGGATCCGCGCCCGTGAGCTTGATGCCGACCGGGCTCTTGATGCCGGTGGCGAGCATGTCGATGCGGTTGCGCACCGGCGGCACCCACAGGTTGGTCAGGCCCGGCACGCGCACGGCCTCGTCGAGTTCCTCGCGCAGCCGCGGCCAGGTCATGCCGGGGCGCCATTCGCTGCGCGGCTTGAACGTCACCGTGGTCTCGAACATCTCGATCGGCGCCGGATCGGTCGCACTGTCGGCGCGGCCGGCCTTGCCGAACACGTGGTCCACTTCCGGCACCGTGCGGATCATGCGGTCGCTGAGCTGCAGCAGCTCCGCTGCTTTCGCCGCGGACAGCCCCGGCAGCGCCGTCGGCATGTACAGCAGGCTGCCCTCTTCCAGCGGCGGCATGAATTCGCTGCCGAGGTGCGCGAGCGGCCAGGCGCCGAGCGCGAGCGCCGCAACCGCCAGCACGAGAGTCGTGCGCGGGAAGCGCAGTGTCGCATCGAGCACCGGACGATAGATCGCGATCAGCGCGCGATTCAGCGGATTGGCCTGCTCGGCGCGGATGCGGCCGCGGACCAGGTAGCCCATGAGCACCGGGATCAACGTCACGGCCAGTACCGCCGACGCGGCCATCGCATAGGTCTTGGTGTAGGCCAGCGGCCGGAACAGCCGGCCTTCCTGCGCTTCGAGCGCGAACACCGGCACGAACGACAGGGTGATCACGAGCAGGCTCACGAACAGTGCCGGCCCGACCTCGACCGCCGCGTCGACGAGCACCTGCCAGCGCGTCTCGCCGCCGGCTTCCGCGCCGTGGCGCTCGCGCCAGTGCTGCAGATGCCGGTGCGCGTTCTCGGCGAGCACGACGGCCGCGTCGACCATCGCGCCGATCGCGATCGCGATGCCGCCGAGCGACAGCAGGTTCGCGCTGACGCCCTGGTAATGCATGACGACGAACGCGGCGAGCACGCCGAGCGGCAAGGTGACCACGGCCACGAGCGCCGAGCGCAGATGCCAGAGGAACAGCGCGCAGACCAGCGCGACGACGAGGAACTCCTCGACCAGCTTGCCGCCGAGATTGGCGACCGCGTCGCGGATCAGGCCGCTGCGGTCGTAGACCGGCACGATCTCCACGCCGGCCGGCAGGCTGGCCTGCAGCGCGCGCAGGCGCGCCTGCACCGCGGCGATCGCCGCGAGCGCGTCCTTGCCGCTGCGCAGCACGACCACGCCGCCGACGACTTCGCCCTCGCCGTCGAGCTCGGCGATGCCGCGGCGCGGCGCCGGACCGCGGTAGATCCGCGCGACGTCGCCGAGCAGCACCGGCACACCGTCGGCCGTCGCTACCGGCACGCGCGCAAAACCCTCGACGTCGCGCAGGTAGCCTTCGCTGCGCAGCATCA
Organism: Tahibacter caeni; assembly: GCF_024609805.1. GTDB lineage: Bacteria > Pseudomonadota > Gammaproteobacteria > Xanthomonadales > Rhodanobacteraceae > Tahibacter > Tahibacter caeni. The sequence continues at coordinate 1,454 of NZ_JANFVR010000189.1, read as the reverse complement.
GGTCGGCTTCGCCCTGCTCGATCGCCGAGCCGCCGCCGGCGCCGTTCGCGTCGCGCAGCGCGTCGGCAATCCGGCTCACGGTCAGCCCGCGCGCGGCCAGCGCCTGCGCGTCGGGCTCGATCTGCCAGGCGCGTACGGCGCCGCCGACCGTGGCCACTTCGGCGACGTCGGGCACGCTCTTGAGCTCGTAGCGCAGGAACCAGTCCTGCAGCGCACGCAGCTGGCCGAGGTCGTGCCGGCCGCTGCGGTCGATCAGCGCGTACTGGTAGACCCAGCCCAGGCCGGTCGCGTCCGGCCCGAGCGAGGGATTCACCGCGGCCGGCAGGCGGTCGCGCGCCTGGCTGAGGTACTCGAGCACGCGCGAACGCGCCCAGTACGGATCGGTCGCGTCGTCGAACAGTGCGTAGACGTAGGAATCGCCGAAGAACGAAAAGCCGCGCACGGCCTTGACGCCGGGCACCGACAGCAGGGTCGTCGCGAGCGGATAAGTGACCTGGTCCTCGACGATGCGCGGCGCCTGGCCCGGCCATTCGCTGCGCACGATGACCTGGGTGTCCGACAGATCCGGCAGCGCGTCGAGCGGCAGCCGCGCGAGCGCCCAGACACCCCAGGCCGCGAGCAGCAGCGCGGCGAGCAGTACGAGTCCGCGATGGCGCACGGCGGCGCGGATCAGCGCGGCGATCATCGCTGCTCTCCGTGCGGGTCGTGTCCTTCGCGTCGGTCGTGTCCGTCGTGCCGGTGCGGCGGCGGCGCGGCGGCCTCCGCCTCCGTGTCCAGACGCGTCAGCAGTCCGGCCAGGCTCGCTTCCGAATCGATCAGGAACTGGCCCGACACGACGACCTCCTCGCCGCCGCTCAAGCCAGCGAGGATTTCAGTGCGCGCATCGACGACCCGGCCGGTCTGCACGCGCTGCGGCCGGAAGCGGCCGGCGCCGTCGCGCAGGATCACGCGCGCCTCGCGGCCGTCGGCGATCAGCGCTTCGCTGGCCAGCCAGACATGGTCCTCGGCCGCCCCGCCCTGCAGCCGTACCTCGGCGAACTGGCCCGCGGCCAGACGTCCATCGGCGTTCGCGAGCACGATGCGCACGCGCCGCGTGCGCGTGGCGGGATCGACGTCGGGCAGCACCGCGTCGATGCGCGCGGCGCGCGCGGACGCCTCGCCGGCGATCTCGGCCGAAACATCCGCGCCGCTCGCCAGCGCGGCGGCCTGCACCGGCGGCACGCGCGCTTCGAGCCAGATCGTCGTGGCCGATTCGAGCCGGAACAGCAGTTGGCCCGGCGCGACGGTCTCGCCCTCGCGCACGGCGATCTCGGCGGCGATGCCGTCGGCCGGCGCACGCAGCACGATGCGCAGCGGACCGGCGCCGGCGTGCGCGAAATCCGCCGGCGACAGGCCGAGCAGCTGCAGCCGCGTGCGTGCGGCCGCGGCCAGGGCGCGCGTCTCGGCTGCTTCGC
>NZ_JANFVR010000188.1 GCF_024609805.1 Tahibacter caeni | reverse complement strand
AGGCGCGCGGCGCCGTCGCCGAACCGCGCGAAGGCACCATGCTGTCGGTCATCGCCGCATTCGCCGCGGCGCTGCAGGCCGACGCCGCGCGCGGGGCCGACGATCTGCGCGGCTGCTGGACGCGCGCCGTGGCCGCGGCGCGCGAAGCGCTGCAACGCACGCCCGAACAACTGGCCGTGCTGCGCAAGGCCGGCGTCGTCGACGCCGGCGCGCTCGGATTCGTCGAGCTGCTAGAAGGCATAGACGATTATTTGCGGCGCGGCCGCGCCGGACTCGCCGCGCTCGACGACTACCGCGGCGGCGAAGCCGGCGTCATGGCCGAAGCCGACGCCGCCGATGCGCCACATCGCTGGTGCACCGAATGCGTGCTCGGCGCCGAAGCGATCGAGCGCGACGCCGTGCGCGCGGCGCTGCAGGCGCTGGACCACAGCAGCCTCGTGCTCGCCGGCACGCGCACGCGGCTGCGCGTGCACGTGCACCTGGACGAACCGCAGCGGCTCTACGACCTCCTCGCCGCGTTCGGCGACGTGACGAGCTGCAAGGCCGACGACATGCACTCGCAGCAGCGCGCGACGCAGGCACGCACGCGCGTCGCCGTCGTCGCCGATTCGGCCGCCGATCTGCCGGATGCGGAGCTGGAGCGCCTGCCGCTGCATCTCGTGCCCGTGCGCCTGAACTTCGGCGCGCAGGACTATCTCGACAAGGTTTCGCTGTCGCCGGCCGAATTCTTCCGGGAGCTGCGCCGCAATCCGCTGCCGCCGCGTACCTCGCAGCCGCCGCCGGGCGACTTCCGCCGCCTGTTCGAATTCCTGCTGAGCCACCACGACGAAGTCGTCTATGTCGGCCTGTCGCGCGCGGTCAGCGGCACCTTGCAGGCCGGCGAAAGCGCCGCCGCGCGCTGTGCCGGCAACCGCATCCACGTCGTCGATACGCGCACGGCCTCGTGCGGCCAGGGGTTGCTCGCGCTGCAGGCCGCCGAACTCGCGCTGCAGGGTCTGGACGGCCCGACGATCGCCGCGCGCATCGCGACACTCGTGCCGCAGACGGCCTTGTTCGCTTACGTGCGCGATCTCAGCCACATCGTGCGCGGCGGCCGCCTGCCGGCCTGGACCCTGCCGCTGACGCGGCGACTCGGCCTCGCGCCGATCGCCGCGGTCGGCCGTGACGGCCGCCTGCATCTGCGCTCAGTCCTGCGCCTGCGCCCCGAGCTGCCGCAGCGCTTCGCGCGCTGGGTGGCGCGGCGGCTGACGCCGGCGCAGCGTCGCGGCCGCCTGCTGATCGGCCATTGCGACAATCCCGGCGAAGCCGCGGCGCTGGCCGCCGCGCTACAGGCCGAACTCGCCATCGCCGCGCCCGGGATCGTCGCGATGGGCGCTGCGATCTCGGCGCATGCGGGACCCGGAGCAGTGCTCGTCAGCGCGCTACCTTGCGGCGAACCGGAAGCCTGAGACCGCACGCGGGACCATGTGCCGTGGTGCGTTTTCTCTCTTTCAGGCACAGGTCGGGGGGGCCGGATGAGGAGGCTTTGCCCACGGCATGACGATCTCGCCCTGCACCCGATGCCAAGGCCGCGCCGGCGAGCCGACAGCAATACACGGCCGCGAGGCATAGCCATGGCGCGTCGGCGAAACCGCAGCGGCCTCGGTCGAGCCGGGTCTGCGGAACAAGCGGTCGCGCATTGGAGAAAAGCGCTGCGGCGCCGACGGCAGCTCGATCGCCGCGCGTACCGCGGCGGGATGCATCGCTCAGTCTGGCAGCGGTTCCGGCTGAACCGGCCCCACCCATGACCAATGCCATGCTTGTTCGCTGCGGCCTGGCACTATATCTTGCATTACAAGATGACTGACAAGACAAGAAAACCCGCCGACGAAAGCCGTCAAGCCCAACTGCTCAAGGGCTTGGCCGAGCTGGCGCTGCTGAGCCTGCTGGAAGAGCGCGCGCACTACGGCCTGGAAATCCTCGAGCGCCTGCGCGGCGAGGCCGGGCTCGGGCTGGCCGAAGGCACGATCTATCCGCTGCTGCACCGGCTCGAGCGCTCGGGCCTGACCCAGGCCGAATGGCGCCTCGACGACGGCGGCAACCGGCCGCGCAAGTACTACGCCCTGACCGACGTGGGTCGCCGCGACCTGGCCCTGCAACTGGCTGACTGGCAGCGCATCGCGACGGCATTGGGCGCGTTCCTGAATCGAGGTGGCAAGCGATGAGCAACGAGACTCGCGAATTCGAACCCTGGCTGCGGCGACTGAAATGGGCGCTGTCGGCGCTGCCGGCGCAGGACCGCGACGACATCGTCGCCGAGACCCGCGCGCACCTGCGCGATGCCTGCGATGCCGGCCAGACGCCGGCCCAGGTGCTGGCCGGTTTCGGCGGCGCCGAAGACTATGCGCGCCAGTTCGTGGATCAGATGGAACTGTCCGGCGCGCTCGGCGCCGGCCGCTCCGGTCCCATGCTGAGGCTGGTGCTGCGCCGCGCGCACCGCAGTCTGATCGCCACCGTCGCCACGACCCTCGTACTCGTCTGCGTGCTGCTCGCCGTCACCGGCGCTTCGCTCGTGTTCTTCGAGCTCAGCGATCCGGTGCACACCGGATTCTGGAGCGGCGGCGGCAACCTGTTCGTCGGCGTGATCGACGATCCGGCCAAGGCCGTCGACCTGCTCGGCACCTGGTTGTTGCCGGCCGCGCTGGCCGCCGTCGTACTGCCGCTGCTGCTCGGGCGGCTCGTGCTGCTTTGGACCGTGCGGCGGCTCGCCGGCCGCAAGTGATCCGCCGCGAGGCCTGTCCGCGCGGACGGGCCCTGGGGCCGCGCTTTCCAGGACGCTGCAAGACGCCTGCGGAGCGGGCGTGTGGCCGCCCCTTGCCTCGCGGCACCTGAATCACATTAACCACATTTCCATTTGTCCGCAAAATCAAGCGGCCGGAGCAAGACAATGAGCAAACGGGCGATTCTGATTTTCTGCCTGCTGACCTTCGTGCTGGGCTGGGGCGTGCAGCTCGGCATCGTCGCCGCCTACGGCAATCCGGAGAATGCGCCGTCGTACTGGCTGATCCTGGTGATGTCGACGCCGGCCATCGCGACCGTGCTGTTCGCGATCTTCCATGCGCCGTCGCGCCGGCAGATCCGCTGGAAGCCGACCTGGCGCATGTGGCCGATGACGGTTCCCGCTTTGTGCATACCGATACTGATCGGCTTCGGCGCCGTCGCCGCCGTGCTGGCCTTCGGCTGGGGCACGCCGGGCTGGTTCCAGTTCTCGCCCGGCGGCGTGCAGATTTCCGGCGGTCCGTGGCTGCTCGGCAAAGGCGCGCAGGGCTGGGCGCCGTTCGTCGCGAACGTCGTCGTCACCGGCGTCTGGTTCGCGGCGATCAGCACGATCCCGGCCATCGGCGAGGAACTCGGCTGGCGCGGCCTGCTGCAGGGCGCGCTGATCGACCGGCTCGGCCTCGGCCGTGGCGTCGTCGTGCTCGGACTGGTCTGGTCGTTCTGGCACCTGCCGTCCCTGCTGGCCGGCTACAACTATCCCGACCATCCGGTGCTGGGCGGCTTGCTGCTGTTCCCGCTGATGCTGATCGGCGCCTCGCTGTTCCTGGCCTGGCTGACGCTGCGCGCCGGCTCGTTCTGGCCTGCGGCGTTCGCTCACGGCGCCGGCAACTCCATCGAGATCGGCGTCATCAGCAACCTCAAGATGACGATGCCGCAGCTGTACCTCGATGTGCTGCATCTGACCCTGACCCTCGCCGCCGGCCTGATCTGCTTCGCGCTGCTGCGGCGCAGCCGCGGGCGGGGCACGCCTGAGGATGCGCAAGGCCTGGACGTAGCGCCTGCGCCGGCGGCTTGAGGCCATGTCAGCGGTGTTGCCATTGCGTGCGGCGCGGTCGCCGGGCCAGCGCGAGCGCCGCCCGGCTCAGCGTCGCGCGCAGACGTAGACCAAGCCACAGCGCCGTCGCGAACAGGCGGTCCACGGCAACGCTGCGTCGTCCGAACAACACCGGACAGATCAGCCGCGCGGCGAAACAGAGGTGGACGTAGCGATAGCGTGGATACAGCGCGGCCTGGTAGCGCCGCGCGACGGCGCTGCTGCGGTAGTGCGGCTCGGCGGCGGTGTCGACGAGCCAGGCGGCGAACATGATCTGGTCGTCGCTGAGCTCGAGCATGCGGCCGAGGCCCACGCGCAGGCGTTGCCGGAGGCTCACCGGCCGCTGCGCGCATTCGGCGTCGAGCAGGGCCTTGAACATGCCGCAGTGGCGCGCTTCGTCGAGTGCGAGCGCATGCAGCACCGTGCGGCCGGTCTCGTCGCGGCAGCAGTCGCGCAGCACGCGATAGAAGGTGCTGGCCAGCGCCTCGACGATGCAGCGCGCGACGAGCTCGCAGGCGATGCTGCCGCGCACCGAACGCCCGTCGCAGGCGTGGTAGGCGACGCCGTCGAGATAGGCGTGCATGACGCGCTCGAACGCGAAGCCGCCGCCGGCGGCTTCGGCCAGCCGGCGCAGTGCGCGGCCGTGTTCGCGCTCTTCGCGGTTCCATTGGTCGATGGCATCGCGCCAGTGCGCGCCGCGCGCGGCGAACACCGCACGCAGATAGTCGCCGTACTGGTCGGCGCGGGATTCGACGAGCGCGGTCGTGCGCAGTACGTGGAGCAGTTCCGCATCGAACGCGGCGGGGGCTACGCGCGAATAGGTGAAATCGGTCGCGCGCCAGGGCCGCGCGGCGGGTTTGAGAAAGGACATGGCAGGACTCCGCCGACAGGGAGCTGCGACGTTGCCGCCGCGCGCGGGCCTTGCCGCGGTCCGTTGCGGGCGAATCGGGGCAGGGCATGGCGAGGTTCTGGCGGAACCGCCGGCCGACGCGATGAGCGACGTGGCTTGCGGCGAGCAACGCGAACCGCGGCATCGGACGATCGGTCGCGAAGAACGCCGGCGAAGAAAGCCTCGCGCGACTCGAATGATCGCGTCGCGGAGGAGCGCGTTCGGAAAACGCCGGCGCGGTGGCGTCGCTCAGGGGGACGATGGCGCATCGCCTGCCGGCCGATGAAGCGACGGTGCGGCGATTCGCGCGATCGATCAGGCGGATTCTCTGCATCGGAAAAAGCCCGACGGCGCGGTTCGCCCGGCTCTTCGCGACCTGCGACTTCCGGGGCGCGGCGCGGACGCAGCGCCGCCGGCTTCAGTCCTCGTCCGCGATCGTCCTGGCTTCCTTGAACGGCGAGCGCTGCGGCGCGGCGTCCGGCGTCACACGCGTGAACACTTCGCGGATCAGCGCGTTGACGGCCGGCAGACGGTGGCGCAGCCAGACGTGGCTGGTCTGCGCGGTCGCGCCGAGCGAGGCCTTCGGCTCGGCGGCCGTGCGGCCGAAACTGAGCTCCTCGCAGCGCAGCTCGATCGCGTCCTCGATCAGGCATTGCAGCAGGCGCAGGTACAGCGGCACGGTCGCGTTGACCGCGTAGTCGAGGCCGACGTAGTAGCCGAGCGCGCGATTGCCGTCCTTGATCGTCGTGATGAAGCCGACGATGTCGGTGTCGTTGCGGATCAGGGTGCAGCGGAAGCGCTGCGCGCCGGCGAGCTGCGCAAGCGCGCCGAAATAGCCCGGCGGCAGCGCCGACAGGCGCGTGCTCGCGCGCCGTTCGACGGCGCTGTACAGCGCGTGCAGGCGCGCATCGTGCGCGGCCGCGTCGGCATTGCGCTCGATGCGGTAGCCGGCGTCGGCGACCTGCTTGGCGACCTTCTTCGCCTTGCTGCGGTAGTTGGAATTCAGGTCGGCGAGGTAGTCGGCGAAGCTGCGCCAGTGCGGCCGCACCGCCATGGCCATTTCCGGCTCGGTCGTCAGCGGCCGGTAGCTGAAGTCGCGCAGGGGCGCGGCGCCGGCGTGGCGCGCTTCGTCGAGGTCCTTGATCATCACGTAGTCGATCTGCCCGTGCAGCCGGTCGGCGCGGCGCAGGCGGTACAGCGCTTCGGCGACGCCGTGCCAGAGCAGTGCCGGGTCCTCGTCCGCGGCGAACGCGAGGCCGTGAAAGCCGCTCGAGACGAGGCTGCCGCAGACCAGCAGGCGCGTGCCGAGCTGCTGCAGCGCCTTGCGGCGCAGGCGCGAGTCCGGCAGATTCGCGAGCTGATTGCCGCGCACTTCGAGCACCTGCGCCGCGAGCGCGACGATGGGCCGGCCGTCGCGATAGACCAGCGCGTAGCGCAGCTGCATGCCCTCGGGCGTGTGGCGCTCGAGCAGGCGGCGATAGTCGCGCGACAGGAAGAACGACGCTTCGGCGGTCAGCGCGTCCCAGTGCCCGGGATTCAGGAAATCGATGCGGTCGGCGAGCGCGCAGTCCAGACCGCCGGGCCGCGCGCGCTTGTCGTGGCGCCGCAGCGCCGCCTTGATGCCGTCCACCGCGCCGCCAAGACCCTTGCCCATGCCGTCCTCCCGCCGCCATCCCGCGCGAGTCTACGCACGCGGCCGGCGCGCCGGAATCCGCGCCGGCAGTGCCGAAAGACTCAGGCGCGCGGCCGGAAGCGCACGCTGCGCATCGACAGCGATCCCATGTCGAAGCCTTCGACCGGAAAGTCGACGTCGTCGCCGGCGTCGCTCGCGGCCGCGGCATAGATCAGCGGCAGGAAATGTTCCGGTGTCGGATGTGCGAGACCGGCGTCGGGCCGCTCCAGCGCGGCGACGACGGCGGCAACGCGATCGTCGCTGCGCAGGCCTTCGGCCAGGGCCGCGTCGAAACCGGCGGCCCAGTCCGGCGTCGCGGTCTCGCCGGCGCGCCAGGCATGAAACGCATGAGCGAGGTTGTGCACGATGTTGCCGCTGCCGAGGATCAGCACGCCCTCGTCGCGCAGCGGCGCGAGTGCGGCGCCGAGCCGCGCGTGCTGCGCCGGCGTCGCGCGCCGGTCGATGCTGAGCTGGACCACCGGCACGTCGGCGGCCGGGAACAGATGACGGAGCACGCTCCAGCTGCCATGGTCGAGGCCCCAGTCGGTGGTCGTGCGGATGCGGCCGGCGCTCTCCCCGGCGATCGCTGCCGCGAGCGCGGGATCGCCTCGTGCCGGATAGCGCACCGCATGCAGTTCCGCCGGAAAGCCGCCGAAATCGTGAATCGTGGCCGGCGCCGCCTGCGCGGTGACCCAGCTGCCCGGCACGAACCAGTGCGCCGACACCGCGAGCACGGCGCGCGGCTTGCCGAGCGTGGCGCCGAGCGCACGGAACGCCTCGCTCCAGCGGTTGCGTTCGATCGCGTTCATCGGGGAGCCGTGGCCGACGAACAGCACGGGCTGGCGGATCGCGGTGGTCATGACGCTCCTGGATCGTCGGCGCGCGGCGGCGGCCCGGCGATGATGCCATCGCCGCCCGTTTCCGGCGCTTGGGGGAAACGCGCGAGCCGCACGTCATAGGCGGTGGCAACAGGTCGCGTTGCCGCCGGCGCGCACGGAAGCGTCCGCGAATTGCAGCGATGCAGGCGACGGTCGGGAGTGCTCCCGTGAGCGTGCACCCACACGGCCGCCGTCTGCATCGCCAGGGATTGTGCGGCAGCCGGAGCGGCGACGACGGCAGCGACCCGTCAAATTTGGTGCCGGAAAAATGCGGAAAAAACGGCGGCGGCGCGAAGTTGTGGCGCCGCACGGGCCATGCGCCGGCGAATGTCGTGTGCTAGCGTTTCGGCCGGCCGCAACGGGGAAGGCGGTCTCGGCCGGAAGCGGCCGGTGGGACGGCCAGGGGCGTCGCCGGTGCGCCAGGCTTCACCAATTGGAGATCATCACATGTTGAAAAAACTACTTTGCACGACCCTGATCGCCGCCGGCATCGGCGCCGCCCATGCGGCAGACCCCGGTTTCTACGTCGGCGCCGGCATCGGCCAGGCGCGCTACGACGACTCGCTGACCGGCCAGATCCGCTCCGCCTACACGAACGACCCGGGCTACGCCTTCGTCTCGGGCCGCCTCACCGACGACACCGACAACGCCTGGAAGCTGTTCGGCGGCTACCGCTTCCTGCCCTGGCTCGGCGTCGAGTTCGCCTGGGTCGACTTCGGCCAGGTCAGCAGCAACTACGTGCTGCATTCGCAGGTGCCGCTGACGAACGCCGATGCGAACATCGACGGCCGCTACGAGATCGCCGGTCCCAGCGCGACCGTGTTCGGCGAGCTCGACTTCAACGACCGCACCTCGGGCATCCTGCGCGTCGGCGCGTACAACGCCCAGGTCGACTACAGCGAGACCGGCACCGGCGCCGACGGCCAGCCGCACCGCTTCAGCAACAGCGACGACAACACCAAGCTGACCTACGGCCTCGGCCTGAACGTGCGCGTGACGCCGAACTGGGACGTGCGCCTGGACTGGGACCGCTACACCGACGCCGGCCGCCGCTTCGCGCTGACGAACGACGGCAACGGCCGCTTCGACCACATCGACTTCGTGTCGCTGAACCTCGCCTACCGCTTCGGCCAGTGAGCCCTGCGGCGACCGGGACGGCGCTGCGGCGCGGTCCCGGTCGCCGTTTCCATGCGGCGGCGCTACTGGCGGCGATACTCGATCGTCATCGTGTGCGCTTCCTTGCCGCCGCGCGTCTCGTACCAGTCGAAGGTGTAGCGGCTCTGGTCGTGGATGCGCACGACCTGGCGCACTTTCACCATCGTCGCCGGCTGCATCATGTCGGGCATCTCGCCGTCGAAGGTCCAGGCGTTCGTGGCCTTGTCGTGGTCGCCCCAGGCCAGCCAGAAACTCGTCGACATCGAGTCGGTCCAGGTGTTGAAGAACTTCCCGCGCAGGTTGTCGAAGCCGAACAGGCCCTGGCCCGTGAACGGCTGGCCCATGAAGCTGCCGTCGTAGGTGATCGCGACGTAGCGGCCGCCGTAGATCGCCGCGCCCTTCGACGTACCGTCGCTTTCCTGCGGCGGCGCGCCGGGATCCATCCAGACCTTGGTCTTCGCGGTCCAGCTGCCGACGAAATAGGCCAGCTGCTGGTGCTCGGCCCGCGGCGTGCTGGCTTTCTCGAACGCGGCCATCTGCGCCTGCTGCTCGGCGGTCATGGCCGGAGCGGCCTCGGCTGCCGGTTTCTTGTCCTCGGCCTGCGCAGCGCCTGCTGCCAGTACCGTCAACGCACTCACTGCGACTGCCGTGAATCGGTTCATGAGCGTGCCTCCCGTTGGCCCGGAAAGGGCCCGCGCATACTAGCGCCGGCCGTGTCGCGAGACCGCTAACCCCGGCGCCGCGGAGCCGCCGTTGCAGGCTGCGCCATTCCCTCCGACGGAGCACGACCATGCGCAGCACCCGCCTCACCGTAGCGATCAGCCTTGCCCTGACCCTGGGCCTCGCGGCCTGTGCGCCGAAGTCCACGACCGCGCCCGAGAGCGCCGTGCGCCACGAGGAAGTCCAGCAGGCGCCGCAGCGCGTCGCCGACGCCGCCCCGGCCGCCGCCGACAAGAAGGCCGAAACCCGCACCGAGCCGGCGGTCCGCGGCGAGGCCGAGAAAGACAGCCTGCAGCCCGCCGCCAAGCCCGCCGCGGCACCGGCGCCGGCCGTGGCGCAGACCGCC
>NZ_JANFVR010000187.1 GCF_024609805.1 Tahibacter caeni | reverse complement strand
GCCGCCGCGCCGGCTCCGGCCGCTGCACCGGCTACCACGCCGACCCCGCCGCCGGCCGCCACGCCGGCGCCTGCCGCGACCGCCGACGCGATCGGCGTGCCGGAATGCGACAACTACATCAACAAGTACATGGCCTGCGTGTCCGGCAAGGTGCCCGAAGCCTCGCGCGCCCAGCTGCAGGCCAGCCTCGACCAGATGCGCCAGGCCTGGAAGCAGGCCGCCGCGACCGAAGCCGGCAAGGCCAGCCTGGCCCAGGCCTGCGTCGCTGCGAACGACGCCGCGAAGAGCTCGATGAGCGCGTTCGGCTGCACCGACTTCTGATCGTCGCCCGCGTTGCGGAGCACGAAAAAAACCCCGGCATTGCCGGGGTTTTTTTTGTTTGCGCGCCCACCGCTGCGGTGCGTGAGGCGCTCTCCGGAACGCCTGTCCCGTTTGCGGGACAGGCGCGACACGGCTTACTGGCAGACCAGGTTGCCGGCCCAGGTCACGTTGAACGTGCTGGCCGGCACGTAGGTCTGGTTCCAGACCTTGGTGTCGCTGCCGCCGCCGCCCATGCGCAGATCCTTCTGGCTCGACTGGTTGCCGGTGATCATGTCGTTGTCGCTGTTGCCGAACAGGAAGTCGCGGTTGTCGCTGCCCGAGGACTGGTAGCCGTCGACGCGATCGTCGCCCTTGTTGCCGAACGCGAAGTTCGTGCCTTCGACCGCACGCAGATGATCGTTGCCGGCGTTACCGAAGCTGAAGTCCGTGCCGCTGCCGGAATTGATCTTGTCGTCGCCGGCGCCGGCGAACAGCAGGTCGCCGCCGTCGCCGCCGTCGAGCACGTCGTTGTCGGCGCCGCCGAAGGCGAAGTCGGCATCCGAACCGCCGCCGATGTAGTCGTTGCCGCCGCCGCCCAGCAGCACGTCGAGACTGACGCCGCCGACGAGGTAGTCGTCGCCGGACTGCCCCAGGATCACGTCGAACGCGTCGCCGCCGTCGATATAGTCGTGATCGTCGCCGCCGAACAGGAAGTCGGGGCTGCCGCTGCCCTGGATGTGATCCTGGCTCTTTCCGCCGAACACGATGTCGAGGCTGTCGCCGCCGTCGATCTTGTCCTTGCCGTCGCCGCCGAAGATCAGGTCGGCGCCGTCGCCGCCGGCGATCGCGTCGCAGTCGCTGCCGCCGAAGATCACGTCGGTGTCGGCGCCGCCGTCCATGGTGTCGCGGCCGCCGCCGCCGAACAGGACGTCGAGACCGGCGTTGCCGTTGACGACGTCGTAGCCGTCGCCGCCGAACACCAGATCGGTACCGTCGTTGCCGTCGATGCGGTCGTCGCCGCGGTTGCCGAACAGCAGATCGAGATCCGCGCCGCCTTCGATGACGTCGTTGCCGGCGGAACCGAACACGAGATCGATGCCGGCCTCGCCGTAGAGGAATTCCTCCTTCTTCTCGGTGTTGCCGCCGCCGATGATCACGTCGGTGGCGCTGCCGCCGCGGATCGTGTCGGACTGGTTCTGGCCGAGCAGCAGGTCGATGCCGTCGTTGCCGTTGATGCGGTCTTCGCCGTCGCCGCCGAACGCGAGGTCGGTCGCGTCGTTGCCGTCGATGACATCGTTGTCGGCGCCGCCGAGCAGCAGGTCGATGCCGTTGCCGCCGGAGATCGTGTCGGCGCCGCTGCGGCCGAAGACCAGATCCATGCCGTCGTCGCCGGACAGCGCGTCGTCGCCGTCGCCGCCGAACACCAGGTCGAAGCCGGCCGAGCCGCGCACGATGTCGTTGCCGTCGTTGCCGGTCACGAGATCCAGGCCGTCGCTGCCGACGACGGTATCGTTGCCGCCGGAGCCGAACGCGAAGTCCATGCCCGCGCCGCCGTCGATGCGGTCGTTGCCGTCGGCGCCGAACGCGAAGTCCGTGCCCTGGTTGGCGAAGACGATATCGTCGCCGGCGTTGCCGAACAGGAAGTCGCCGAGCAGCGGAAGCGTGCCCGTGACGGCCGTATTGCTGCCGACGAGGACGTCGTTGCCGTTGCCGCCGAAGAAATAGCTGCCGAACGACACGTCGAGGCCGAAGATGCCGATGACGCCGGGCTCGATGTTGGTGATCTGGTCGTTGCCGTCGTTGCCGAACAGGAAGTCGATGCCCATTTCGCCGTCGATGACGTCGTTGCCGGCCGGATGGCCGAACAGCAGCGCGTCGCCGAAGATGAAGTCGGTATAGCCGTGATCGTCGACGACGCCGTCGGCGCCCATGTCGGCCGCGACTTCGCCGCCGAAGATCGTGTCGTCGCCGGACTGGCCGATCAGCAGGTTGCCGAGATCGAACTCGACCGTCTCGCCGTCGATGTTGATCGTGTAGGTATGGCCCGAGCCGCCGTGGACCTCGTCATTGCCGCGGCCGGCGAGCACGAAGTCGTGTTCTTCGCCCGCGTAGATCGTGTCGTTGCCGGGACCGGCGAGCACGAAGTCGTAGCCGTCGTGGCTTTCGATGCAGTCGTCGCCGCGGAACGCGAGGATCACGTCGTTGCCGCCCTCGGTCACGATGCGGTCGTTCCACGGCGTGCCGATCACGACGTTGAGCGAGCCGAGATCGAATTCGAGGTTCCAGGTCTCGTCGTCGCAGAGCACTTCCATGCCCTTGGCCCGCGCGATGGCCTTGGCTTCCGCCTTGGCTTTCGCGGCTGCTTCGGCTTTCTCCGGGTCGACCGCCTGCTTGCCGCGCGCACCGGGCAGTTCGGGCACGATCGGCGGATCGCTCTCGTCCGAGTAGACCGGGCTGACCCAGGCGCTGAAATAGTCCTGCGCCGCCAGCGTGTTCGCCACGACGGCGCTGTCCTCGATGCGCGCGGCCTTGGCGGCGCCGGCGGCTTCGAGCGCGAGGCGCCAGGCTTCCACGCGCGGTTCGAGATCGTCGACCAGCGCCTGCGCCGCGTTCGCGATGACTTCGTAGTCGGCGCCGTTCTCGTCGACGGCGACCGTCGGCGCGTAGTCCTCCAGCCCCTGCGTGTCGACGCAGGTCATCAGCATCGCCTCGTTGTTTTCGAGCGCGGCTTCGGTCGCGGCGATCTCGTCCTCGATCTGCTGGTTGTAGGTCTCGTCGTCGGGCCAGTTGATCAGGCGGGCTTCGAGGTTCTTGAGCCGGCTGCTGATCCGGGTGAGCTGGCCGTTGATGCACTGGGTCACCGGGCCGGCGAAGCGCTCGATCTGCGCGTTGCCGGTCGCGAGGATGTCGTCGGCGGCGGCCTGCGCGGTGGCGAGGTCGCTGGTGACGCGCGCGATGAACTGGTCGTGCAGCGACTGCACGGTCGTCTCGCCTTCACTCAGGAACGCCGCGCCGGTCGCGCCTTCGTGGATCTGCGTGGTCCAGGCGTCGGCCATTTCCTGCTCGGCGAGCAGGCGGAACAGCTCGACCTGGTCGGCCTGCAGCGGCGCGATCTCCTGCACGCGCTGGTAGATCGCGCGCTGATTGTCGAGCAAGGCCGTCAGGTCGACCTGCACCGGCGTGACCGTGACGATGTCCTCGGGCACGCTGACGTCCTGCAGCGGCGCGAGCGCCTGCGCCGCCAGCGGCATCGCCGCGCCGCCCTGCGGCAGCTGGCCGCGGAACGAAAGGCGGAACTGGTCGCCGGCCGCGCGGAGATTGTCGGCATAGAACAGGCCGGTCACGTTGTCGCCGAGCTCGACGAACACGGTGTTCGCGACGGTCGGATCGACCGTGACGGAAGCCTTGCGCACGATCGTGTTGTCGCCGGTATTGGCGACCCAGAACTGCAGGCTGGTGCCGGCGCGATTGACGTAGACCGCGCCCGCGCCGTTCACGGCGACCGTGACGTCGGTGGATTTCGACGCCGGCGCCGCCGGCCTGGCCGACGGCTTCGCGGCCGCAGCGGCCGGCTGCGCGGAAGACGCCGCCGGGTATGCGGACGCCACGGCGCCGTGCACGCCGGCGCCGCAGGTCAAGGTCGCGGCGAAGACCGCAGCCGCGAGCAGGCCACGACGCAGGCGGCCGCCGGACGACGGCCGGCCCGCGGCCTGAGGTACAGGGGAATGGATGGTGCTGGACATGAGTGAACGCTCTCCCTTGGGTGGTGAGCCCGGTCATGCGGCGCGGCGGCGAGCACACCGCCGCATGGCCGGGGCCAGCGCACTACAGCGCCCGGCCGTCGTTGCGGCGAGCGAAAAGCCGGGGGGAAATGGGATAGGCGCGGGAACGACGCCGGCTGAAAGCGCGCGCAAGTGGTTGTCAGTGCAGCAAATCGTGGGAAGCGTCCGGTGCGTGGCCGCGCGTGCACGCTGAGCGGTCAGGCGCGTTGCTGCGCCGGACGAGCGAGGAGATAGCGGACGGCGGTGCAGCCCGATCCACTCGTCGGCGCCTGCGCGCCAATCCATCCTCGCGCGGCAGCCCAGCGTTCGGCGAGCAGGCGCGCGATCAGCGCGGAGGATGCGGTCATGGCGCGCCTGCACGTGCTCGCGATGCCGTCGAGTTCCGTGCCGACGCGAGCCGTTGCGCCCAGGCGATCCGCAGCGGCGGCTTGAGCCGTTGCGCTCGAACGATCCGCAACAGCGGCTTTTGAGCGGCAGGACGAGTTCGACCACTCCCGCTGTCGCGCTTGGACAGTTCTGCCGCAGACACGATTGGCGATGGACGCCCGGAAGATGCCGTTCGCGGGCGGCCCAGCTTGGCGGATACCGGCTCGGGGCCGGGACGGCGGACAGCCATCCCGGCGTCAGGGTGCTTACGGTCCCGGATGGAAGCTCGCCTCCATCAGCCCGCGCACGTCGCGCGAGAGGATGGCGAGCGCATCGAGGATGCCGCCGTGCGTGCGCGAATCCGGCGCTTCGAGCTGCGCCGTCGCGATCGTTTCACTGAGCGCCTGGATCGCGGCGATGCGACCGAGGATTTCTTCCTGCAGGGCCTCGCGCTGGGCCGGCGTATCGAGCACATACGCGAACATCACCGGCTCGGCCGATGCAACGTCGCGGCGCAGCGGATAGAACGAACCTTGATAGCTCATGGCGCGCGCCTCCCGAAACCGGAAACGACGCGACCAACGCGAACAAAGCGACCGGGACTCCGCCCGGCGCCGCAGAACGCATACCGAATATCCATGGACAACTCCCTTTGCGTGGAGCCGCCACCCGGAACACAGGATAGAAAGGGTGGCGAACGGTGTGCGGGTAGCAGACCGGCTTAGGACCGGCGAGCCTTGCGGCTCCCCGCACACCGCCGCCAGAAAGCGGCAGACGACGCCGCACGAAATTCGGGCATGAAAAAGCGCCGGCTTTCGGTGCGGCGCTATGTGCGCCTAAGTTTCGGGCTGCTATTCCCGGTTGCCGAATTGGCGGCAACGGGGGGATTGTTCACTTGGTTGTGGAATGCGTCAAGGGTTCAGATTTGTCGCTTATCGATGGCGAGACCCAAAAAATCCGGTGCACGACTCAGTCGATTGAGGCGGGTCACCAGGGCCACACTAACTAACGATTAGCGCAACGACCCGAGCACCTCTCATGGACTGAGACATCCTCCAGCCAATCTTCAACCGGTGCCTTCAGTTAGGTAAGCTCCATGCGTATACAGACACGCCAGACAAGGCGTGGTCTCGCGGGGAAAGCTGTGAGCAACGTCAACATTCGCCGGGCCGTAGAAAACATACGGGCCAACACCACGGTCTACACACCGCTGGTGGAAGTCATCGTCAACGCGATTCAAGCCATCGATGCGAACCCGAATGGCGTCCGCAAGATAAAGATCCAAGCGATCCGCGACCCCCAGCCAGATATGTACGGCGATGTGCTGCCAGACATCCACAGTTTCTCCGTGGAAGACAGCGGCATCGGCTTCACCGATGATCACCGGGAGTCGTTTGATACCCTCTATACCGACATGAAGGCTAGCCAGGGCGGCAAAGGCTTCGGCCGCTTTACATGCTTGAAATATTTCGAGGGGATGGAGGTCGAAAGCCGGTTTCTCGACGGAAAGCAGATGAAGGTTCGACGCTTTTCCATGGGAACCCAGAACGACATCATCGTTGACGAGACAGTTGAAGATTCCGAGGATCTGGCTACGGGGTCCAAGATTCTTCTCCGCACACTGAAAGCCAGCAGATCCTTTGAAAAGAAGCTATCGACCATCGGGCGAAATCTCGTCGAGAAGTTACTGCCGTATTTCGTGACCGAGGATTACTCCTGCCCTGAGATTACGCTCTTCGAAGATGGCGCCTTGCCTATCGTTCTGAACGACTACCTGAAGAATGACCTGGCGGCCGACATCAAGGAAATCGCCACCTCTGCCAGCACATTCACATTGAACCCAGACGCCCCCGAAGCCTTCAAGGTCCGTGTGTTCAAGTTCTACCACCCAAGAAGTCAGAAGAGCAAAATCTGCTTGGCGGCCAATCATCGAGACGTGGCTGGGTCGGTGCTAAGCAAGTACATTCCCGAGTTCGAGGACGAGTTCTTTGAACATGGCGAGAGTGATGGCAGCGGCAGAAACTACATCATCAAGGCGTATGTGTTCGGCAATTACCTTGACCGTCATGTCTCCCTGGAGCGGGGAGGGTTCGAGTTCCAGATAGAGCGCGACCTGGTCTACGGGATTTCACAGACGGAGATAGAAGCCGAGGCTGCCGCCGCTGCGAAAGCGGCGCTTGGGGGCGAGATAAGCACTCGCCAGGATAGAAAGCGCGAGCAAGTCCAGTCGTACGTTGACGGGTCCGCCCCATGGCACAAGGAGATGCTGGAAACGGTCGACATCACGTCACTGCCGCTCAACCCCTCTGAAGATCAGATTGAGGAACACCTTCAACGCGCCAAGTTTTCACGGGAACGGAAGATTAAGGCGACAGTCTCCAGCATTCTCGCGAAATCTGGCCTTGATCACCTGGAAGACGACGTAAAGGCAGTCGTTGAAAGCATCTCTGCCACCAGCAAGAACGACCTGGTTCACTACGTTGCGCTCAGGCGCAATCTCCTGGATCTATTCGAAAAGAGCCTTCAGCGGCGAACCGATGGCAAGTATGAGTCAGAAGGCTTCGTCCACGACATCATATTCCCACGAAAGCAAGACAGTGACGGCATACCGTTTGCGTCTCATCAACTATGGCTGATCGACGAACGGCTGAATTTCACCAGCTATATGTCTTCGGACAAGCCCCTCAATGGGCACCCTAGCGATCGTCCGGACTTGTTAGCCTTCGGCAACCGAATCGCTTTCCGTGGCGATAACGAAGCAAGTAATCCGATAACGGTCTTCGAGTTCAAGCGCCCCAATAGAGACGACTTTACCAATCCATCATCGAACGAAGATCCGATTGCGCAAATCGTACGGTATGTCAACAGTATTCGTTCGGGCGAGTATCTAACTCCCGTGGGCCGCAAGATCATGGTGTTGCCGAACACACCGTTTTATGGCTACGTGGTCTGCAGTCTTTCCACAAAGGTTGAGAAGTGGCTTGAAGAAGAGAAGAACTTCAAGTCGATGCCCGACCGCCTGGGATGGTTCTACTGGTTTGAGAAGATCAACCTCTACATCGAGGTTCTGAGTTGGGATAAAGTGTTGCGAGATGCCCAGATGAGAAACCGCGTGTTCTTCAAGATGCTGGGAATCTGAGAGATATGTCTAGCGGCGCTCTCACCACCCAGGCAATAGGTTAAAGTTGTTCAGTCGCCCAAACGTGCTCAATTTCAATCAAGGTCCGGATCGCTGTAGATCATGGACTTAAGACTCTTCAACGAAAGCCGTTCAATGACGCCGTCGACTTGAAACGCATGTTCCTGAATGAGCGGCGTTGGCAGCTCATTTGCCAAGATCCGAACGGCAATAGTGTATGAACCTGGTGCGGAAGGGATCAGGACGAGGTCTTCTTCCGCACGCGCTATTTGACCAGGACGTAAGCAGCCCAGGTCAATGCAGACCAGCTGTTCGTCGCCTCTATCGTCCACGACCACGCGCCTGTTGGCGGCTTGGGACGGTAAGTTCATGGTCAGCTGGCCAATATCCCATGTCGACTGGGCTTTGCGTGGCATGTCATCAGCGCGCAGCATAAGTGCCACACAGTCTTCCGTTCCTCTGCACGCTATCTCGATTTGCACGCTTGCAAGCGCAAATTCCGAGTGATTTTCCATCAAAACTCGCACAGTGATAGCTCTCTTTAGAGCCGTATAGTATTCGGCGCTTTCTCGGTAGTAATTTCGGTTCGGGCGGTGGAAAGCTGAACCATAAGGGCCGCTGTCAATTTCATAATCGGGCAACTTGTTGGAGAACACCAGAAAATCCCGCGCGAAATAATCCGGGAGAACTTCGTTGTTCTCCGTTTTCAGCAGGAGTCGGATCTGCGCCTCTCCCCGAGTTTCGTTCGATGCCCCCATCATGGCGATTTCGCGTGGCGAGGCAACATCGGTCGAGCTTCCTCGACGCACATACACCACATTAGATTTTAGAGGGCCGAAATCTTTCTTCAGATAGAACGGCCGCCGCTGCTTCGGGATAGCAATGACAGCTACGTGCTTGCCATCGAACATCCGTTCCTCATAGCGAAAGTTTAAGTTTGACTCGAGCTTGGCGTTGACAAACTGCTGAATGCGGGAATCGTCAATGGCCCCTTCTGCGGGCAAACCCACCACCTCCGCCGGATATGGCGGCTTCTCCTTGA
Organism: Tahibacter caeni; assembly: GCF_024609805.1. Classification (GTDB taxonomy): domain Bacteria; phylum Pseudomonadota; class Gammaproteobacteria; order Xanthomonadales; family Rhodanobacteraceae; genus Tahibacter; species Tahibacter caeni. The sequence continues at coordinate 891 of NZ_JANFVR010000187.1, read as the reverse complement.
ATCCAATGAGAATGTAAGCAGTGCCCTCACGGGAGGCGTTCGCAAGTGCCAGGATGTCTTTAAGCAGCTCCGATTTTTCATCATCGCTGGCGTTTGCGAATGGATAACGATCAGCCTTGAAATCCAGGTCCGTTCCTTCCCCCCGGTATCTAAGGTCTTCAAGCAGCACGTCACTGATCATTGCTTCGGCCTCTATCTGCTCCCGCTTAGAGCCAACGGCTTCACTCACAGGCCTGACTGCCGACTTCAATTGCGATCGGAAGGCACGTGAAAGTCGGGCTTTGAATACGAGCATCAGTGAAACTAACCCGAAGCCCCCACCGCTGCCGGTTATTGCTGAAACCGCAGCAGCTCGAAGGAGCTTGAAGTTCGCATTTTCTGGATGCTGGGGGTTTCTGAGAGACGCTTCTCGACATTTAGAACAAAAGTTTCGCCGACCGCTTATGCGGAGTCTGTAATTTGAACTGTGTAGCTGCTCTTTGCTAGAAGGCGGCGCAAGTCGCAAGGAGCGAGAGAGTGGCGAAGAAGTTGGACGAGTCGATGCTGGATGGCCTGCTGTCGGAGTGCAAGACACCGGCGGACGTTGATGCATTGTATACACAGCTATTGCAGCGGGTGATCAATCGCAGCCTGGATGCCGAGCTGGACGCGCACCTGGGGTACGCCAAGCACGAAAAGGGCGTGACGGCGAGGCCGAACAGCCGCAACGGTGCGACGAAAAAGACGATCAAGGGGAAGTTTGGCGAGCTGGAGATCCGCACGCCACGGGAGGGTCTGTCAATCCAAGTGTGTAACTGCCACCACGGTTACATATGGACAGGTACCCGTTCCTCGCCGAAGAGGATCTGGAATACCTGCAGCGCCGGTTTCCAGTGATGTACCGATCGCCAG
>NZ_JANFVR010000186.1 GCF_024609805.1 Tahibacter caeni | reverse complement strand
CGGCCGGCGCGCGCAGCGCGGCCGCGCCGAGGCGCGGCGTCGCGCCGAGCTGCAGCAGCTCACGGCCGAGCGCGGTGATGCGCGCATCCGCGTCGAGCGCGCCGAGCAGCATCAGCAGTTCGCGCGCCTGGGCCAGATTGCCCGGCGGCGGCGGATCGAGCCACGGCAGATCGTCGGCGCCCCAGGCGGCCAGTTCGAGTGCGAGCGCTGACAGCTCGACATAGTCGAGCTCGGGCTTGCGCGACGGCTCCAGCCGCTGGCTCTGCGGCCACAGCCGATAGGCGCGGCCGGCGGCGACGCGGCCGGCGCGGCCGGCGCGCTGGTCGGCCGAAGCCTGCGAGATCGCGACGGTCTGCAGGCGCATGAAGCCGGAATTCGGATCGAAGCGCGGCTCGCGTGCGAGCCCGCTGTCGACGACGGCGCGGATGCCGGGCAGGGTCACGCTGGATTCGGCCACGTTCGTCGCGAGCACGACTCGGCGCGTGCCGGCCGCGGCCGGCGCGAGCGCGGCGCGCTGTTCCTGCAGCGACAGTTCGCCGTGCAGCGCGAGCACCTGCACCGGCGGCGTCGCGTCGGCGAGGCCCGCGAGCAGGCCGCGCGCGCGGTCGATCTCGCGCTTGCCCGGCAGGAACACCAGCACGTCGCCGTCGGTCTCGGCCAGCGCCTGTTCGGTCACGCGGCGCAGCTGCGACAGCAGTTCCTCGTTCGGCCGCGCCGGCGGATAGCTGACGTCGACCGGGTAGCTGCGGCCCGCGCTCGTCAACCGCGGCGCGTCGAGCCAGCGCGCGATGCGCTCGCCGTCCAGGGTCGCCGACATCACGAGCAGGCGCAGGTCCGGCCGCAAAGTGTTCTGCACGTCGAGCGCGAGCGCGGCGCCGAGATCGCCGTGCAGGTGACGTTCGTGGAATTCGTCGAACAGGATCGCGCCGGCGCCGGACAGCTCGGGATCCGCCTGCAGCAGCCGCGTCAATATGCCCTCGGTGACGACTTCGATGCGCGTCGCGGCCGAGACCTTCGCTTCGAAACGGATGCGATAGCCCACCGTGGCGCCGACTTCTTCGCCCAGCTGGCGCGCCATGAATTCGGCCGCCGCGCGCGCGGCGATGCGGCGCGGCTCGAGCAGCAGGATCTTGCGCCCGGCCAGCCACGGCGCATCGAGCAGGGCCAGCGGCACCTGAGTGGTCTTGCCGGCACCCGGCGGCGCTTCGAGCACGGCGCGCGATCCGGCCTGCAGCACGGACAGCAGCTGCGGCAGGATTTCGGCGATCGGAAAGGCATTCGCGGAGATGTTCACGCGCGAAGCGTAGCCGAGGCGGCAGTCGCGAGGCGATCGGCACATCGGTTGCGACGAGCGTCACGACTGCAACGCCAGAATGTTTCCGCGTCCGCCGCTTCGAACGGCACGCGGCCCTATCGGCTCGGCGGCACTTCCCGCGAGCGGGATTCGGCCGTCAGCGTCCGTCGCGCATTCCGATGCTGCGCGGCAACGTTACGGGTCGCGGCGCTCGCCGCGACCGACGTCGCCGCTTGACGCGACGCGCGTCGAAGCCCTCTCGAGCCAGCGGATGAAGAACGATCGCCCGGAATCCCGGGTTCCGATCGTTCCGAATGCCCGCGGTCGTGCAGACGAGCGGCCAGTCGCGGAGGCGTACGGCGACCGGCCGCCGCACCCGGTCACAAGATGTAGCGCGAGTGATCCTCGTCCTTCACGAGCTCGCCGAGATGCGCATCGACATAGGCGGCATCGACGCGGTAGTGGGTGCCGCTCTTGTCCGGCGCTTCGTAGGAGATCGCATCGAGCAGGCGTTCGAGCACGGTGTGCAGCCTTCGCGCGCCTATGTTCTCGGTGCGTTCGTTGACCTGGAACGCGATCGCGGCCAGTCGCGCGATGCCGTCGTCGGTGAATTCCAGGGTCACGCCCTCGGTCGCGAGCAGCGCGGTGTACTGCTTGGTCAGCGCGTTGTGCGGTTCGCGCAGGATGCGCACGAAGTCGTCGCTGCTGAGCGCGCCGAGCTCGACGCGGATCGGGAAGCGGCCCTGCAGTTCCGGGATCAGGTCCGACGGCTTGGCCAGCGAGAACGCGCCCGACGCGATGAACAGGATGTGGTCGGTCTTGATCACGCCGTACTTGGTCGACACGGTCGAGCCCTCGACCAGCGGCAGCAGGTCGCGCTGCACGCCTTCGCGGCTGACGCCGGCGCCGTGCCATTCGCCGCGCTGGGCGACCTTGTCGATCTCGTCGATGAACACGATGCCGTTCTGCTCGCAGTTGCGCAGCGCCTCGGCCTTGAGCTCTTCCTCGTTGAGCAGCTTGCCGGCTTCCTCCTCGATCAGCAGCGGCCGCGCCGCCTTGATCGTGAGCTTGCGCGACTGCGTACGCGCGCCGGCCAGGGACTGGAACATGCCGCGCAGCTGCTGGCTCATTTCCTCCATGCCCGGCGGCGCGGCGATCTCGACGCCGAGATTGACGCTCGTCTCCAGCTCGATCTCGCGATCGTCCAGCTTGCCTTCGCGCAGCTGGCGGCGCAGCTTCTGGCGCGTTTCGTCGCTGCCGGAATCGGTCGAGGACGGTTCCCAGTTCGTCGCGCGGCGCGGCAGCAGCGCATCGAGGATGCGCTCCTCGGCGCGGTCCTCGGCCGTGGTCTTGATGCGCGCCTTGGCATGCTCGCGCGTCATCTTCCAGGCCATGTCGGCGAGGTCGCGCACGATGGATTCCACGTCCTTGCCGACGTAGCCGACCTCGGTAAACTTGGTCGCCTCGACCTTGATGAAAGGCGCGTTCGCGAGACCGGCCAGACGCCGCGCGATCTCGGTCTTGCCGACGCCGGTCGGTCCTATCATCAGAATGTTCTTGGGCGTGACTTCGTCGCGCAGCGAAGGCTCCAGCTGCATGCGGCGCCAGCGGTTGCGCAGCGCGATCGCGACCGCGCGCTTGGCGGCGTGCTGGCCCACGATGTAGCGGTCGAGCTCGTTGACGATTTCGCGGGGGGTCAGTTCGGACATGCGGGAAGACATTCCTCGAAAATGCGCGGTGGCGGCCGCCTGCGCTTCAGGCCTGGCGCACCGCGCCGTTATCGCCGTCGAGCTCTTCGATGGCGATCGAATGATTGGTGTAGATGCAGATGTCGCCGGCGATCTTCAGCGCCTGCTCGACGATGCGGCGCGCATCGAGGTCGGTGTTCTCGAGCAGAGCCTTGGCCGCGGCCTGGGCGTAAGGGCCGCCCGAGCCGATCGCGATGAGGCCGTGCTCGGGTTCGAGCACGTCGCCGTTGCCCGAGATCAGCAACGAACTCTCGCGGTCGGCGACGGCGAGCATGGCTTCGAGCCGGCCGAGGCGGCGGTCGGTGCGCCATTCCTTCGCGAGCTCGACGGCGGCGCGGACGAGCTGGTTGCCGTGCTTGGCGAGCTTGTCCTCGAACAGCTCGAACAGGGTGAAGGCGTCGGCCGTCGCGCCGGCGAAGCCGGCCAGCACGTCGCCGCGGCCGAGCCGGCGCAGCTTGCGTGCGTTGGACTTGACCACGGTGTGGCCGAGGGTCACCTGGCCGTCGCCGCCGATGACGACCTTGCCGTTGCGCCGCACCGACACGATGGTCGTCGCATGAAAACTGTCCGTCATGGGAACTCCCGGAAAACGAATCCGGAAGGTAGGGACGACGGGACGGCGGCGCAAGGGAAAGCGCGCAAAGCCGGTACGGCTGGCCGGCGAAGTCGCCGCAGCGGCAAGCGGCCGGCACGGGCGAGCGCGGCGGCGGTCCCATCCGGCCGGCGTCGGCGCCGGCCATCGTCATGAAACTTTTACAGACGGCGCGGCTGATACCGCCGCCGGAACGGACCGGCGGCGGTGACCGCGGACCGCTCAGGCGCTCGCGCGCCGGCTGCTGCGCGCGTTGCGCGCGAGCAGTTTCTCGGTGCCGTCCCAGAGCCGCCGGCGTGCGGTCAGGCTCGCGATCGCAGCGCGGCGCACCGCGTCGACGAGCTCGGGCTCGCGCTGCAGCGCGCGGTCGATGATCGCCTCGGCGGCCGGACCGTGCGCGTCGCCGTCGAGCTCGATGTGCCGGTCGAGGTAGTAGACGAAGCTCGGCGCCTCGATGCGGTCCAGGCCCCAGCTGTCGAGCAGGCGCTGGAACATGCCCGGGATCACGTTCTCGCGGCCGTAGAAGAAATTCGCCATGACGACGAGCGTGCGTTCGCCGATCGCGACGCGCAGCGTGTGCGTGACGAAGTCGATCACGCAGGCCGGCGCGCCGACGCGGCCGAGCGCGTTCTCGACCGGCACGCGCTCGCGCACGAGCGACAGGAACTGCTGGAACGGCCGCGTGTCGGCGCCGACTTCGCGCATGGCCGCGAGATAGAGGTCGAGGTGGCTGATCGGATGGCCGTCGGGACCGGTATCGGTTTCCTCGCCGAGGATGATTTCGTTGATCAGATGCGCGGCCTCGATGTCCGGCGGCGGCATCCACGGCAGTTCGACGCAGGTCAGGTCGCGCTGCAGGCGCTTGGCCAGGGACATGAAGTCCCAGACCGCGTAGACGTGGACCTGCATGAACGCACGCAGCGAATCCATGTCGCGGATCGCGCCGAAGACGCGGTGCGTGTGCAGAGCGTCGCGCAGCTCACGCACGTCGGGCGTGAACACCTGATCGAGTAATGCGGACACGGCTGACTCCTTCTCTAGGTGCGCGGAACCGCCGGAAGCCGCCACGGCCTCCGGTGTCGCGCGGTACTACGCTGGAAAACCGTCGCCTTCGCGTTGTCGCCGGCCCCCTGCGGCCGCGGCCTCTGCCTCCTGCTGGCGGAACGTCCGTGGCACAGACGTCCCAATGCCCCGTGCGGCGGAGCGGGTTGCGGTGTTCGCGCCGGCGGCCGCCGCCGGCCGGCGCGTCAGACGTTCTGGTAGAGCGGATACAGGCTGCCTTCCTCGCGCTCGATGCGCTGCACGAGCAAGGCGCCGACCTGGCGGTAGTCGGCGATGAACGCGCCGCGCTCCGCCTGGGTCACGAGCGGCTGCTGGTATTTCTTGACGAAGTCGATGACGCCGCGCGCGATCGCATTCATCTCGCGGCGGAAGTCACGGATCAGGTTGAAGTTCTCCTCGTCGTCGCGCAGCGTGTATTCGACGTAGTTGTAGAAGCGCACGTTCTCGGCCAGCAGGTGCGCCTCGAGCTGCGACTTGAACGCGAGCAGCTGCGTCGGCAGCAGGTCCCAGCGGTCGCGTTCGGGCAGCAGGCCGATCTGTTCGTAGACGTGGACGAGCTCGCGATGGTCGTGGATCAGCTGCGGCACGAGCTGTTCGTCGAAGCGCGGCGCGCGCGGCGCGGCGCGGGACAGCGGCCGCTGCGCGGGCGGCTCCGTGGGACTGCGGCCGAACAGCTTGCGTAGGGCGGCGAACATGCGGAATCCCGTAAAGGCCGTCGCAGCGGCGATGGACGCGGCGTCGATCCTATCAGTCGTAGAATTTATTTCAATCGTATACGTATTGCCTAAAACATGATTTTAAAAAGCAGTTTTTGCGCATCAAGTCACGAATCGCATGAGCCGTTGCAACACCGTTTGCCGAGAGCGGATTTCGCCGCTCGCGCGTCGCAGCGGAATGCGGCGCCGGCTCATGCCAGGGGCCGGAGCGCCGCACAGGCGAGCGCGCGGCTCGCGCGAGCGAACGCACGGCTTGCGCGAGCGCGCAGCCGTGGGCGGAATCCAGGGATAGAGAGATCCGCACGCGCAGACGCCGCCCCGCCTAGCCTCACGGCGGAGTCGCGACGGCATGCACGGGCGCCGGCGGCCGGCGCGGGATCTCAGGTAGGCATGTACAGCGGGTAGAGATTGCCTTCCTCGCGCTGGATGCGCTGCACGAGCAGGCCGCCGACGGTGCGATAGTCGGCCAGGAAGCCGTGCATGAGGCTTTCGTGGTCGCCGTGCGCCTGGTACTTCTTGACGAAGTCGATGACGCCGCGCGCGATCGTGTTCATCTCGCGGCGGAAGTCGCGGATCAGGCTGAGGTTTTCGACGTCGTCGCGCAGGGTCGACTCGACGTAGTTGTAGAAGCGCACGTTCTCGGTCAGCAGGTGCGCCTCGAGGCGGGTCTTGAAGGCGGTCAGCAGCGCCGGGATCTCGTGGAAGCGGCGCGCCTCGTAGGTGCGGCCGATCTGCTCGAACAGCGCGACGAGTTCCTGGTGGTCGTTCTTCAGGGCCGGCACCAGGCCCGAATCGTAGCTCGGTGCACGTGGCGGCGGGACGCTGCCCTGCCGCAGGGAACTCGGCGCCGGGGCCGCGGCCGCGGCGGGTTTGGTCGGCTGACCGATCAGCTTGCGCAGCATGTCGAGCATGGTTTCTCCGATGCCGCAGTGGCGGCGGCCTGCGATGACGAAACGCCGGACGCGGCGGCGCCCGGTTCATGGACTCAATGGCTTCGGAGCGCCCCCCTGCGGCGCGCCACGTGTGGCAGGTACGACGACGGCCCGAGCGTACCCAATTGCGCGCAGAAAAAATATGGCCAATTCACATTATGCGATGAAGTGTATTTATCTTGATCCCTGCGGCAGCTCGTCGCAGAGACTTGAGCATTCCATCATGGATGGTATGGTTGGGCCGGTCCGACGACGGAGCGAAGGCATGAACCCCTGGCTGATCGCCGCGGCGCTCGCCGCGTTCTCGACGTTCCTGATCCACACCTTCGTGGGCGGCCGAGTGATCGCGCGGCCGCTGCTGGCCGCGCGCGACCTGCCGCGCGTGCCGCGGCTGACGGTCTATTTCTGCTGGCACATGGTCACCGTGCTGCTGTTCGGCATGGCCGCCGCGCTGGCCTGGGCCGCGCGTCACTCGAATCCGCCGCTGGTCGTTCTGCTGGGGCTGCTCGCGCTGGCGTTCGCCGGGCTGAGCCTGGGTCTGGCCGTCGTGTTCCGCGTCAAACCCTGGCACCTGCCGCAATGGGCGCTGTTCCTCGTGATCGCCGCACTGGCCGGACTAGGCCTGGCCTGATGGCGCGGCGCAGCGAGGTCGACTGGATCGCGGCCGGCCTGGAGCTGCTGGCCGAGTCCGGCCATGCGCGGCTGACCGTCGCCGACCTCTGCGCGCGCACGGGCCGCACCAAGGGCTCGCTGTACCACCACTACCCCGATATGGGCGCGTTCCGCGCGGCGCTGCTGGCCGCCTGGCGCGAGCGGCATACCGAGCAGCTGATTGCCGCGGCCGAGCGCGAGACGCGCACCGGCGACAAGGCGCGCGTGCTCGATGCGCTGGCCCAGGCGCTGGACCTGCGTCTCGAGCGCGCCGTGCGCAACTGGGCCGCGCACGAGAACCGGGCGCGCGACGCCGTGCAGGCCGTCGACCGGCAACGCATCGACTACCTGGCCAGCCTCTGCCGCGAGGACGGCCTCGCCGCGGCCGAGGCGCGCGACCGCGCGACCCTGACCTATGCGCTTTACCTGGGCCTGCAGCAATTGTTAGGTGCCGACGAGCAGGCCACGCTGCGCCGGCTCTCGACCAAGGTCGAGTTCGCGCTGCCGGCTGCGCCGGCCCGGACGAGGCGCCCGTGAGCCGCCTCGACGCCGACATGAGCGGCACCAGCTTGCTGGCTTGGCGCAACCTGAGCCACGACCGCGCGCGCTTCGTGGTGACCCTCGTCGGCGTGCTGTTCGCGGTGCTGCTGATGGGCGTGGAACTCGGCCTGCTGCTCGGCTTCGCGCGCACGACCTCCGGTCTCGTCGACCATACCGACGCCGACCTCTGGATCACGCCGGCCGGCACGACCAACGTCGACATCGCCGGCCGCCTCGACGAACGCCGGCGCTTCGAGGCGCTGGCGGTGCCCGGCGTCGCGCAGGTCGACCAGCTGATGATGCAGTTCGCGTTCTGGCGCAAGCCCGATGGCGGCACCGAGAGCGTCAGCATCGTCGGCTTCAACCTCGCGACCGGCCAGGGCAGACCGTGGAACCTCGTACAGGGCGCAATCGAGGATCTGCAGCAGGACGACGCCGTCATCGTCGACAGGCTGTATGCGGCCAAGCTCGGCGTGACCGCACTCGGCCAGACCGTCGAGATCAACAACCGCCGCGCGCGCGTGGTCGGCTTCACGGCCGGCATCCGCACGTTCACACAGAGCCCGTACGTGTTCACGACGCACCGCAACGCGCAGCGCTTCACATTCTTCCGGCCCGACCAGACGACCTACCTGCTCGTGCGTCTGCGCCCCAACAGCGACGCGGCGGCCGTGCGCGACGCGCTGCAGGCGCGCCTGGGCCGCGTCGACGTCCGGTTCGCCGCGGATTTCGCACGCGCGGCGCAGCGCTACTGGCTGATCACGACGGGCGCGGGCTCGGCGCTGCTGCTGGCCGCGCTGCTCGGCCTCGTCGTCGGCATCGTCATCGTCGGACAGACCCTGTACGCGACCACGGTGGACCGACTGCCGGAATACGCGACCCTGCGCGCGATGGGCGCGCCGAACCGCTATCTGTATCGGGTGATCCTGAAGCAGGCCGCGATCAGCGCCGTGTTCGGTTTCGCCGGCGGCATGCTGCTCGTCGGTCTCGTCGTGCTCGCGAGCACCGGCAGCACGGTCGCCGTCGCGATGCCGCCGGGGCTGATCGCCGTGCTCGCGCTGCTGACCTTGTGCATGTGCGCGCTCGGCGCGCTGGTCTCGATCCGGCGCGTCACGCGCATCGATCCGACGTCGGTGTTCCAGTGAGCGCGGTGATCACCCTCGCCGAGGTCGGCGTGACCTACGGCCGCGGCGCGGCCGCGCTGGCCGCGCTGCAGGACGTCAGCCTGGCCATACAGCCCGGCGAGATGACGTTGCTGCTCGGTCCGAGCGGCTCGGGCAAGACCAGCCTGCTGCAGGTCATGGGCTGCCTGCTGCGGCCGAGCCGCGGCCGCGTGCAGCTGTTCGGCGAGACCCTCGCGCCCGATCTCGGCGTCGAAGCCATGGCCGCGCTGCGCCTCGCGCACATCGGCTTCGTGTTCCAGCACTACAACCTGTTCCCGACCCTGAAGGCCTGGGAGAACGTCGCGATCGCGCTGGATCTCAAGGCGCTGCCGCGCGCCGAACAGCGCGGACAGTCGCTGCGGCTGCTCGAACGTCTCGGTCTGGCCGACCGTGCCGAACACTATCCGGCGGAGCTGTCCGGCGGCCAGAAGCAGCGCGTCGCGATCGCGCGCGCGCTGGCCGGCGGCCCGCGCATCCTGCTCGCCGACGAACCGACCGCCGCGCTCGACGGCAAGACCGGCCAGGGCGTCGCGGCGACCCTGCACGAACTCGCCCACGGTGCCGGCGTCGCCGTCGTCGTGGTCAGCCATGACCCGCGCGTCGAACCGTTCGGCGACCGCGTACTGCATCTCGAAGACGGCCGCCTCGTCGACGACCGGCGCCCGGCCCGGAGTTCCGCATGAAACGTCTCGCCCCGCTGTTCGCCGCGCTCCTCGCGATCCTGCCGCTGGCCGGCTGCGGCCGCAGCGCGCCGCCCGCGCCAACCGCCGTGCCGCCCGGCCTCATCGCGGCCGGCGGCCTCGTGGAGCCCGACGGCGAGGAACGC
>NZ_JANFVR010000185.1 GCF_024609805.1 Tahibacter caeni | reverse complement strand
GCAGTATTCGGATCGACCAGGTAGTGCGTCGTGACGGGGTTCGCACCGGTCGCATCGGTGGTCTGGCTCAGGCGCGTGCCGTCATGCGCGTAGGCGTAGCGCGTGACCTCGCCGGCCAGGGTCTGCAGCTCGGCCAGCCGGTTCGCATCGTCGTAGACGTAGTCGATCGTCTCGGTCGGGCTGACCTTCCTCGTCGTGTTGCCGGCCGCATCAAAGGTGTAGGTCGTCGTGCCGGCGACCGCGCCCGGCACCGTGCCGCTCAGGCTCAGCGTCTCGGTCTCCAGCCGGTCGTTCGCGTCGTAGACGTAAGCGGTAGTCGCCGTCCCCGTCGGACTGCCCGTGGGGCCGAGCTGCTTGGTTTGTGTCAGCCGGTTGCCGGTCTTGTCGTAGGTCCAGCTCGTGCGCCGGTCGTGGCCCAGCTGCACGACCGATTCGCTCGTCAGCCGCTTGATCCCGTCGTAGGCGTAGGTCGCCGTCCGGTCGACCTGCCCGGTCTCGGTGATGCCGGTTCTGAGGCCTGAGGCATCCAGCGTATAGGCCAGCCCCAGCAATACCGTGGCCCCGACCTTGTGCTGGATCCCCGTCAGCCGGTTGCGCCGGTTGTAGCTGTAGCTCGTCGTCACCCCGTTGTCGTGCGTGACCGACGCGCGGTTGCCCACGCCGTCGTAGCCGTAGGTCGCGATCGGCACGCTGCTGGTGCTGGGCTTGACCGTGGCCAGGCGGTTCAGCTCGTCGAACGTGTAGTCGATGACCTGGTTCTGGGTCGTCAGCTGCGTGCGGTTGCCCACCGCGTCGTAGGCGTAGCTCACGCTGGGCGCGATGACGCTGCCCGGTCGCAGCGGCCAGGTCACCTGGGTCAGCCGGCCGCGACTGTCGCGCGCGTAATGCGTCGTGCCGTTGCCGTCGGTCACCGTGTCGAGCTCGCCACCGGTCGTGTAGCTCAGGCTCACGTCGGCTTGCGTGGCGTAGTCGATCGTTGCCAACCAGTCGGTGTTCGCCTGATAGGTGTAGCTCGTCGTGCGGCCGCGGAAGTCGGTCTGGCTCGTCTTTCTTCCCAGCGTGTCGTAGACGAACGTCTCCTGCTGCAACAGCGGCAGGGTCCGCGTCAGCACCCGCCCCGCGTTGTCGTAGCGCCAGCGCGTGATCCGCCCGCTCGCGTCCTCCTGCTCCAGCTTGTTGCCCTGTTCGTCGTAGCGGTAGCGCGTGATCAGCACGCCGCTGTCGGAACTCGTCGGCGGGTTGCTGCCGCTCTGCGTGTACGCCGGGTTCGCCCCCGTCGTGGGGTTGGGCAGGAACACCGCGATCAGCCGGCCCAGGCTGTCGTAGGCAAAGCGCGTGATCCGCCCGCTCTCGTCGGTCTCGGCCACCTTTCTTCCGGCCGCGTCGTACGTGAGCGTCGTCCTGGGGTTGTTGGCGTCGTTGCCGTCGTCGCTGACCGCGTCCGGGTGGATCGTCTCGGTCAGCCGGCCCGCGAGATCGTAGACGTACTTGGTCGTGCGGTTGAGGTGATCGGTCGTGCTGATGCGCTGCCCGTCGGCGTTGTAGGCCGTCGTCGTGGTCTGCAACAGCGCATTCGTCACGCTGATCTGCCGGTCGGCCGCGTCATAGCCGTAGCTCGTCACGTTCCCGTTCTCGTCCATGACCGCTTCCAGCCGGCCCGCCGCATCGTACTGGCTCGTCGTGCGCGGGTTGTCCGCATCGGTCAGCGGGGTCGCGTCCGGGTGGATCGTCTCGATCACCCGGTCCAGCGCATCGAACACGAACGTCGTCGTGCGGCCGTGCACGTCGGTCTCGGCCACCACGTTGCCGTTGGCGTCGTACGCCTTGGTCTCGGTCGTGCCGTTGGGGTAGGTCGTCGTCGTCAGCTGGCCGCGATCGTCGTAGGTGAAGCTCGTGCAGCGGTTCTGCGCGTCGCACTGCGTCGCCGGCTGGTCGGCCGCGGTATACGTCGCCGTCGTCACCGTCGTGTCCGGGTGCGTCGTGCTCGTGATGCGCCCCTTCGCATCGCGCACGTAGCTCGTCGTCAGCGTCACCGGGCTGCCGTTGTCCGTGCGCGTCGTCGTCTCGCTGAGCACCTGGCCGTTGGCATCGTGCGCATACCCCGTCGCCGTACCGCGCGCGTCGTTCTGCCGGATCATCCAGCCCAGCGGGTTGTAGGTGAACGTCGTCGTCGACCCGGCCGGATCCTGGATGGACGCCAGCTCGCCCGTGTTGGTCGCCGTGTTGCGGTCATAGCCCAGGGTCGTCGTCTGGTTCTGCGCGTTCTTCGTCGTCTGCAGCGTGTTCCAGAAGCTGTCGTAGACGTTGGTCACCACCGCCCGGTTCGCATCCACCGCGCTGAAGGTCTGCAGCAGCCCGTTCTTCGCGTTGTACGTGTGGCGCGTCAGCTGGTTCAGCGCGTTCTTCTCCGTCAGCCGGTTGCCGTACAGATCGTAGGTCCACGTCGTCGTATGGCCCAGCGCGTCCGTGCGCGTGAGCTCCTCCCCGCTGACCGGGTCGTAGGTGTGCCCCGTCGTCTGGTTCAGCGCATTGGTCTCGCTCAAGATCCGGCCCGACTCGTCGTAGACGTACGCCGTCGTGTACCCGCGCCGGTTCTTCACCCGCTCCACCCGATCGCCGATCAGGTGCGTGTACTCCACGCGGTGGCCTTCGGCATCGATCGTGGCCACCAGCCGGCCGTCATCGTCGTACTCGTTGCGCTGCACGCGGATCCCGCGCGCATCGGTCAGCTCTTCCAGGTAATGCGGCCAGCGGACCTTATAGGCAAAACGCGTGGCCTGGCGCAGCGTGTCGTGCGCCGCGATCAGGTCGCCGTCCGGGCCGTAGTCGTAGGCGAGCTCGTTGCCGTCGGGCAGCACGATGCGCTGGATGCGGTTGCGCCCGTCGCGCACGAAGCGCACCGAGGCGCCGCTGGAGTGCACGATCCCCGTCGCGCTGTAGGTCAGCGTCTTGCCCGTGGGCTCCTTGACCACCTTGAGCCCGCCCGCGTTCTGGTCGATCTCATACGCCACGCCCTCGCGCGTGGTCAGGCGGTAATAGCTCGGATCCGCCGCCAGCGTCGCATCGCCCGGATCGATCAGGTGACTGGTCGGTTCGCCCGCGATCGTGCCGATGCGCAGGATGCTGTAGGTGTGCTGGGTCAAGGTCGAGGTCGTGCCCGACTCGGCCTCGTAGACCAGGTTCACGTAGGTCGGCGGCACCAGCGAGGTGCACTCGGGACTGGCCTTGGCCACGAAGCGCTCGATCGTGCCGTCGGGCAAGGTCACCGCCACCCGGCGTGAACCGCCCGACACCACGCAGTACTTCAGGTTCACCCCGCTGCCGCTCTTGAGCACCTGCCAGCCGTAGCCGGCCTTCTGCGACTCGCTGACGAACACGTTCTGGTAATCCACGCTCCAGCCATAGCCGAAGTCCAGCGACTCGTTGCGCCGGCGCGTGTCGTAGGTGCGCGTGACGCGGATCGGGATCCCCGCCATCGGCACGCTCACGTCCTCGAAGGTCACCGAGAAGTGGCCGACCTTCATCTCCCCTTCCACCGCCACCACGCGGTTGGCCACGCTCGTGCGCCCGCTCGCGTCGGTGGCCTGCAGGATCAGCACGTACTGCCCGTTCAGCAGCAGGGTCGGATCGAACGTGCCCAGCGCCGCATTGCTGACCGCGCCCGTGCCGCGCGCGATCACCGTCGTGGGCGCACCCGGGTTGTTGGCCTGGCGTACGGCCAGGAACCAGCTCAGCAGGTTCGCATCCGCGACCGTGCCGGTGACCGGCGCCGGCGCCGTCACGAGGCTGTCCTCCACGGGGGCGGCGATCGCCACCACCGGTGCGGCTTGATCGGTCACGTCCACCACGCCGAAGGTCGTCGTCACCGTGCCGACCGCGGCTGCGTCGGTCACGGTCACGACCAAGGTATGCGCCCCCGGCGTGGCCGGTGCGGTCAGCGTCGTCAGGCCCAGCCCCAGCGTCACCGGCTGGCCGTCCAGGGTCGCCGTCACGACCGGCGTCAGGCCTGCCTCGCTCGTCGTCACCTGCACCTGCACCGGCGCACCCGGCAGCGGCGCGCTCGGCGTCAGGCTCACCTGCACGTCGATCGGCGCATCCGCCGCCACCACGTCCACACGCCAGCCCTGCTCGGTGTACAGCGTCGCATCGGCCGCGCGCAGGGTGACCGTCTCCGCACCCGTGGCACTGGGCGTCCAGGTCACCACGCCGTTCGCATCCACCGCCATGCCGGTCGGCGCCTGCGGCAGCGCATAGCTCAGCGCATCGCCGTCCGGATCGCTGGCCTGCGCCGCATAGCGGTACAGCTTGCCCACGCGCGCGGCCTGCACCGGTGCGCTGCTGAACTGCGGCGCGCGGTTGGCGCTGCCCGCCGCACGGATCTCGACCAGGTATTTCTGGTCCACGAGGTTGCCGTGGTTGTCGTCCACGCGCACCGTCACCGCGTAGCTGACCCCGGCCGTCAGTTCCACCGTCGGCCAGCTGATCACGCCCGTCGACGCGTTGATCGTCATGCCCCAGGACGGCTGCAGCGCCAGGCTGTAGGTCAACGTGTCGCCGTCGGCATCGCTGGCCGTGACCGCGTAGCGGTAGTTCTTGCCCTTGGTCGCCACCGTCACCGGCGTGCTCGTGAACACCGGCGCATGACCCACACGCTCCACCGTCACCAGCCACTCGGCCACCGTCGCCCCGCCGTGATCGTCGGTCACCGTCACGCGCACGACGTGATGGCCGACCTGCGCCGTACCCGGCGTCCAGTCGAACACCCCGGCCGGCGTCATCGTCATGCCGCCCGGTGCGCGGTTGAGCGTCAGGCTCAGCGTGTCCCCGTCCGGGTCCGTCGCCGCCAGCGTGCCGCCGTAGGCCTGGCCCGCCAGCGCCGAGCCCGGCGGCAGCTGCGTGATCACCGGCAGCTGGTTCGGGAGCACCGTCACGCTGAAGCTGCGCTCGACGCTGGCACCGGCCAGGTCCGTCGCCCGCAGCACCACCGTGTGCGTGCCGACCTGCGCGGGTGTGGGCGTCCACACGAAGCGGCCGCGCAGGTCGTCCACCTCGCTGCCCTCCGGTCCGCTGACCCGCGCATAGCGCACCGCATCGCCCACGTCCGCATCGCTGGTCTGCAAGGTCACCGCATAGGCCTCGCCCACGCGCACGTCCGGCAACCCGGTGGTCACCCACTGCGGCGCGTGGTTGGCCGTCGTCACGCGGATCGTGTAGGTCTGCGTGTCGCTGAGCCCCGCCGCATCGGCCACCCGCACGCGCACCCGCGCCGCCTGCGCCGTGTTGTTGTTCTCCAGGCACTCCGTCACGTTCGCGCCTTCGTCGATGCGCGCGACCAGGCGCACGCCCGGATCCGCGCCCGACGCGAGTTCCAGGGTTACGTCGGTTTCCGCATTCACCGCCAGCGCCGGCACCGCCGTCTCGCCGAGCAGCGTGCCGCCGGCCGCCGGATCACCGTCGTAGAAGCGCACGGCCGTCGCGCCACTGACGGCCAGACCGCGGTTGCGCGCGCGCACCACCAGCCGCGTGCCCAGGGAATCGCTGACCTCGTGCAGCCCCAGCAGCACCAGGTCCGGCTGGCCCAGCGGATGACCCACCGGCACCGCGTTGCCGCGGAACAACGAACCGGCCAGCCAGCTCGCCGCCGGCGTCGCCGGCACCCGCCCCGCCTCGGTGATGCCGCTGACCGTGTACGCATGCTGGTTCCACAGGCTGCGCGTGCCGACCCAGCGGTTCTGCGCCTCCCGGATCGCCGTCACCGCCACGTCGTCGCCGTAGACGATGTCCGCATGGCCGTCACCGTCCACGTCGGCGATCGTCGCGTTCTCCACCCAGGTCGAACTCTGGATCGGGTGCTTGAGCCGCTCGGCCCCCGTACGGCCGTCGAAGATGCGCACGCTGCTGTGCCCCGCGAACACGACCTCCGCCCGGTTGTCCCCGTCAAAGTCGAACGCGCTGGGTGTGGCCAGCGACGAGCCGTCGTCGCTGATCGTTTCCCAGATCTGGCTGCCGTCGGCGCGCAGCGCGCGCAAGGTCGTGTTCGTCGCCACGACGATATCCGCCTTGCCGTCCCCGTCCACATCCGCCAGCGCCGGGTACGAGGCATTGACCTCCCCGGGGAACGTGATCGGGAAGCCCGGCTTGGTCGTGCCGTCGTGATCGAGCACGAACACCGCATTGTTCGTCGCCGCCACCAGCTCCGGCGCCGCATCCGCATCCAACTGCCCCACGCCCCAGCGCACGAAGCCGTAGTAGTCCACCGCCGCATGCGTCAGGGTCCAGCGCAACGTGCCGTCGGCATTGAGCACACGTTTGCCCATCAGCACTTCCTGCGTGCCGTTGCCGTCCAGATCCACCGCCACCGGGATCGAGCGCGACGAGCCGGCCACGCCGTCGCTCCATTTCAGCGTGCCGGTGTTGCTGAACACACGCGAGTCCGCCAGCACCTCGGCCTGGCCGTCGCCGTCGATGTCCGCCAGGGTGATCGCCGACAGGCTCTGCGCGTTGCCGCTCGTGCTCGTGCGCCAGCGCTCCACGCCCTGCGCCGTAAACGAGGCAATGTTCAACGTCACCCCGACGTAGGCGTAGATCTCCGGCCACCCGTCGCCGTCGGTGTCGCCCACCGCCGGCGTCGCCCCGTAGCTGCCGAACTCCGTGGTCGGCGTCTGCCACAGCACATCCCCCGTCACCCCGTCGCGCACGACCAGGCGCGCCCCCTGGGACACGATCACCGCCGGGTGATCCGCCTCGCTCAGCACGCCGTCGCCGCTGGTGTCCACCAGCCGCGCCACGATCGGCGTATGGATCACCCCCGTCGTCTTGCGCCACAGCTGCGTGGCCGCAAACGGCGTCGTCGCCGGCAGCGCCGGCGGCAGGCGGCACTGCAGGTTCGGCAGCGCCACGCCGTCGGCCAGCGCCGGATCCGCCGTCCAGTCGATCCGCCCGCTCGTCGCGTTCACCGTCATGC
Source organism: Tahibacter caeni (assembly GCF_024609805.1). GTDB lineage: Bacteria > Pseudomonadota > Gammaproteobacteria > Xanthomonadales > Rhodanobacteraceae > Tahibacter > Tahibacter caeni. Next base: position 2,625 of record NZ_JANFVR010000185.1, on the reverse strand, counting down.
CCGCCGGTGCCAGCGGCACCGTGTAGCCCAGCACGTCCCCCACGTCCGGATCGCTCGCGATCACGTCGTAGCGGTACGCAGATTCCGTCGTCGCCTGCGTCACCGGCAGGCTCGTGATCACCGGCGGTCGATTGGCCTGCGTCACCGTGATCGTGACCGTCGCCGCGGCCGAAGGCGTGAAGCCGTCGTGGACCGTGAACGCGAGGCTGTCGCTGCCCGCATAACCCGCATCCGGCGTATAGCTCAGCGCCGGCGCCGTGCCGCTCAGCGTGCCGTGCGCCGGCGCCGTCGTGACCGCATACGTCAGCGCATCGCCGTCGGCGTCCGTGCCGGCCAGGGTGATCGCGAGACTACCGCCGCTGGCGACACTGACGCTCGCCGCCGTCGCCACCGGCGCCTGGTTCGTGCGCGCGTTCGTGTCCGCGCCGCTGGCCATCGGCGACACGGCACTGCTGGCCTGGGCGAGGTTCACCACGCTCGCGTCATTGAGCGCGCCCGCAAACGTCACCGGCACGCTCAGGCGCAGCGCCGGACCGCTGCCCGGCGGCAGGCTCGCCCCGCTCAGGCCCGCGCTGCTCCCGCCGCTCGCCCCGCTGACGCTGCCGCAACTCGCCCCGCCGCTGGCCGTGCAGGTCGGCGCACCGCTCAGGGTCACGCCGCTCGGCAGCGCATCGCTGATCGTCAGCGCGGTCGCGGTCGACGGACCCGCATTGGTCACGTCGATCTGGTAGGTCGCGCTGCCGCCGGGCGCGTAGGTCGCACTGCCGTCGCTCTTGCTGACACTGAGCACCCCCAGGCAGCTCAGGCTCAGCGACGCACTCGCGCTGTTGTCGCTGCTGCCGCCCGGCGTCGGCGAGACGAAGCCCGCCTGCACCGCCGTGCCTTCGCTCAACGTGCCCGGCGGCGTCACGCTCGCCGTCGCCGTCGTCGCGCTGCAGCGCGTCGGATCGATCGCCGCACTGATCGCATAGCTCAATTGGCCGCCGGCCGTCGCATTACCGGCCGGCAATGGCGCCGTACCGCTGATCGCCCCGCTGCCGCTGGTCGTGCCGTTGACCGTCCCGCCCGGACAGCGCGCCCCGCCCGTGGCCGTGCACGTCCAGCCCGTGAAGCTCACGCCCGCCGGCGGCGCGAACGCGATCGCCGCCGCCGCCTCGTGCGCGCTCGTATCGCCCACGGTCGGCGCCGCCGTGTGATTGCCCACGCTCCAGGTATAGCTCAGCGTCTCCCCGCCCAGCGCACTGGCCGCGCTCGCGCTCAACGCGCTCCTCAGGTCCACGTCGTCATCGCGCAGCGTGATCGTCGTCGCCGTGATCGCCGTGCCGCCGCAGGTCTGCGTCGAACTCAGCACGTAGTTCGTCGGCGAGGACGTGATCGCCAGCACGATCGTTTCGTTGTCCTCGATCAGGCTGTCGTCGGTGATCGTCAGCGGCAATGCGATGTCCGTGCCGTCGTATACCCCCGCCGGCACCGTCACCGTCACGGTGTCCGTGCCGCTGCCCGTCGCATAGTCGCTGCCGCGCACCGCCGTGCCCGACCCCTGCACCGTCAGCGCCACGCTCAAGCCGCCCGCCGGCACCGTGCCCGCCACGCGCAAGGCCGGCAGCGCCTCGCCGCCGCCCTCGCGCACGCTCGCGCTGCCCGTCGTCAACTCCACGAACGGCCGCAACGTCATCTGGATGTCGTCGATGAAGTTGCCGATCGTCGCGCCGCCCGCCGCCGACACGGCCTCAAAACCGATCGCCTGCGTGCCCGTCGCACCCTGCCACGTGAACTCGCCCGCGTAGTCGCGCCAGCCGTTCGTCGCCAGCACCGACGTGCAGCTGTTGCTCGCCACGTCGCCATCGGCACCGCCGCTGCCATAGCACGTCACCACCCCGCCGCCGCCGTCGTTCTGCGTGCCCGCGCGCACCACCCGGCTCGTCCCCGCCGTCGCGCCGACGCGGAACTCCGTCACGTCGTCCGTCGTCGCGCTCTGCCGCCCGCGATGGCTGAAGCGCCAGCCCACCAGTTCGCCGTTGGCCAGGCACACGTTCTGGTAAATCCGCGACGCCGCCTCCGCGTTCAATTCCGCCAGCTGCGTCCCCGCACGCGCCGTCACCCCACTGAACCCGTTGGCCCAGATTTCGATCAGCGGGCCGGGGGTTTGCGCCACGTTCGGTGCACACCCCGCACCACTCTGCGACGGATGGTTCGTCGTCCATCCCGGCACGATCGATTCCGATACCTGGAAATAGCAACTGCTCGTCCCCGCCGACGGCTGCTCGAACCCCAGGTTCACGAACGTGCGCTGCACTTGCGCCTGCGCCGGCCACCCCAGCGCCAGGCCCAGCAGCCACGCGGCCGCGCCGCGCACGATCACCGCCCTGCCGGCTCGCGCCCGCACCCGAACCTTCCCATCGCTCATGTCCAGCCCCTGAGTGAAGACAATCCGCGCAGCTCTGCCTGCACACCGCCCAGTCTCTCAGCCGTTTGTGTCACGACGTGAGACCAACTGCGTTAGGCGTCCGTAAACCGCGTCGTTACGGCGGCGTATGGAAGCCGCAACCCGAGTGAAGACGTCGGTATGCCACAGGGCGCGGAACACTCGGTCAGGCGTGAGGCACGGTCACGGCCGCTGCGTCG
>NZ_JANFVR010000184.1 GCF_024609805.1 Tahibacter caeni | reverse complement strand
GGTGCTCCAGCACCATCCGAACCGCTCGCTCCCGCACTTCCGGAGAGTGTCTCTCTGACTTCTTCTTCATGGCTCCATCCTCTCAAAGGAAAGAGCCTCCGGAAAAGCCGGGGCGGTTCAGTTGCACGGATCCTGCCACTGCGGGTCCGTCCGCCTCACGCTTCCCCACGCGCCTGAAACGGCGACGAGCTGCAACTGCTCGCTATGCCGCCGTACGGGAGGCATCTGGGCATTCTACGAGCTCGGCACGGTCTCCATCCAGGGCCACCCGGACAGCACGGAGAGCTATGTATGGGGAGATCGCACCCTGAAGAATTACCGGTGCAAGACCTGCGGCATCTTCACCCACTGGGAACCGATCGAGCTGACGCCGGGCGCCCGACACGGAGTGAACCTGCGCAACTTCGAACCCGCGCTCCTGGGGCTGGTCGTCGTCCGGCGCTTCGATGGCGCGGACACCTGGAAATTTCTCGATTGAGCGCGTAAGGCGTGATTGAGGGGTCCGGTTACTTCCAGTATGGCCTGCGCCTCGCGTGGGTGGACCTGCCCCCTTCGTACCCTGTTCGGTCTTTGGTTCCGCCGTACTGAGACGGGATTCAGCGGACTCCCGAAGGGAACCTGACCCGAGTGGCACTGACTTAGCGCCGACCCTCTGATCCGAAAAGAAAAGCCGGCTCGCGATGCGAAGGTGGAGTTACCAGACAACACCAAAAAGCAAAGGCGCCGGCTCGTATGCATCCTATGCGCAGCGTTCGCGTGCGACAACGGCACGCGTTACGGCGCGGTCTTCGCTCGATCGATGCCCACGCATTCTTCGACCTGCTGATCGATTCATCCATGCTCGATCAGATCGAGTTGCTTCTTTCGAGTATTGGAACTCCGGCGTCCTAGTCCGTAAGCTGCACCGCGGCGATTTGCATTTCATTTGCGTAGATAGCGTAAGCGCGGACCTTGCCTTCCAGCTGGGGCCCGCTGCTGCTCATTCGTACTCCAACGATCTGGACTGTTACATCGACAAGCACTTCACGGTTCGGGTGCTTTTTGAGCACAGCTTCGGCCAAGCTCGGCTCAAGTGACCAGAGCTGGACTTTGGACAGATTGACCAGTCGCAATTCAACGCGGTTGCCCGGGTACTTGCCACTACTGAATTTCAGTATGGTCCCGGGCATGAACGCGCTCAGGTAGTAACCTTTGCTGTCGGCATCGTACTGGCTGAATTGACTTCGCACCCTAATAAGCAACGAACCAATGTCGGCGGTATCTGCAAACATTGCTTCGAAAGGCTTACGTGCCGCAGATAGAAGCGACTCTCTATCGGTGAATTCACTGGTTGCTTGGCGGGCAACTACTTGCTCTGCCCATTTGTCCATGGGAGGTTGCCGGCCTAGCAGGCGGTCAGCAAGCATTTCCATTTGCAATGCATCGGGATAAGACAGCAAACGCTCTCCAGACCCAAGGCCAGGACTCTCTGCTGCGCCCAGGGCCTGGAGAGCGTGTAACAGCAATATCCACAGCGCAATGGCTGGAACCTTCATCACAAATCCACCGGCTTGGAATTCGCCTTCTTGAGCGCTTCAGCTTGCTTGTCTCGGCGTATGCCGTCCAAACGTTTCTTGAGCTGTTCGTTAACAGTCATCCAGTGATCTTGATCTGCCATCGCGACATGGAGAACTTCGACAAATTTCGTGTCGACGACGTAAAAAATAATTTTCGCTTGAATGGTAAGCCCACAACCACGCCGAAACCTCTGGATAGAGGCCGAAGAATCAGCATCGAAACCGCTGCCGACGCACGCGTCAAGAAGTGGATTCCCCTTACCTATTGCTTCCCCGTCCTCTCCTCGCGCCCAGGACATCGTGACTGATTTTCCCTGCTCGCCGCGTATTAGCTGAGGCTCGCCGTATTTGGTCATCAATGCGATAGCTGTCGCCTCTACTGATGGCCTATCAGCAGGAGCGAAGCGCTGCTTTCGCCAGATCGCCGTTAGAGTTTCCTCACCGCGGGCGCCGGGTGTATCCGCGGTTATGAAGTCCTCCGCAATCCATCTCACTCCATCCAGTGGGCAGTCTTGCTCGTTAGGGCCGTAGTAGCACCTCGTGCTGACGCCAGTTTGTGCGGTAAACGACTGTGGACCCAGCGAGTCCAGACCAGGGTCTCCAGTGCGGTAGCCCTCGGACGCATTGATAGTTGCTTTTGGCATGCGACGTTTGACGATGCTCATCGCATCGGCGAGCTTCATCCCTAAACGCAAGCCTGCAATTTCGGGAGGACCGCTTTCCGCAGCAGGAGGGGACGCTCCCCGTGAAAACGCGCACACGGCGATTAGCGCCAACCCCACCAGGGCGCGCCACAATGCTCTGATAGCCATTAATCTTTCCCCTTGTCTGCCATTCGGGTCAGGCTCACTTCCTGAATAGATCTCCTGTGTCGCCAGACGGGTGTACCTCTCACCAGTGGAGTTCGGGAAGCAAGCGCGTCGACTCCTTGGACAGGACACAGGCTCGACGTCGTCCCGTCAGCCCTCCCTCCCCACCGCCTCCAGTATTTCCGTCACCACCTGCTTCACCCCCGCCAGCCCATGCACCTTCCGCCAATCCCCATTGGTGTCGTTGCCGACGATGATCAGGTTCATATGGTTCTCCGGCGCATCGGTGTATTGCCCGATGCGCCGCAGTGCGGTGGTCACCTGAGCGCTGCTGCCACTGAGGAAGTGCCAGCCGGGCTTGGCCTGGACGCGCCGCGCGTAGTCAGCCAGTACCTGCGGCGTATCGTGGTCCGGATCGACGGTGATGGACACGATGTGGACGTCTTTACCCAGCCGTGACCCGAGCTGTTTCTGCAGTGCCTGGAGCGTCGTCATCATCACGGGACAACTCCCTTCGCAGCGGGCGAAGAAGCTGTGCAGCACGATGCGGCGGCCGGCGATGATGTCGTTGTAGAGGTCTACGGGTTTGCCGTTCTGGTCGACGAGGGGGAGGTCGGCCAGGTAGATGGCGGCGCCGTCGCGGGGTTTGTCGGTGCTGGGCGTTGGCGTGTCAGCGGATGGTGCCGCTTCGGGTGATGTTTCAGCGGCGCTGGCTGGTGTGGTGGTGATGGCGATGGCAGCGGTCGTCGCGGCGAAGGTGATGGCGGCGGCGATGTGGCGGAGGTTGGTGAGTCGCGGAGTCTTCACGCTGGGGGCCGACGGGTGTGGGTTATTGGTGGGGGTGAGGCGGAAACCCATCCCCACCCATACCCTCCCCTTGAAGGGGAGGGTTTATCCGGCGTTGACGGGGAGGGCCGCTGGTGGACGAGTCCGGGATTATTGGACCAGTTCGACTGCGCCGGTGACCGGATTGAGCCAGTACTGATCGGGCACGCCGCCATAGGCGATCTGCTGCTGGTTCTTCTGGAACAGCTGCATGGTGGGGAAGATCAGGCGGAAGCCGGGTTCGAAGATCTGGCCTTGGGGGTGCTGCGAGATTTGCGCCTGGTAGACGGCAATGCGGCGGCCGGCGAGGAGGCGGACGAAGCCGTTGACCGAGAGTTGTACCTGGGCCAGGGACTGCACGCGCGTGAGGATCTGCTTGACCTGGTTGCGGTGCCACTCGGGGGTGCGGGCGGGGTCGTTCATGTTGGCCAGCAGTGCCTTGGCCGCCGGGGTGCCGGCGTTGGTCAGGGCCTGGGTGAACTGGGTGCGCCAGTTCGGCGTGGGGCCGCCGCCGGGGACGAGTTGCAGCAGGCCGCAGCGCTGGGGCGAGAACATGGGCCGCGTGGGATCGATCGCGAGGACGTCGTAGAGGAACTTCTCGTCGATGAGGCCCGAGGCGACCATCTTCTGCGCCAGCAGCATGTCGGTGTGGGATTTCACCGGTGTCTCGAAGGCGTGGTCGGCGTCGATCTGGTTGATGGGCTGCACCGCGTTCTGGAAGCTGCCGCTCTGGTAGTCGAAGAACTGGGCCTGGAACAGGTTCAGTGAATTCGTATACAGCGCCTTGTCGATTTCGATGTACTGGATGTCCCCGGCCAGGCGCTGGTCGACGAAGGCGCCGATCGGGGCCTTGATCGTGGTGGCCGGGCCTTCGAATGCCAGCAAGTCGGAACCGAGGTTGACTTCCTGTTCGCAGAAGACCGGCCGCAGCTGTTCCTGCAGCGACAGCGCGCTGCGCTGCTTCATGTAGGCCGGCGATGACGCGAGCTTTTCGTTGCCGGCCTTGATCCAGCCGGAGAACGTTTCGGAGCTGACGAGGTTGTCGAGAATCGTCACGTATTCCGGCGCGATGCGCATGGCGCCGAGCGGCAGCGGGCGTTCGGGGCGCCACCAGGAGTCGTGCGGGAATGCAAGTTCCTTCATGATCGGGCCGCCGTTCATGTGGCAGCCGGAGCAGCGCAGCCGCGGCAGTGTGGCCTTGCCGGTGCTGTCGGGCGGGCCCATGAAGATCGGTTGCGACGGATCGTAGCCGCGCCAGAGATTCGCGATGTCGGCCTGGATGTCGGCGGAGTCGCCGCGGTAGAACCATTGGCCGCCCTGGCCGGTGCCGCGGATTTCGTAAAAGTTGTACATCTGCTTGCGCGGATCCCAGACCAGCGTTTCGAGCAGCAGGTTGTCCGGTGTCGCGGCCTGTTGCGGCGACAGGATGCTGGTCAGCGCGACGTTGTCGATCGAGGCCGCGGTGAAGTGGCCGTAGAACCAGTCGCCGGGCACGAGCTTCTGGCCGCCGTAGCTGCCGTCGATGGATTCGAAGAAGCTGAAGCTGCCCTGCGGCAGCGGGTTGTGGTAGCCGCGGTTGGCGACCATGGACGGGCGCGAACTCATCTTGTTCGCGAGCACGAGGTTGCGGAACTGCAGCGCGTTCTCCGGACAGCGCGGCTGCGCGCTGAGCAGCTTGAACAGGGCGTCGTCGTGCGCGCCGGGCGGCAGCGTGTTGCCGGTGGTGTTGTTCTGGATCTGGCAGCGCGTCGCCGGTAACGTCGCCGGCGTGGTCTGCGTGGCTGCGGTGGCCAGCAGCGCGGCAAGCAGCAGTGTCATGTCGGATTCCCCAAGGACAATGATGGAAAGGCCGCCGCCCCACGGCGGCCGTGTCGTGCCGGCTGAGCGAAGCTCAGGCCGGCGGGAACAGCACGAGCAGGTCTTCGATGCCGAGCGTGTTGACCGGCACCGACCAGATCAGGTCCGGCGCGAGCTTGCGCTCCGTCAATTGCCCGGTACGCGGATCGACCTGGATGCGCTGCGCGAATTCCAGCGGCTGGTTTTCCTTGAACGGCAAGGTGGAAAACTGTACTTCCCAGGGCTGGCGGCCGCCGAGCACGAAGCCGTGCGACACCTCGCAGTCGAGCACCGCGAGGATCTGCTTGCGCGTGTACTTTTCCTTCTTGATCAGGTCGGCCAGGTTGTTCGCCATCGGCAGGTCGAACGGACGGTTGCGCGCATAGATGAAGTGGTCGCCGGCGACCGACAGGATTTCATGCACGCGCTGCTGGCCGTGCCCCTGGTTGCGCATGACCTTGATGCCGAGGAAATAGCCGCCGGCATCTTCCAGGCGCCACCAGTGTTCGAGATAGCTGGCCTGCACGCCGTGCTCGAGCACGTTGCGGCCGCCGAGAATCTCGAAGCGGCCTATGTCGATCGATCCGTCGGGCGGCTGGTAGTCGATCTCGTGGTGCCAGGTGATGATGTAGCCTTCGGTCGTCGTATAGCCGGCGAAGCCTTCCTGCGGATACAGGGTCGTCAGTTCCGCATTGCTCAGATCGGCCAGCGAATGTGCGTTCGGAAACGCGGGTCGATCCTTCGGAATGCGGCAGTCGCCGAACAAGGTCGGCGTCTGGATGTTGCGCACGTTGACGGTGTTTTCCGGCGGCCCCTGGTTGTTGTTGATGACCCAGAGGCGTTCCCACGACGCGGTGATCCAAGACGGTACGGGTGTGCTCACGTCGCGGCTCCTCAGTGATTGCCCTGGTGCGCTTGCGGCTTGCCGCCCTTGGGCTGCTGCGCGTTGTTGATCAGGAACGAGTAGTCGGCCGCATACGGATTCTTCGCCGTGGCCGGCGTGCCCGCCGTGGCCGGATCGAAGATCGTGGTCTTCGTGGCCGGCTTGATCGTCGCGATCGCGGCCGAGGCATGGCAGTCCAGGCAGGTCAGGCTCTGCACGTAGGTTTCCATCGTGGTGTTCGCGACCGGTTCCTGGCTGGGCCCCGGCGAGAGCTGCGGCGTCGGCAGCGGCGTGCGCGAGCCCGCGGCGATCGGCGTGTTCTGGTTCGACCACAGGGTGTTGACGAGCTCGTAGTTCAGGAACACCGAATTGGGATTTTGCGGCGCGATCACCTGCGACCAGACGTACTGGTTCAGACCGACCACGTCGTTGTTCGGACGCGTCGGAATGTCGGTCACGCGGACCGCTTGTATGGGAGCGTCGTACGGATTCTTGCCGCCGCCGTAGGTCGACGGATTCGCGTTGACCGTGCACTGGTAGTGGTCGGTGGCCGGATCGCAGCTCGGGTTGTAGTAGGTGTACGGCGGCGTCAGGGTGCCGTTGGCGACCTGGGTCTGGCTCGGCACGTTGCGCTTGTGTTCGAACGTGGCCCAGATGAACTGCTGGCCCAGCGCGGTCTTGTGGATGATGTGCAGGCCGACGAGGCCGACGACGACGGTCTTGGGCTTCTGGCCCGGATAGGTCACGACGGCCTTGGAAATCTTGTAGTGCGGCCAGTCGGCCGCGTTGGGCAGTTCGAGCCAGGCGGCCTTGGTCTCGATCGAGCCGGTGTTGCCGTAGGCCGCGCTCGCGCTCGTGCCGTCGGGCAGGTTGATGCCCGGCGAGACCACGAAGGTCTGCTGCACGTTCGCGTTGTACAGCTTGTTCTGCACGATGTAGTTGTATTCGTCCTCGTTCATGCGGCGCTCGTACAGCGTGAGGATGCCGCTCTGCGCCGTGAGCCACGGACTGCCCTGCGAGGCCTGGCCGATCGCGCTGAGATCGAGCGTCGGTTCCGGAGCGATCTCCGATTGCATGCCGCCGAGCACCTTGACGCTCGGCGTGCCGCCGTAGCCGCCGTTCCAGGGGCCGGGGTCCTGCGCGTTGGCGAGGAACACCTCGTCGGATTCCTTGTAGGTCTCCCAGACCGTCGCGCGTTCGTCGTTGGCCGCGCCGAACCGGCTCGCCGGCACCGTGGTGTCGGGCTGGCCGCGCTGGCTCGTGGAAGCGATCCAGTTCAGCGCAAGGAACTGCTGCCAGGCGAAGCAGTTCGCATCGGCCTGGCGCGTGAGCGCGAAGTCCTTCGGCACGGTATAGCCGTATTGACCCGGCGTGGACGAGACGAGGAACGGCGGAGCGAGGCAGTTGCTGGTCGAGCCCCGCGCGGCCGTTGCCGCCGGCGTGGCCGGAGTCGCCGGTGTCGCGGGCGTTGCGGGTGCGGCTTTTTCCGCAGTCGCCGTGCCGTCGTCGGTGCGGCGCGCTTCGCGATTGCAGGCGGCCAGCGCGATCGCCGCGGCCAGCAGGCTGAGGCCGAATGCCTTGATGGACGAGTTCATGATGGTCTCCTCAGGCCGCAGTGCTGGAGGACGCCACGACCAGGAAGGCCGGCGCCGGGGTGAGTGAGGCGGAGAACGACTGGCCGGCCGGCACGATGACGACGCCGCGCACGCCGGCCGCCGCCGTGGCCGCGACGCTGACCGACAGGTTCAGCAGCTGGCTGGCGCTCGGGTAGGTGTTGCCGGGCACGGCGTAGGTGACGGTCCCGGTGAAGCCGGTCACTTTCGTGCTGACCTTGCCGTCGATGCTGCCGTCGGCGTTCGTGAAATACACCGTGGGCCACTGCTCGGGGGGCAAGGGTTTTTCGCCGGTCGGCGCGGCATAGGTCAGTGCGAGCGCGACGTTCTTCTCGCCGGGATACAGGGTCGGCGGAATGATGCTGGAGTTGCTGGCCAGCGACATGGTCACGCCCGACGGCGTGTTGACCGTGGTGCCGTAGTAGGCGTCCCAGACGTTCTGGAACAGGATCTGCAGTGGTTGCGCCTCGGTGACGACCGAGGGCGAAGTGACGCAGGGCAGCGCCGGCGCAGGCTGCGGCGGCGGCACGATGGGCCGGCCGAACAGGGCGATCTCCAAGGTCGCCTGTACTTGCGAGCCGTACTCGATCGGCGCGCCGGCGATCGTGATGTCGCCGACGGTGAAGCTCACGCCGGCGTCGATCCAGTCCTGCGGAATCTGGAAGGCCGCATGCAGGATGAAGGAGCCCGGGAAGCGCGCGCCCGTGATTTCGTCGGTGACGTGCTCGAAGCCGCGGATGATGTGCCAGCAGTCGGCCGCGCTCGCGCCGGGCGGCAGTTTGGGATCGGCGGGCAGCTGGTACTGCGCGAAGCTCGGCATCTGGATGTACAGGCCCGGCGGATCGGCCAGCGAGATGTTCGTGCCCGCGCCGACGGCGAGATTGATGCTCTGGCCGATGTGCGGATCGCTGTTGCGGAAGTTCTGGCCGTACTGGCCGCAGCAGATCAGCGCCTGCGGATCGGTGTTGCCCGCGCTGCGCTGCACGGTCGCGCCGGCGCCGAGGCCGAGTTCGGTCTGCAGGGTGTTCGGCGTGGCGGTGAGATGCATCGCGCCGCCGCTGCGCTGCGCCGGCGTGCCGCTGCGCACGCAGAAGGTCGTCGTGTTGAAGCGGTTGAGCGGGTTGTAGGCCGGACGGTTGGTTTCCGGGTCGATCACGGGCTGTCCGCTGGCCGGGTCGACCAGCTGCAGGTCGGCGACGCCGACGGTGATCCACTGGTCCTGCGGCGCGCCGGTGTTGAGCGCCTGCTCGTACACGGCGCAGACGCGCTCGGGACTGATGCGCCACAGCGTCTGGAAGTATTCGGGGTTTTCGCAGGTGAAGTCGATGCGCGTGATCTTGTTCTGCGCGTTGCGCACGACCGAGAACTCGCAGTATTCGTCGAGCCAGCCGCGCGGGCCGTAGGGGCCGAACGGCTGCAGCTGGCCGCTCCAGTCCGGCTGCGGACAGCGCACTTCCGGAATCGGATAGCGCGACAGTTCGCCGGAGTCAGCCAGGGCAAAGAGTGCACTTTGCGGAAGGTTGTACGGATTCGGCGGCACCTGGTTCTGGCCCAGGTACTGGATCAGGCGGTTCGGGAACGCGATCCACGCCACGTCGACCGCGCCGCTGCCCTTGGGAATGGGGGTGGACAGCGGGTCGTAGTAGGCGGTCTGCGCGGCCGAATACAGCGAGTTCCACGGATTGCCGGTGATCGCCTGCCGGGTGAAGCCGTCGACGTTCTGGCTCCACAGCGCGGCGAGGCGGGCGTAGGCCGCCGGATCGTCCGGAAAATCGTTGTTGCAGCCGGGCGTGGTGAAGGCCTGCAGCCGGTAGCTGCCGCTTGCCGGGTCGTAGACGTACTTCGGCGTCACCGGCGTTGCCGCGGCCTGCATCAACGGATTGCTGCCGCCGTTTCCTGCTGTATTCGACATGGCTGTGCTCCCGGGTTGGGCTACTTGGCTTCGTAGATCAGGAATTGCCGGTTCCGGTGCGCCAGGCCGAGGGCTTCGGACTCGATCCAGACGTAGTACATGCCGGGTTGCGGCGGGGTAAAAGCGAGTTCGTAGTTGCCGTCGCCGCGGGCGGCCGGCACGCTGCGCTGCTGCCAGATGCCGGGGGCGAGCAGCGCCAGCGCACGCAGGTCGGTGCTTTCGCGCCGCGCGCCGGAAGCATCGACCAGGGCGAAGCGCAGGCGCGCCGGCTGGCCGGCCGCGAGCTCCGCCGGCG
>NZ_JANFVR010000183.1 GCF_024609805.1 Tahibacter caeni | reverse complement strand
GACGCCGGCGCGGCGCGCGCCGACCGTCGCGATCGTCATCAGCGGCGACAGCGTGATCGCTTCGCCGGCCCGCGACGCGCTCGGCGCGTTCGCGCGCGAGCAGGGTTTCCGCGTGATCCAGAGCAACGGCCGCTCGCGCGACTCGGAGCCGCAGGCCTATGCGCGCAAGGCCGACGCGGTGTTCTATCTCGACGCGAACCCGATCGGTACGACCGAAGTCGCCTACTACGGCAACGCGTCCACGCTCTACAGCGCCGAAGTCAGCCTCAGCGCCTATCGCGTCAGCGACGGCGAGCTGCTGTTCCGCGCGAGGCCGCAGCCGGTGGACTTCACGGCGCTCAACGCGCGCGAAAAGGCCGAGGAAGCCGTCGAGCCGCTGCTCGCCGACGTCGAGCAGGAGCTGCGGCGGATTCGCTGAGCGGCCGTTGCGGCGAGCGCAGGCGAACCGCAACGTCACGTTGCCGGCATCTCGATCAGCGGTTCGAGGGCGCGCTCGCCGTCTCGGTGTTGCGGCTCGCTTGCGCCCACCGCCGCAGGCGCGGCGACGTCGTCGCGTTCAATGTCCGAACAGGCGCAGAAACAGATCCGTGTCGGGCTTGCCGCGGTGCTGGTATTCGCGCAGCGGCATGTAGTGCGTGCGTTCGGACCACCAGATCGAGCGGTTGCCGTTCGGGTTGAACTCGTTCAGGCTGACGATGCCGCGCCAGTCTTCGGCCGTGTTGACGGCAGCGTCCTGCAGCAGCTGCAGCGAGGCTTCGGCGTCGAGCTGTTCGTGCAGCACGCGCGGCAGGTCCATGGCGATGCGCGACAGGCGCCGCCAGAGCGTGCCGGCGTCGCCGTTGGCCGCGGCTGAGAGCGACGCGCAGGTGAAGAACGGGAAATAGCGGCCGACGCGATCGACGCTCGGCATCAGCAGCCCGCAGAGCGGCGCCGGCGACCAGACGCCGGCCGGCAGCACGAACTGCCAGACCGGCGAGACGAGATAGCTGTCGAGCCACTGCTCGGAAATCGAGCGCAGCGCGAACAGGCCTGACCGCATCCATTCGTCGACCACGCCGATCTGCTCGCGCGGCAGGCTGCGCGAGACGAAGTCGCCGAGCGCCGGAACCTTGCCGTAGAAGCCGAATTCGCCGACGAGCGCGTGCCCGCTCATCAGATGCGGCCCGGACACGAGAAGCTGACGAGCTCGCGCAGCCGGAACGGGTTCTGCACGCTGCTTGCGGTGACTTCGAGCACGATGCGCTTGCCGTGGATCAGCAGCGCCGCGACGAAGCGCTCGGGGCCAGCGCCCGGGCGGATCTCGCCTTCGTCGAACAGGCGGAACAGCGCCCAGGGCCCGCTCTTGACGAGGTACTTCTCGCCGTCCTTCGCACTGGCCGTGACGATGCGCACCTGGTTCGTCGCGCGCGGGCCGGGCCAGGTCGCGCGCTGCGGCACCTGCGGACCGTGGGCGTAGCGGAACACCTGTCCGTCGACGTCGAGCGTCATCTGCTCGATGGTCGCGTCCATCTCGAGCACCTTGAACTCGAACGACAGATCCATGGCCTTGCCGCCGGACGGGAAGAACACGTCGCGTATGCGCGCGGCCTTCTGGAACGAGGCCAGCGGCACCTGCGCGCCGCCGGGCTGGCGCAGTACCCAGGTCGATCCGGACACGTCGGCCATCGGCGCGAGCCGCGTCTGGAAGAACTGGTCCATGAGGCCGCCCTGGCCGAACATGCGCGAGAAGTCCGCGAGCGTGACTTCCTGCGTGGCCGAGCGCTCGAACGGATAACGGCCCTGGATCGCGCGGCGGCAGAATTCGCCGAGCGAGCTGTCGAGCTCGCCGCCGAGCGTGCTGCGTATGCTGCCGTCGGTCTGGCGGCTGCTGCTGTCGGCGAGGTTCTCGAGCATGCCGCGCAGCGGCATCGGCAGTTGCGCGGCCTCGGCGCGCACGCGCGTCAGCACTTCCGTCGACGGCACGGTCAGGGTCGTTCGCGTCGCGAGCGCGGCCTGCGTGCCCGACATGTTCATGTACAGCTCGTTGAACAGCTTCATGACGTTGTCGATCTGCGACGTGCCGCCGTTCGCGCCGACGAGCCGGCGTATCGGCTCGAAGCGGTCGTCGACGATGCGTTCGAGACGTTCTTCCTTGCGCGCGGCGGCCGGCACCATCGACGGGCCCAGGGTGCGGCGCAGGTCGTCGGCGGCCGTGTTGACCTGACGCTTGGCCTGGGTCAGCAGGGACTGGTCGTTCGTGTTGTCGGGCTTGATCAGCGTGGTCTCGCGCGCGACTGCACGCAGGAACTGCGCGACCGGAGAATCCGGCGCGGACAGGATGCGCGCGGTCTCGATGCTCTGCGACATGGAGTTGCTGTCGATCAGGCGTACGTCGCCGATATAGGCCTCCCAGAGGCCGACGTACTCGTGCAGGTACAGGCGCTTGAGGTCGCGCTGCAGCGCGCCTTCGGTCAGGCCTTCGAGCTGCTGCTGCGGACGCTGGGCGACGCGGTCGAGCACCCAGGCTTCCTCATTCTCGAGCAGGCCGAGCACCGACTCGGCTTCGGGCAGGAACACGTTGTGATAGCCGTGGTAGGTGAACAGCCCGGGTATGCCCTTGGTCAGCGGCTGCCCGCTCGCGCGGCGGAACACGAGCGTGGCCTGCGGCCCGCCGGCTTCGGCGATCGTGAAGTCGCTCAGGGAGCCGTTGTTGAGGCGGTTCTTCAGGCGGCTGTAGGCGCGCTGGGCCAGCGAATAGCGCGCGAGCTGCTCGCGTTTCTGCCGCACGAGCTCCGCGTCGATCGGGAACGGCGAGGCGACCGAATCGGCATTGAGCAGCCGCGACAGATGCACGAACAGCTGCTCGCGCTGCTCCTGCGTCGCCGAGGGCGGCAGGCTGCGTTCCCAGTCCAGGCGCAGGAACGCCTCGACGGTCGCCGCGTCGTAGTGCTTGGGCTCGCTGAGCATCAGATAGACCTTGAGCGTCTCGTAGGTCAGCTCGAGGTTGTCTTCGGGGGTCGTGCGCAGCAGCTCCTCGAGCCGGCGCACGATGCGCGGCAGCAGTGCGCGCTCGATGGCCTTGCGGTAGGAATCCTGCGCGGCGGCGTCGAGCTTGCGGCCCTGGTACAGGCCGTAGGTCAGGTTCAGCGGCGGGTCGCCGACCGTGAAGTTCGGACCGTCGGCGAGCCGGGCGAGCGCGTTCAGGCCCGGCAGCAGCTCGATCAGGGTGCCGCCTTCGCCCTTCTGCATGCTCTTGAGATGGCCATCGACGAGCGCGGTCTTGGAATCGACGAAGTCGATGTAGCCGGTGTTGCGCTTGTAGCTCACGGCCCAGCCGAGCACGGCGGCGGTCAGCAACACGATCACGCCCAGGTGGCCGGCGATGCTGAGCCAGCGCTCGCGCCGCTCGGCGCGGCGGTTGCGGCCGGCCAGATGCGCTTCGGGGAAGATGACCTTGTGCAGCAGGTCCTGCAGGAAGAAGCTCTTGCCGCTCTTGGGTGTCTGCTGCAGCGAGACGCGGCCGTCGAAGCCGAGGCTGCGGTTGAGGCTGCCGAGCAGGCGGTCGAACGGCGTGCCTTCCTGCGTGCCGCTCGTGAAGTAGACGCCGCGCAGCATCGCGGTCGGCGCGAACTTCGAGTCGGCGAACACGTTCTGCAGCAGCTGGCGCACCAGCGGCGTCAGGTTCGCGAAATGCTGCGGCAGGGTGTAGGCGCGCGCGCGCCGCGCCGTGTCGTTCTCGGCCAGCATGAGCTCGGGCAGCTTGTCGAACAGGCGCCGCGCGAGCGCGTCCATCTCCTGTTCCATCTGCTTGCCGAGCTGCTCGCGGCTCGTCGAATCGGCTAGCTGCAGCGGCAGGGTGAAGCCCCAGACCTGCGCGCGCTCTTCCTTGCTGAGGTTCGCGAAGTACTCGTTGAAGCCGCCGAGCAGGTCGACCTTGCTGACGAGCACGTAGATCGGGAACGCGATGCTGAGGTTCTCGGTCAGCTCGTTCAGACGCGCGCGTATGCGCGCGGCATGGCGCACGCGCTCGTCCTCGTTGGACGTCAGCAGGTCGGCGACCGAGATCGTCAGGATCGCGCCGTTCAGCGGCTGGCGCGGACGAAACCGCTTGAGCAGCTTCAGGAAGCCTTCCCATTCGGCCTTGTCGGCCGCGGCGTCGCTCTCCTGCGTCGTATAGCGGCCGGCCGTGTCGAGCAGCACCGTCTCGTCGGCGAACCACCAGTCGCAGCTGCGCGTGCCGCCGACGCCGCGGATGCTTTCCTTGCCCATTTCCTCGGCCAGCGGGAAGCGCAGGCCGCTGTTGAGCAGCGCGGTCGTCTTGCCCGAGCCCGGCGCGCCGATGAACACGTACCACGGAATCTGGTACAGGTATTTCTGGCCGAACTGGGCGAACAGGCCGGTTTCCTTCTTGCCGCCGAAGCGCGTTTTCTTGAGTTGGGTCAGCGCGCGCTCGAAGTTGCCGCGCAGCTCGTCGATGGCCGCGCGCGACGGATCGTCCGGCGCGGCCGGCTTGGCTTCGCGCAGGCCCATGACTGCGTCGATGAGCCGCGCGTTCATGCGCTGTTTGCGCCACAGGCGCACGAGCAGGCGCAGCAGGACGAGCGCGAAGATGGCGACGATGATCCAGACGCGTACGACGACCGGTTCGAGCGGCCGGTAGTTCGCGAACGCGAACAGCGGGCCGAGGAACCAGATCGCCAGGGCCAGCGCGAGCAGGCCCAGCGCGATGAATACGTAGCGGTTGAAGATCAGCGACAACAGACGGCGCAGCACTAGCGAACCTCCTTGGTGAGCTCCGCCGGAGAGGCGAACACCGTGATCTCGACGCGGCGGTTCTGCGCGCGGCCGGCCGGCGTCGCGTTGTCGGCGATCGGATCGGCTTCGCCGCGACCCTCGGTGGTGATGCGGCCCGGCGTGCGCACGGTCGCGTCGAGCTGCGCGGCGACGGCGCGCGCGCGTTCCTGCGACAGCTCCCAGTTCGACGGGAAGCGCACGCTGCGTATCGGCCGGTCGTCGGTATGGCCGCTGACGAGCACGCGGCCGCGCACTTCGCCGATGGCCGCGGCAATGCGGTCGACGATGTCGCGGTACTGCGGCCGCATCGTCGCGCTGCCGGATTCGAACAGGCCGTCGCCGCGTATCGTCACGGTGCTCTGCTCGGCGTTCTCCTTGACCGACACGAGTCCTTCGCGGATTTCCTTCTCGAGGAACTTCGAGAAGCGCAGCGGCGGCGGCGCGTCGCGCACGACCGCCGGCGGCGCCGGCAGCTTCAGCGCGCTGATCGCGACGAAAGTCTTGTCCGAGCGCGCCGCGAGCCAGAACGCGAGCAGCATGTAGAAGCCGACGCCGAGCACGACCGCGACGATGGCCGAGACCCAGACCGGAATCATGCCCCAGATCCGCGGCAGCTCGGCCGCGTGCCCCTGCCAGTGGATGGACAGCGCGCGGTCGGGCACGCCGCGCGCGGTCTTGATGATGTCGGCGAGGCGGCGCTTGAGATTCTCGAGCTGGCTCTGGCCGTTGGAGACGATGCGGTAGCGCCCCTCGAAACCGAGCGCGATGCAGTAGTACATCAGCTCCAGCACGTCTATGTACTGCGCCGGCGTCTGCGCGAGCTTGGCCAGCAGCTGGAAGAATTTCTCGCCGCCCCAGGTCTCGTTGTGGAAGGTCACGAGCAGCGAATTCTTGGACCAGGCGCCCGAGCTGCCCCAGGGCGTCTGCGCCGCGGCTTCGTCGAGCACGGTGCACAGGCAGTAGCGCGCCGCGACGATGTGCTCGGGCGGAATGCCCTGCGCCTTCGCCGTCGCGTCGAAGCGGCGGATCTCGTCGGCGAGGTAGTTCTTCAGGCGCTCCGGATCCGCGTTGTGCACGAGCGTGCGGATCTGATAGACGAGATTGAGGATCGGATTGGCCAGCGCGATCAGCGGCGAATTGCCGGACGGGATCTCCGGCTCGTGCGACTGCCAGACGGGCTGCGACGCCGCCGACAGCGGCGCTGCGGCGCCGCCCGGGCTCGGCATCACGAAGGTGCGGTTGTTGCCGGCGTTGAACGAAGGGTTGGACATGGTCGGTTCTGTCAGGGGTCAGTACCCGCCGGAATTCAGCGCGGCCCGGGGCGAGCGTGCCGTGTCGTGCCGAGGACGCCGCTCAGCGGCGCACGGCCCAGCATTCGAGTTCCAGGTCGGGAAATTCGCCGGCCACGTGCAGGGCCAGGGTGCCGGTGTTCTGCAGCTGCTTCCACAGATCGACCGAAGTGTCCATCTCGAAATAGTGATAGCCCGCGTGATACGGAATCTGGCGCGGTGCGACCGGCAGCAGGCGCAGGCCGACACCGGGCAGGTGCAGATTCACGAGATCGCGGATCTTGTCGGCCGGACCGATCTTGACCTGCGTCGGGAAGTGCGTGCGCAGCGTCTCCGGCGGCGTGCTCGCGTGCACGGCAAGGATGAACTGGGCGTTGCGCAGCAGCTCGGTGTCGTTGACGTGGCCGACGCGCACGCCGTAGTTGCGGATCTGCAGGTCGATCTGCACGGCGTTCTGCTCGAGCACGGTCGACAGGCCGCGGCGCAGCAGGAACATCAGCGGCATGATGCAGCCGTACAGATCGTCGTGATCGTAGTGCGGCCAGCTCGTCGGCCGGCGCGAGGCCTCCATGAACGTCGCGAGCTCGCCGGCGATCTGCACGAGCGCGGCGTAGAAGCGTTCCGGATGCAGCACCGACGGATTGATCAGATGCGCGAGCAGCGGCTGGTAGCGGTTGAGCATCTGCAGCAGCAGGAACTCGCCGACTTCCGACACGCCGCCGCGGCCGGGCTGGCTCAGGCGGTCGGCCAGCACGTCGGCGCGCTGGTTCACGAGGCCGTGCAGTTCGTTGAGCAGCGACAGCAGGTAGGCGAACGCGGAGCAGCAGACCACCGGCGGGATGTATTCGCTGTCGAGCAGCAGCTGGCGGTCGCTGCGGCACTCGACGACGCGCGCGACGCCGATGCCGAGCCAGCCGTCGGCGAGATCCTTCTCGAGCACGAGGCGCAGGCGCGGCGTGCCGAGCTGCAGGTCGGCCGGCTCGCCGGCGATCGAGTTCTCGTCGCGTACGACGGCGTCGCTGACCGTGTAGCGCGCGAGCGAGGCCGGATGGTCCTCGAACACGACGTGCTCGGTGCCCGGTCTTTTCAGCGGCAGCGCGAGATAGACGGTCTGGTTGACCACGCCTTCGCCGAAATGCAGCGGATCGGGCGCGGCGCTCTGCGTCGGGAACGCGAACGACGTGCCGTCGGGCAGCAGGCCGATCGCGTTCTGTATCGCGAGCTTGCCGACCGCGAGCGCGGCCACGTCGAGGCGCAGCTCGCGGAAGCCCCAGAAGAACGGCTCGGCCGCGAGGCTGCGCTGGTGCGCGTGGAACTCGAGATAGCGTTCCTGCTGCTGGAAGTGCTGCGGGCGCAGGAACATGCCCTCGGCCCAGACGACTTTCTTGTACGGGTCCATCTCACCTTCCCTGGCTGGCGCTGCGGCGTGCTCGCATGGCGTCACTTCTTCTTCAGCGGCGGGCCGACGAGGGTGACCTTGCGTTCCTCGAGCGTGACCTTGTACTCGACGGTCGGCTTGCCGCTCTTGAGGAACTCGGGCAGCTTGATCCACTTCTTGCGCTGCGGCGGCAGGTCGAGCGCCGCGCGCCAGACGCTGTTCTCCATGTCGCGGTAGCCGACCATGACGCCGATCGCGTCCTCGTCGGCGTCGAAGGTGTAGCTCTTCTTCACCGCCGCGCCGGGCTGGATCGGAAACGGATCGCGCAGCACGACGACGCCGTCGAGGCTGCCCTTGGTCTCGTCGGCCAGGGTGAAGTAGTCGGCGTCGAGGAACGGCGCCGCGCGCTTGAGCTTGAGCACCGTGACGACGGCCGGCGACGGCCGCTGGTTCATGTCCGGATTGAGCCGGGCATCGGCCGTCACGACGACTTCGACGGTGACCGGATTGCGTTTCTTCGGCGCCGACGAGCAGGCGCCGAGCAGGGCGAGCAGCGACAGGCAGAGCAGCAGTCCGACCTGACGGGAGTCAGGACGCAGGCGCGGCGAGAGGAGCATGGGCGAGCGATGGGCGGTCATTGTGGTAGCGGCGCTGTGAGTGGAAGTGGACGGACGAGTCGGGGGAGCTTGTCCGTCGGTCGAAACGCGGTGATGACAAAGCCTGTTGCGATGAACCGGTGCGCCCGGCGGCGGCTCAGGCGGAACCGGAGCCCGCCTCGACGAGCTCGGCGACGGCCGCCTGATCCGGCCACGGCATCGTGATCTCGTTCGGGCGGCCGACCCAGACCGCGAGCGCGCTGTAGTTGTCCTGCAGCGGCGTGCCGCGCAGCTGGATCAGCTGTTCCATCTGCAGCAGCCACTCCTCGGCCGAATCGGCGCGCGTCAGGCATTCGACCATCTCCGCTTCGAGCACGACTTCCCAGAAGCCGTCGGTACAGATCAGGAAGGCGTCGCCGTCGTCGATGTCGAAGGCCGTCTCGAGCGCGGCCGGCGGCACGCCGTCGCCCATGCCGAGCGCGGCGAACAGCAGGTTGCGCTTGGCATGGTTGCGGATCTCGCTCTCGTTGATGACGCCGGCGTCGACGAAGGTCTGCACGACGCTGTGGTCCTTGGTCAGCTGGCGGCAGTGCCGCTTGCGGAACAGGTACAGGCGCGTGTCGCCGAGGTTGGACCACTGCGCCTTCTGCGCGTTGCCGTCGAAGAACAGCGCGGCGACCGTCGCGCTCATCTTGCGCAGGCCGCCGGCGAGCTGCTGGCCGTAGCGGATCGCGACGTCGGTCTGCGTGATGATGCGTTCGATGTTCTGCCGGCTGAGCTCCGGCGCCGTCGAATAGGCCGACAGCAGGGTGCGCACGGCGGTCTCAGAGGCGACGTCGCCGCCGCCGTGGCCGCCGGCACCGTCGCAGACGATGAAGCAGGCGCCGCCGTCGGAGGTCCAGTAGCCGCAGGCGTCCTCGTTGTAGTCGCGTCCGCCCTGGCCCGACAAGGTCGCGAACTCGATGCGGATACCGCTGCCAGCGACGTAGGTATTCACCGGCTGTTCCCCGTGTTGATGCGATCGATCTCCTGTTCGTACGCGCGCGCGAACGCGCGCTGGAACAGGTTCTCGAACTCCTCGCGCGCCTCGCCGACCATCTCCTGATAGCCGTTCTCGTAGAGATCCCAGAGGCGCGCCTTGTGTTTGGCCGGCATGACGGTTTCCAGCCCGGTCTTCTCGCCGGCGCGGGCGAGGAAGCGGTCGGGGCCGAGCATGCTCGCGACGTCGTACATCGCTGCGCGCGAGCCGGCGAGCAGGCCGACCTGATGCGCCGACAGATCGTCGAACGCGTCTTCGATCGCGCGCAGCGGCGGCATGAAGCCCGGCGAGCCGCGGCCGAGCAGTTGCGTCAGCGCGGCCGCACCGTCGGGCGCGAACTTCAGCGGATTGTTGCCGTCGGTCGCGATGATCGTCACGTTCGCGCGCATCTCGTGCTTGGTCGAGGAGCGGCCGTGCATCAGGCGTATCGTGCCCGACGTCATCGCCGCGACGATGCGGCCGAGCGTCTCGAGCGCGAGCGGCGTGAACTCGCCGATGTGATTGACGTCGATGCCGCAGCCGCGCGCGAACGCGGTGCGCAGGATCGCGGCAGTGTCGTGATCGACGCTCGCCGCGTTCGGCGCCGCCGCAGCGGATGCCGCCGGTGCGGCAGTCGGCGGCGCCGTTGCCGGCGCTG
>NZ_JANFVR010000182.1 GCF_024609805.1 Tahibacter caeni | reverse complement strand
GCGATGCCGCGCCGGCGCCGCCGGTGGTACGCAGCGGCGCGGGCCGGCGAGCACCCAAGCCGCAGCGCGTCCGACGGGACGCGCTGCGGCGCGCGCAACGCTATTGCGTCGGCTGCACGAACAGATCGCGCCGCGGCAGCCCGCTGCTCCAGCCCGTGTCGCAGGAACAGGTGCTGCCGATGCCGCCGCGGACCCGGCAGGAATTGTTGACGCCGCTCCGGAAGTTGCCCTCCTGCGAGCCGCGCACGCGAGTGCGGAGCAGGTTGGTGCCGGCGATGCCCTCGCCCTGGTCGAGACAGCTCGCGCCGTAGCAGTAGCACTGCAGGCCGCCGCCGCCGGCGCGGCAGTCGAGATTCGAGCGGCATCCGGTGCGCTCGGCGAAGCAGCCGTAGGCCTGGATGCCGAGCGCGTTGGGCTCGCCGGCGGGCGCGATCGCCTGGTAGACGAGGCCGTCGCGGCCGGTCTGTTCGGGGCAGCCGATCGCGAGCAGGCCTTCGTAGGCCGTCTTGAGGTTGTACGCGCGCTGCAGGTTCTTGCAGTCGTCCGAGCCGTCGCCCTTGCACAGCGGCGAGTAGATCTGCAGCCACAGTTCCCAGACCGGCTTGAAGCCGTAGCGGATCGGCTGGTCGCCGCGTCCGCCGCTCGCGATGAACGCGTCGACGCGTTCCTTCGTCACTTCCTGCGTGAGCGCGGCGCGCGTGCGCGGCGTTCCGCCCATGACGATCTGGCGCCATTCCGAATGCGTCTTCGACGCGCGTTCGCGCTGTTCGCGCGAGTAGGCCGCGCAGCCGTCGACGCTCCAGCCCAGGGTGGTCGGATTGTTGCCCTCGATGCCGGCGCAGGCCTTGGCCTTGAGTATGTTCAGGATGTCGGCCGTGCTGGCCGTCGAACTCTCCCAGCGCTGGAAACGGCTGCCGAGCACCTGGCGCACCTGGATGTGCGAGCCGAGCCGCTGCAGGTAGGTCACGTACGGATTCCACTCGCTCTGCTGGCCGGCGCGTTCGGCGCGGATCAGCGGCAGCGCCTCGAACTGCTGCACGTCGGAAGGATCGACGTTGGCCTTCGAGAAGCAGTCGCGGCCGCGCTGATTGAAATCGACGGTACGCGTCGGCGTCGTGATGTCGATATGGGTGCTGGTCATGCGCTGGGTGGTCGCGACGTCCGCGCCGGTCATCGCCGACACCGAGCCCCGGGCGGTCAGTCGCGCCGTCGTGTAGCTGCCGCTGAGTTCGAAGCTGGAGCTCGTCCGGCGCGTGAGCTCTTCCATGCTTTCGGCGTTCTGGAACTGCCGCGTCGCGGAGCCGTCGGGCGGCGACAGCGTGGCGCAGCTGCCGAGGCGGGCGTCGACGAAGAATTCGTTGCCGGTGCTCGGCGGATCGAAGCCGTTGATGGCCGGCAGGTAGAACGAATGGCCGAGGCCGCGGCAGATGCCGTCCGGGCAGGCCGGCGTCTGCATTTCGGTGCCGGCTTCGTCCGGTGCGGCGTGGGCCGGCCGGCCGGCCGTCAGGCCGAGTATCGCGACGAAGCCGATGAGCGCGGACCAGGCGGCCGGATGTGTGGCGTGGAAGCAACGGGCTTGCGCCGGATTGGCGCAACGTTCATCGGATTGCATTTTCCAACCTCCCTCTGACGCGAGTGGGGAGCGGACCTCGCACCGAGTTCAAGCGTACGAATCGCCGGCTTCCTATCACCGCCGGAACACGCCGTTTCCGGCGGAACCTCGGACGCCTGCGCAACGTTGGAATAATGGGAAAAAGTCACAGTTCGCTTGTCGTACGCCTGTTGTGGAAGACGGACGGGCGCAGGCGGAACTGCCGTATTCCGCGGCGAATTCCGGTGTGCCCGGAGCGCTCCCGAAGGGCGCCGCTGCGCGCGGCTTCCGGCGTTCGCGCAAGCGGCGCAACAAACGCCGCCAAGTGCCCGCCGGCCGTCGCGATATTCCGCCGAGCCTGTCGCCGGCGTCGCGACATCGCGATTTCTGCACTCACGTTCATCTGCGTCGCTGAGACACGATATGTACACATTGAGACATGTCTCTTTGGTCTCGTCATTGACGTGCAGGAATTGCATGAAGGAGCGCCTATGCAGTGATCCGCTCGCCGCTGTCGTTTTTTTCCCGATTCTCACCCCTGAACGAATCGTCGCGCGGGGCGGGCTCGCAACCGCCTGCGCGACCGAACACGGAGAACTGTCATGCAACAGAACCTGTTTCGCCTCGTCGCGCTGGCCGCGGCGATCCTCGCGTGCGGCACGGTCCGCGCGTCCGAAGAGCCGGCCGATACCGCCGCAAAACCCCGGTCGTTTCTCGATCACGTCGATCCGGCGATCGTCGCGACCATGCGGCGGCAGGAGCAGCTGCAGCCGGCCGTGACGGCGCTGTACGAAGCGCACCTGCAATCGCCGGGCTCCGGCTTTGCCGGCGTCGCGTTCGAGGGCGATGGCGTCACGCTGTACTGGAAGGGCCCGCTGAGTCTCGACATGTACAAGGCCGTCGGCCAGGCGCGCAAGGTCGGCGCCGTCGCGATCAAGCCCGCGGCCTATTCGCTCGCCGAGCTCGAAGCCGCGGCAGCGAAGATCGACGAGAGGGCGCATGTCCTCGGCGGCAGCGAGATCCAGGCCGTCGTCATGCGTTACGACGGCGCCGGCCTCGACGTCGAGCTGATGCCGCGCGCGACGC
This sequence comes from Tahibacter caeni, assembly GCF_024609805.1. GTDB lineage: Bacteria > Pseudomonadota > Gammaproteobacteria > Xanthomonadales > Rhodanobacteraceae > Tahibacter > Tahibacter caeni. Next base: position 7,066 of record NZ_JANFVR010000182.1, on the reverse strand, counting down.
TGAAGGAGCGCGCCGCTGCACGCGCGAAGGCGGGCGCGATCGGTATCGCATCCGCGGAGCAGGTACTGGCCGGTCTCGATCTCGGCGTGCCGATCACGCTCGCGATCGCCGACGCGCCGATCGAACTCGCGAGCCGCACCAACGATTCGCCGGCCTGGAATGCCGGCGGCTATTGGGAGTCGCGCCGCAGCGGCCAGGTGCGCGGTCTCTGCACGACCGGCTTCGGCATCCGCGCGTACAACCGTACCTGGGTGCTGACGGCCGCGCATTGCGCGACCGCGCCGGACGTCGGCTACCAGGGCTTCGACGGCCAGTACATGGGCCCGGTGACGCGCGAGAACTACTCCTACGATCTGATCCTGATCGACGCGGGCGGCTATCACCGCATGTTCGACAACGTTCAGCCCAACGGCAACGACTACAAGAACGTCTATGGCTGGGGGTATCACTCGGCCAACGAACTGCTGTGCCAGTCCGGATTCACGAGCGGCTACTACTACAGCACCGTCATCTGCGGTCTGAAGACGGGGTCGAGCCAGAACATCTCGGTCTCGTGCAGTACGCCGGACTCCGACGGCGACTGCGGCTACACGATCTACGGCGTGATCAAGACGACGCAGATCAACGGCTCGACCGCGGTGCGCGGCGGCGACAGCGGCGGCCCGGTGTTTTCGCTGATGGGCGACGGCGTACGCGCGAAAGGCAGCGTGACCGGCGGCAGCGGGACGACGATGTATTTCCAGGACTGGGCCGACGTCATCCGTCTGTACAGCGGCTATCCCGTGACGCCGTGATCGCGGCGGGGCGAGCCTCGTTCGCGAGGCTCGCCTTTCCGTGCGGACCTGGGGCGGTCGGCGTCATTGTCCGGCGAACGTCGTTGCGGACGGGAGCGCGGGTTCCGGCCGCCGACGACGGCAGGAATGGCGAGCGCGGCGGCGGTCGGGTCGGGACGCTAAGCCAGCGCCCGTTCGGCCTTCAGCAGCTTGTCGATGATCTGGCCCAGCCAGTGCTGTTCGTCCGCATCCAGATGCGCGAGCAGGCGGCGTTCGTGTTCGAGCGCGAGCGGCGCGACTTCGGCGTGGACCTTGCGGCCCTTGGCCGTCAGGCTCAGCACCGACTGGCGCTTGTCGTGGTCGGCGGTCGCGCGGCGCACGCGGCCGTCCTTCATGAGCTCGGCGACGGCGCGGCTGACGGCGACCTTGTCCATGGCCGTGCGCTCGGCCACTTCGCGCGCCGACAGGCCGTCGTAACGGCCGAGCACGGCGACGACGCGCCATTGCGTGATCGAGAGCTGGAAGCGGTCGGCGTACTCGCGCGCGATCGCCTGGCTGACCGTGTTGGACAGTACCGACAGCTGGTAGGGCAGGAACTTTTCCAGCTCCAGCGGCGTGTTGCCGGCCATGCGGCGGTATCCCTTGCAATTGGTTTCAGTTGAAACTATAACGGCCGCCTCACCGATGCAAGCCTGCAGGAGCCCGCCATGAGCGCCCAGCCCAATCTCGGCATGAAGCCCACCCAGTTCGACAATCCCATGGGCATCGACGGTTTCGAATTCGTCGAGTTCGCCGCGGCCGACGGCCGTCTTCTGCACGAGCTGTTCAAGCGCATGGGCTTCACCGCCGTCGCGCGCCACCGCAGCCGCCCGATCACGCTCTATCGCCAGGGCGGCGTGAATTTCCTCGTCAACGAAGATCCGGATTCCTTCGCCGCCGACTTCGCCAGGGCCCACGGTCCCTGCGCCTGCGGCTTCGCGATCCGCGTGCAGAAGCCGGCAGACTGGGTCGCCGGGCAGGCCGTCGCGAACGGCGGCGCCTACGTCGACCACAAGGCCGATACGCGCGCGGTCGACACGCCGGTCATCAAGGGCATCGGCGACTGCATGCTCTATCTGGTCGACCGCTACGGCGACGGCGGCGACGTCTACGGCGAGTTCGAGCCGATTCCGGGCGCCGAGCAGAACCCGAAGGGTTTCGGCCTGACCTTTATCGACCACCTGACCCACAACCTGTACTTCGGCAACATGCAGAAGTGGTCGGACTACTACGAACGCCTGTTCAACTTCCGCGAGATCCGCTACTTCGACATCAAGGGCAGCAAGACCGGCCTCGTGTCCAAGGCGATGACCGCGCCCGACGGCGTCGTGCGCATTCCGCTGAACGAATCGTCCGATCCGAAGAGCCAGATCAACGAATACCTCGACCAGTACCACGGCGAGGGCATCCAGCACATCGCCTGCTTCACCGACGACATCTACGAGACGGTCGAAGCCATGCGCCGCGCCGGCGTCGAATTCCTCGACACGCCGGACACGTATTTCGAAGTCATCGACCAGCGCGTGCCGAACCACGGCGAGGACGTGCCGCGCCTGGCGAAGAACAAGATCCTCATCGACGCCGACACGGAGACCAAGCAGCGCAAGCTGCTGCAGATCTTCACCCAGAACGCGATCGGCCCGATCTTCTTCGAGATCATCCAGCGCAAGGGCAACGAAGGCTTCGGCGAAGGCAATTTCCAGGCGCTGTTCGAGTCGATCGAACGCGACCAGATGCGCCGCGGCGTTCTGTGATCGCGCCGCGCGCGGCGCTCCTCGATGCGACTGTGGGCTGAGCCCACCAACCGGGAAACGATGGCTCCGAACTACCTTTCCGGCTTCGGCAACGAACACGCGAGCGAAGCGCTGCCGGGCGCGCTGCCGCAGGGACGCAATTCGCCGCAGCGCGCGCCGTACGGCCTGTACGCCGAGCAGATCTCGGGCACGGCGTTCACGGCGCCGCGGCACCAGAACCGCCGCAGCTGGCTGTACCGGCTGCGCCCGGCCGTGCTGCACCGGCCGTTCGCCGCGTTCGCGCAGCCGCGCTTCCACAACCGTTTCGACGAAGCCCCGGCTACGCCGAACCAGCTGCGCTGGGATCCGCTGCCGCTGCCGGTTGAAAACGAGCCAGTGGATTTCCTGGACGGTCTGGTGACCTATGCCGGCAACGGCTCGGCCGCGGCGCAGGCCGGCATCGCGATCCACCTGTACGCCGCGAACCGCGACATGCAGGGCCGCTATTTCTATTCGGCCGACGGCGAACTGCTGATCGTGCCGCAGCAGGGACGCCTGAGCATCGCGACCGAGCTCGGCGTGCTCGAGCTCGAGCCGCAGGAAATCGCGCTGATCCCGCGCGGCATCCGCTTCCGCGTGGCGCTGCCCGACGGCCCGGCGCGCGGCTACGTCTGCGAGAACTTCGGCGCACAACTGCGCCTGCCGGACCTCGGTCCGATCGGTTCGAATGGCCTGGCCAATCCGCGCGACTTCCTCGCGCCGGTCGCGGCCTGGGAAGACGTCGAAGGCGACTTCGAGCTCGTCGCGAAATTCCAGGGCGAGCTCTGGCGCGCGGCGATCGGCCACTCGCCGCTCGATGTCGTCGCCTGGCACGGCAACCACGTGCCGTACAAGTACGACCTGCGCCGGTTCAACACGATCGGCTCGATCAGCTACGACCATCCGGACCCGTCGATCTTCCTCGTGCTGACCTCGCCGAGCGACACCCCCGGCGTCGGCAACATGGACTTCGTGATCTTCCCGCCGCGCTGGCTGGTGGCCGAAGACACGTTCCGTCCGCCGTGGTTCCACCGCAACATCGCCAGCGAGTTCATGGGCCTGATCCACGGCGTCTACGACGCCAAGGCCGGCGGCTTCGCGCCGGGCGGCGCGAGCCTGCACAACTGCATGAGCGGCCACGGCCCCGACGCGGCGAGCTTCGACAAGGCCAGCGCGGCCGACGTGACGAAGCCCGACCACATCGTCGATACCATGGCCTTCATGTTCGAGGCGCGCGCGGTGCTGCGCCCGACGGCGCAGGCGCTCGCTTCGCCGCAGCTGCAGCAGGACTACCACGAATGCTGGCAGGGCCTGCGCAAGACCTTCGATCCGGACCGGCGATGAGCCGGTACCGCCTGCTGCCGTTGCTGCTGATCCTGGCCGCGGCGGCGGGCTGCCGCGCGCCGGCCGCCGTGCGCGCCGATCCGCTGGCCGGGATCGAATGGGACCCGCCCGCCTGGCAGAACGTCATGCTCGATGCGGTGCACCGGCCGTCCGGCGAGGGCGAGGACGTCTGCTGGCCGCTGTATTCCGCGCTGCACGACGACGCGCCGGCGGGCTATCGCGATTGCACGCATCATTCCGCGCCGCTGGCCTGCATGGCCAAGGCGCGCCGCGACGGCGCGGCGGCCGCGCTCGTGCGCGTCGGCATGGGCGATGATTCGATGTACGGCTGGGCCGGCCTGCAGCGCGGCGACGGCGGCTTCGTGCTCTACAGTTACGACAGCAGCCCTTGCGGCGGTGTCGTACCGTCGGCCTGCGGCTATCGCCTGCAGCGCGCGGCCTGCGAAACCGTCAGCGCGCTGGAGGCCGATCTGGCCGCGCAGCGCGCGTTGTGCGACAAACCCTATTTCGGAGCGAAGCGACAATGAAACTCGGAAGTCTCAAGGAAGGCGGCCGCGACGGCACCCTGATCGTGGTCAGCCGCGATCTCTCGCACGCCGTGCGCGCCGACGGCATCGCGCCGACCTTGCAGCGGGCGCTCGAGGACTGGAGCAGCACGGCGCCGCGGCTGAACGCGCTGTCGGAGCGGCTCAACGCGGCCGTCGCCGGCGAGAGCCTGTCGACCTTGCAGGGCGTGTTCGCGCTCGATCCGGCCCAGCTCGCCGCGCCGCTGCCGCGCGCCTACGAATTCGTCGACGGCAGCGCCTACCTGCCGCACGTGGAGCGCGTGCGCAAGGCGCGCAAGGCCGAAGTGCCGGCGTCGTTCTACGTCGATCCACTGATGTACCAGGCGACCAGCGCCGGCTTCTACGGCCCGCGCGATCCGGTCGTCGTGCCGAGCGAGGCCTACGGCATCGACCTCGAAGCCGAGATCGTCGTGGTGACCGACGACGTGCCGATGGCGGTCACGCCGATTGATGCGGCCGGCCACATCCAGCTGATCGGCCTGATCAACGACGTGAGCCTGCGCAACCTGATTCCCGACGAGCTGGCCAAGGGCTTCGGCTTCCTGCAGTCCAAGCCGCGCTCGGCGCTGTCGCCGGTGTTCGTGACGCCAGACGAGCTCGGCGACGCCTGGCAGGACAGCAAGGTGCATCTCGCGCTGACCACGCATCTGAACGGCGCCTGGTTCGGCGCGCCCGAGGCCGGCGTCGACATGCAGTTCAATTTCGCGCAGCTCGTCGCGCATGCGGCCAAGACGCGGCCGCTGAGCGCCGGCACGATCGTCGGCTCCGGCACGATCGCGAACCAGGACACCACGACCGGCGCGTCCTGCCTGGCCGAGCAGCGCGTCGTCGAGACCCTGCGCGACGGCAAGCCCACGACGCCGTTCATGAGCTACGGCGACCGCATCCGCATCGAGATGTTCGACCGCGCCGGCAACAGCATCTTCGGCGCGATCGAGCAGACCATGCGCGCGCCCTGAGCACGCGGGCGGCGCCGGGCCGGACGGCCCGGCGCCGCGGTTTCGCGGCTCGTCCGCGTGGTTGGCGCGGCCGTGGCGTCGGAGTAGATTCGCCGCAGGCCCGGCGCAGCGGCCGGTCGTGGTCCCGCAGGTTTGCGGCACGATCTCCGTACACGCCGCTGCTGTTTTTGCATTTGTGGAGCCCCCTTGAGTCAAGGGGGCGGCCAAACGTCTGCACCGCAGATGTTTGGCGGGGTTGTGGGGGTAAGCAGCCGGGCATGGAAGCCGCGCTGCGAACGAATGATTCTGACCCTCGAGGAGTTTCGGCGATGTCGACGACGGAAGGCTTGCGGCTCTACAGCTACTGGCGCTCGAGCGCCGCGTATCGCGTACGCATCGCACTGAACCTCAAGGGGCTGCCTTACGACATCGTGCCGGTGCACCTGACCGCCAACGGCGGCGAGCAGCATTCGGCCGACTATGCCCAGCTCAATCCGCAGGAGGTCGTTCCGACCCTGCTCGACGGCGGACGCGTGATCCGCCAGTCCATGGCCATCATCGAATACCTCGACGAATCCTACGACGGCGAGCTCAAGCTGCTGCCGCCGACCGCGCGCGACCGCGCGCGCGTGCGCGGCCTCGCGCAGATCGTCGCCTGCGACATTCACCCGCTCGGCAACCTGCGCGTGCTGCAGTACCTCGAACGCGAGTTCGCGACGCCGGCCGAGGAGCGCGAACGCTGGTCGCGGCACTGGATAAGCGAAGGCTTCGACGCGCTGGAGGCGCTGCTCGCCGAGAACCCGTCGACGGGCCAGTTCTGCGAAGGCGACGATCCGAGCCTGGCCGACATCTGCCTCGTGCCGCAGGTCTACAACGCGCGGCGCTGGGGCGTGGCGCTCGAGGAGTATCCGACCATCGTCCGCATCGCCGAGGAATGCGCGAAGCTGCCCGCGTTCGAGCGCGCACGGCCGGAGAACCAGCCCGACGCGCCGAAGAGCTGATCCGCCATCGGCCGCCGCGCCGGCGATGTCCGGCGCGGCGCTCTGGCGCGAGCGCGGGCAGCGGCCATAATCGGCCGCATGATCTACGAGTTCGACAACTGGCGCATCGACACGGCGCGGCGCGAAGCGTTTCGCGCCGGCGCCGCCGTCGCGCTGCCGCGGCGCGTGTTCGACCTCGTCGTCTATCTGCTGCAGCAGCGCGAGCGCGCGGTCGGCCGCGACGAGCTCGTCGCCGCCGTCTGGGGCCGCGTCGACGTGGCCGACGTGCAGGTCAGCCAGCTGATCGCGCGCGCACGGCGGCTGCTCGGCGACGACGCGCAGACCCAGGCGACGATACGCACGGTCAGCGGCTTCGGTTACCGCTGGGTCATGCCGCTGCGATCGGCCGGCGGTGAGGCGGCCGTCGACCCCGTCGCAGTGGACACCGCCGATGCGCCGGAGCCGATCCCGCCGCCGCTCGCGTCGGGCGCTGCGCCCGCCGATCCACCGATGCCGCCGGTCGTTGCGGCAGTCGATGCGCGACCCGACCCGGCCGTGACGCGGCCGCCGGCCGCGCTATCGACGCCCGCCGCAACGCCGACATCGACAGCGGCGCCGGCAAGGACTGCGCTGCGCCGCCGCCTCGGCCTCGGG
>NZ_JANFVR010000181.1 GCF_024609805.1 Tahibacter caeni | reverse complement strand
TCAGCCGCGCCGGCGTCGGCGCGCCGCGCTGGTCGGCGACGACGCCGAGGCGCTCGCGCTCGCGCGCGAGACGCAGCATCGTGCGCAGGAAGTTCGCGCCGCGCGCGGCGTAGACCCAGGCCGTGCGGAAGTTCAGGAACTCCGCGCCGCTGTCCCGGAGCGCCTGCTCGCCGGCGAGCTTGGAGCGGCCGTAGGCGCCCAACGGTGCCGTCGCGTCGTCTTCGCGGTACGGCCGCAGTCCGCTGCCGTCGAAGACGTAGTCGGTGGAATAGTGCACGACGGCCGCGCCGTTGGCCGCGGCCCACGCGCCGAGCACGCCGGGCGCCGCGCCGTTGGCCTGCTGCACGAGCGCCTCTTCGTCCTCGGCGCGATCGACCGCGGTGTGCGCGGCCGCATTGACGACGAGCCGCGGCGCGACGCGTTCGCACAGCGCGCGCAGCGCGTCGGCGTCGTGGAGATCGGCGCGCTCGCAGGGCAAGGCGCCCGGCAACGTGCCGCTGCGCGTCGCGGGGACGACATCGCCGAGCGGCGCGAGGCTGCGCTGCAGCTCGAAACCGACCTGGCCGTTGGCGCCTAGGAGCAGGATCTTCATGGGGCGTAGCGCCGGCAGTTGAAAAAGGAAAACCGTTTGGCCGGCGGCGCATCCGCAGCCGGCGCGACGCGCGCGCGGCCGGCCGATGCGTACGGACGCCGCCGGTTCACGCGAGCCAGACGGGCAGCCGTTCCGGCGCGACGTCGGCCAGCAGCGGCGCCTTCTCGTCCTTGGCCGACAGCAGCGGCGCGCTGACCGGCCAGTCGATCGCGATCGCGGCGTCGTTCCAGCGCACGCCGGCGTCCGCCTTGGCGTCGTAGAGGTTGGTGCACTGGTACGTGAACGTCGCGAATTCCGACAGCACGACGAAGCCGTGGGCGAAGCCCTCGGGCACCCAGAAATGACGGTGGTTCTCGGCCGACAGGATCACGCCGGCCCACTGGCCGAACGTCGGCGACCCGCGGCGTATGTCCACGGCGACGTCGTAGACCTCGCCTTCGACGACGCTGACGAGCTTGCCCTGCGGATTCGGCCACTGGTAATGCAGGCCGCGCAGCACGCCGCGCGCCGAACGCGAGACGTTGGACTGGACGAAGCGCAGATCGAGCCCGGCCGCCTTGTACTTTTCCGCATTGTAGCTTTCGTAGAAAAAGCCGCGCGGATCGCCGAATACGTCGGGTTCGATCGCCACGCAGCCGGGCAGGCGCGTCTCGATCACCTTCACGGCGTCACTCCGTGCTCGGCGACCTGCAGCAGGTAGCGGCCGTAGCCGTTCTTGGCCAGCGGCCGGGCCAGCGCGCGCAGCTGGTCGACGTCGATCCAGCCGTTGTGGAACGCGATTTCCTCGGGGCAGCAGACCTTGAGGCCCTGGCGGTTCTCGATCGTCTCGATGTAGTTCGACGCTTCGACCAGCGAGTCGTGCGTGCCGGTGTCGAGCCAGGCGTAGCCGCGGCCGAGCTTTTCGAGCATCAGCGAACCGTCCTCGAGGTAGCGGCGGTTCAGGTCGGTGATCTCGAGTTCGCCGCGCGGCGACGGCTTCAGCGTGCGCGCGTAGTCGACCGCGCGGCCGTCGTAGAAATACAGGCCGGTCACCGCGTAGCTGGACTTCGGCGCGGCGGGTTTTTCCTCGAGGCCGACGACACGGCCCGACGCGTCGAATTCGGCCACGCCGTAGCGTTCCGGATCGTGCACGTAGTAGCCGAACACGGTCGCACCGGTGTCGCGCGCGGCCGAGCGGCGCAGCACGTCGGTGAAGCCGTGGCCGTAGAAGATGTTGTCGCCGAGGATCAGGCAGGACGGATCGGTGCCGACGAAGTCCGCGCCGATCAGATAGGCCTGGGCCAGACCGTCGGGCGACGGCTGCGCGGCGTAGCTGATCGACAGGCCCCACTGCGAGCCGTCGCCGAGCAGCTGCTTGAACAGCGCCTGCTCGTGCGGCGTGTTGATGACGAGCACCTCGCGGATGCCGGCCAGCATCAGCACGCTGAGCGGGTAGTAGATCATCGGCTTGTCGTAGACCGGCAGCAGCTGCTTGCTGACCACCTGGGTCAGCGGATAGAGCCGCGTGCCGGAGCCGCCGGCGAGGATGATGCCTTTCTTCGTGGTCACGTGCGTTTTCCTGCGTTGCCGTCCTGCGTTGCCGTCCTGCGTTGCGTGCCGCGCGGATCCGCGGCGGTGTCCCGGCCGGATCAGGCGCCGAGGCGCTCCATGCGGTAGCTGCCGTCGAGTACGCGGCCGCACCAGGCCTGGTTGTCGAGATACCAGTCCACCGTGCGCGCGATGCCGCTCTCGAAGGTTTCCTGCGGCGCCCAGCCGAGCTCGCGCTGCAGCTTGCCCGAATCGATCGCATAGCGGCGGTCGTGGCCCGGGCGGTCCTTGACGTAGGTGATCAGGCTGTCGCGGCGGCGGCCGTCGGCCAGCGGCCGGCGCTGGTCGAGCAGCGCGCAGATGGTCTTGACGACGTGGATGTTCTCGCGCTCGGAATCGCCGCCGACGTTGTACACCTCGCCGGTGCGGCCGGCTTCGAGCACGCGCCGGATCGCGCGGCAGTGGTCGCGCACGAACAGCCAGTCGCGCACGTTGCGGCCGTCGCCGTAGACCGGCAGCGCTTCGCCCGCGAGCGCCTTCTGGATCATCAGCGGAATGAGCTTTTCCGGGAACTGGTACGGGCCGTAGTTGTTCGAGCAGTTCGTCGTCAGCGTCGGCAGGCCGTAGGTGTGGTGGAACGCGCGCACGAGATGGTCGGAGGCGGCCTTGGACGCGGAATACGGCGAGTTCGGCGCGTAGGCGGTTTCCTCGGTGAACTTGCCGACCGGACCGAGCGAACCGTAGACCTCGTCGGTAGACACGTGCAGGAAGCGGAAGCCGTCCTGGCGTTCCAGCGGCAGGCCGCGCCAGTAGCCCAGCGCGCGCTCGAGCAGGTTCAGGGTGCCGACGACGTTGGTCTGCACGAACTCGGCCGGGCCGTCGATGGAGCGGTCCACGTGCGACTCGGCCGCGAAGTTGACGACGGCGTCGGGCCGGTGCTCGGCCAGCAGGCGCTCGATCAGCGCGCGATCGCCGATGTCGCCCTGCACGAAGACGTGGTCGGGATTGGCCTTGAGCGGCGCCAGCGTATCGAGGTTGCCGGCATAGGTCAGCTTGTCGAGATTGACGACGCGGAAGCCGCCCTGCGCGAGCAGATCCAGCACGAAATTGCCGCCGATGAAGCCGGCGCCACCAGTCACGAGCAGGGTTTTCATGCGCTACGGTCGCTCCGAGATCCTTTTGGACCGGCCCGAAAGCGGCCGGAGAGCCCGAAAGCCTACCAGAAGGCCGCCCGCGCCGCTCCGCGGGCCGGACGCGCGGCCGGCCCGGACGGGATCGCTGTCACGGTTCGCGGCCGGCCCGCGTATTGCCCGGTTCCTCCATCGCTCCGGGCCTCCCCGGCGCATTGCCGCCCTCGCTCCTGGCCGTGCGGGCCGGATCCGGCTCCAGGGCGCCCGGGCAGCCCGAACCGGGCTGCCGCCTGACGATCGACGGCTTGTCGGCTTCAGGGCCGTCGCGCTGCCGCTGCCGCCGTCGGGCGGACGTGCGGAGCAGGTGTCCCGGATGCAGTCAAAGAAAAGGTCCGCACGAGGCGGACCTTTTCGTCGTCGACGCTGGTGCTGCGGGGCCGCGGTCAGAACGGGATGTCGTCGTCGTCGAAACCGGTGTTCTGCACCGGCTGCGGCGCGCTGCGCTGCGGAGCCTGCTGCGGGCCGCGCGCGGGACCGCGCTCGTAGCCACCGCCACCGCCGCGGGAACCGCCACCTTCGTAACCGCCGCGCGAGCCGCCGCCGCTTTCCATGTCGCCGCCGCCCGGACGGCCGCCGAGCATCTGCATTTCCGCCGCGACGATGTCGGTGGAATAGCGCTTGACGCCGTCCTTTTCGTATTCCTCGGTGCGCAGCGAACCTTCGATGTAGACCTGCGAGCCTTTCTTCAGGTACTCGCCGGCGATTTCCGCGAGGCGACCGAAGAACTTGACCCGGTGCCACTCGGTCTTTTCCTTCTGCTCGCCGGTCTGCTTGTCCTTCCAGGATTCGGAGGTGGCCACGCTGATGGTGGTGACGGCCATGCCGCCGGCGCTGTAGCGGGTCTCGGGGTCCTTGCCCACGTTGCCGACCAGAATGACCTTGTTGATGCCGCGTGCCATGAGTTTTTCCTTGTTGCGGGGGCCTTCCGGCCTTTCAGGACCGGAACGATACCATGTAGGCGCGGCGCCCTTCCTCGGAACGCCGCCTGCTGCAGCCTGGGATTCGTCCGGCCTGCGCGACCTTGCCGGACGCGGCCGGCGCAGCCTCGCGGCGAAACGCCGCGGCTGCGGCCAAGGTCATGGCCGCCGGTGTCGCCGGGCGCCGCTATAATCCGGCCGAATTCCGTTCGAGTTTTCGTTCCGATGCCCAGCGCCGCCGCGGCTCCGTCGTCCTCCACCCTCGATTTTGCCGCCGTCCAGGCTCTCGCCAGGCCCGACATGCAGGCCGTGGACACCCTGATCCGGAACCGCCTGGCGTCCGACGTCGCGCTGATCAACCAGATTTCGGCCCACATCATCGGCGGCGGCGGCAAGCGCCTGCGGCCGATGCTCCATCTGCTGGCCGCGCGCGCGGCCGGCTATCGCGGCGACGAGCACGTGCAGCTGGCCGCGGTCGTCGAATTCATCCATACGGCGACCCTGCTGCACGACGACGTGGTCGACGAATCCGACCTGCGCCGCGGCCGCAAGACCGCCAATGCGATGTGGGGCAACGCGGCCAGCGTGCTCGTCGGCGACTTCCTCTATTCGCGCTCGTTCCAGCTCATGGTCGAGCTGCAGCGCATGCGCGTCATGCAGATCCTCGCCGACACGACCAACGCGATCGCCGAAGGCGAAGTGCTGCAGCTGCTGAACATCGGCAACCCGGACACCGACGAGAACGCCTACCTGCGCGTGATCGAGCGCAAGACCGCCGTGCTGTTCGGCGCCGCTACGCGCCTGGGCGCCGTGCTCGCCGGCCTGCCGGCCGAGCAGGAGGACGCGCTGTACCGCTTCGGTCTGGACCTCGGCTACGCGTTCCAGATCGCCGACGACCTGCTCGACTACGTGTCCGACGCCGACACCCTCGGCAAGAACATCGGCGACGACATCGCCGAGGGAAAGCCGACCTTGCCGCTGATCTACGCGATCGCGCGCAGCGCGCCGGAACAGGCGCAGAGCCTGCGCCGCGCGATCGAATCGGGCGGCCTGGATTCGCTCGACAACGTGATCGCGTCGATCCGCGATTCGGGCGCGCTGGAGCTCACGCGCGACAAGGCGCTGGCCTATGCGGAATCTGCGCGCGGCAGCCTGCAGCTGCTGCCGGCCTCGGCCGCGCGCGATGCGCTCGATGCGCTGGCCCGCTACGCCGTGGAACGGACCTACTGATGGCCGGCACGGCTGCCGCTGCGGCGCCGCCGGCATGATACTGCCGCGCTACCACGTCGCCGATTCGCTGATCCCGGGCGCCGGCAAGGGCCTGTTCGTCGACGAGCCCGTCGCGCGCGGCCGCCTGATCACCGCGCCCGACGCGATCCCCGAGGTGTTCCGTTTCGATGAGATCGCGCGGCGTCCCGATGCGGCGCAGCTGCTGCCGGCGACGGTACGCTGGTTCGAAGACCGCTACACCGTCACGCCGGAATGGCCGGACGAGTGCTACATCAACCATGCGTTCGATCCGACCGGGCTCTGGCACCTGGGCTTCGTGTTCGCGCTACGCGATCTGGCGCCCGGCACCGAAGTGACCGTCGACTACCGGCATCTGCTCGCGCCGGGCCAGGCCGAGGATTTCCTCGACGCGGGCACCGGCGCGGAGATCGTCGGCTTCACCTGGGAAGAGAGCCTGGCCGCCTCGACCGCGCAGTTGCACGCGCTGCTGGAGCGCCGATGACGACCCTGCGCCTGCTGCACGCCCACGACTATCGCCGCATGGCCTGGAAGAACGGCGGCGGCATCACGACGGAAATCGCACGCAGTCCCGGCGACGGCGACTTCGACTGGCGCGTCTCGATAGCCGAGATTGCCCAGGACGGGGATTTTTCCATCTTTCCCGACGTCGACCGCGAGCTCATGCTGCTCGACGGCGGCGGCGTCGAGCTCCTGATCGGCAGCGATGCGGCAGTGCCGCTGACCCAGCGCTACCAGAAGCATGCGTTTCCGGGCGAGGCGCCGGTCAGCTGCCGCTTGCTCGACGGACCGACGCGCGATTTCAACGTCATGGTCCGCCGCGGCCGCCAGGCGGCCGAGCTGCTGGCGCGGCCGATCGTCGGCGCGCAGCTGCTATTTCCGGCCGCAGACACGAGCTGGGTCGTCCACGTCGCCCAGGGCCACGCCGTCGTCAGCAACCGCGCCGACGGGCCGCGGGCCGAAGCCGGCGAAACGCTGCTGGTCGAATTCGAACAGAGCGGCGGCGCGCCGCTCGTGCTCAATGGTGCCGGCGAGCTCGTGCTCGTCAAGCTGACGCGGCTGGCCTGAGCCGCGGCGACGCTCAGGCTTCGGCCCAGCGCCGCAGCAAGTTGTGGTAGACGCCGACCAGCGACACCAGAGCCGGGTGCTCGGGCTGGGCCGGGGTCAGGTTCTGTATGGCCAGGTCCAGGTCGAACAGCAGGCGGCGCTCGCCTTCGTCGCGGACGAGGCTCTGTATCCAGAAGAACGAGGCGATGCGTTCGCCGCGCGCGATCGGCTGTACCTGATGCAGGCTGCTGGCCGGATACAGGATCAAGTCGCCGGCCGGCAGCTTGACGCTGTGCGTGCCGAAGCTGTCCTCGATGACGAGCTCGCCGCCGTCGTAGTCGTCCGGCGCGTTGAGGAACAGGGTCGCCGACAGGTCGGTGCGCAGCGCGCTACGGTCGTCGCCGGTGCGCGGATAGCGCACCGCGTTGTCGACGTGAAAGCCGAAGGACTGGCCTTCGCGATAGCAGTTGAACAGCGGCGGAAAGATGCGCTGGGGCAGCGCGCCGGCGACGAAAGTCGGGTGGCGCTGCAGCTTCTCGAGGATCAGCGCGCCGAGCTCGCGCGCGACCGGACTGTCGTCGGCCAGCTGCAGGTTGTGCTTGGCCTTGGCGGACTGGTAGCCGGCGGTGAGGCGGCCGTCGAGCCAGTCGGCCGTGTCGAGGCGGCGGCGGCAGTGCGCGACTTCTTCGGCGGTCAGTACGTTGGCGACGTGGAGCAGCATGGCGACGCTCGGCGGTGGACGGATGCATCCATGGTAGCGGCGGAGGCCGCGCGGCGCTTGATCCGGATCAAACCGGCGCCGGGTCGCGAACCATGGATCATAAACTTGTCTACAAGTATTGATTGAAACAACGCGAACGGCCGAACTCGCGCCCGGCCGCCGTCGGTCCCGAAACGCCGCCGCGTCCCTGCGGCGACCAGTCGCGAACCTCAGAACGCGTAGTTGGCCTGCAGTGTGACCTGGCGGCCTTCGCCCGGCGTGGCCCAGCCGCTGGCGCTCGTGCGCACGCGCGTGTAGTACTCCTTGTCGAACAGGTTGTTGACGTTGAGCTGCAGGCGCAGGTCGCGGTTGACGTTCCAGGCCACCATCGCGCGGTGCACCCAGTAGTCGTCGGCCTTGGCCAGCGGGCCGCTGACGTTGGTCGCACTGTGCTGGTTCAGGTAGTACTCGCCCTGGTAGTTCACGCCGTAGCCGAGCTGCCAGCTGCCGACGTCGAGCGTGGTCCAGGCATTGAAGGAGTGCTTGGGCACGCTGACGAGATCGTCGCCGCGGGTGTAGTCCAGACCCTGGCCGGCCTGACGGTTGGACACGCCCTGCAGGACTTCGCTCTGCAGATAGGTGTAGTTCGCATAGACCGCCCAGTTCCGGCTCAGATTGCCGCTGACGCCGAGCAGGACGCCGTCGACGCGGGCTTGTCCGTCGAGCTGCTGCTGGCCCGACGGATTGTCCGGATTGCCCGGGTCGGCGACCCGGTAGTTCTCGCGGTCGTTGCGGAAGATGGACGCGGTCAGCGACACGCGCTGGTCGAGCAATTCCCACTTGGTGCCGATTTCGTAGTTGATCGCGGTTTCCGGATCGACGGTGCAGTTGTTCGTGCCGGTCGTGCTGCCGACCGTGCACGAACCGTTGACCGAGGCCTTGGACGGCGTCTTGGAATTGCCGTAGGCGACATAGATGCTGCCCGCTTCGGCCGGCTTGAACACCAGGCCTGCGCGGTACGACAGCAGGTCGTCGTTGTTCTTGGCCGGCGCGCTCGCGCCGGTGATCGTGCCGATCGAGCCGGCGGCGGTGGACACCGTGTAGGTCGTGCTGCTGCCCTCGTTGCGCTCGTAGCGCGCGCCGAGGTTGAGCTGCCACTGCTCGCTGAACTTCAGCGTGTCGAACGCATAGACAGCGGCGTTGTCGAGCTCGCCGTCGACCTTGCTCGTCCGGGTGCGGTTGCGCGGGCCGGTGTACCAGGTGTCCGGATGGAACGGATCGGTGAACGGCAGGTGGTTCGGCGCCGCATAGGGATTGCTGCCGTCGGCGTTGCGGAATTCATTGCTGCCGTCCAGGGTGTAGGACTCGTGCAGCAGCGAGAAGCCGGTGACCAGCGTGTGGCCGACCGAACCGGTGTCGAACTCCGAGGTCAGGTCGGTCTGGTTCACGAGCAGGCGGTTGGTCGTGTCGCGCACGTTGCCGCGCGGGCCGCTCGGCATATAGGTGTTGATCGGCACGACGATCTGCGTCGCGCCGGTACCCGTCGTGCAGCTGCCGCCGACCGGGGTCAGGTTGTTGGCGAGGCAGTACGTGCCCTGCGGCGGATCGACGATGGTCAGCTGCTTCACTTCCTGCACGCGCGTGAAATTGCGCAGGCTCATGCTGTCGCTGAACACGTGGCTCAGCACGCCGGTGAACGCATCGACCTCGATCTCCTGCGTGTCGACGTTGCGGTAGCCGTAGTAGGTACTGGTATCCAGACCCGGCAGCGCGAAGCCGCGGTCGCCGGCGAAGAAGTACGGCACGCCGTATTGCGGCGTGTTGTCGTCGCGCTGGTGCAGGTAGCTCAGGGTGAAGGTCGTGTCACTGCCGAGACCGAACGCGATCGACGGCGCGAAGCCCCAGCGCTTCATCTGCTCGACATCGCGGCCCGCCACGTCGTTGCGGTGGCCCATGAGGTTCACGCGCAAGGCCGTGGACTCGCCGATCATCTGGTTGCTGTCCAGGGTCACGCGGGCATAGGCATCGGTGCCGACGCCGGCGGACAGGTGATTGAACTCGCCCTGGCGCGCGGCCTTGGACACGAGGTTGATCGTGCCGCCGACCGAGCCCGCGCCGGAATAGACCGAGTTCGCGCCGTTGACGACTTCGATCTGCTCGAGGTTGAACGTGTCGGTGCGCGAGTACTGCGCGCTGTCGCGTACGCCGTCGAGCTGGATGTCGTTGCTCGCGGCGAAGCCGCGCAGGTTGATGCTGTCGCCGAAGCCGCCGCCGCCTTCGCCGGCGCCGAAGGTGATGCCGGGCAAGGTCGACAGCACGTCGCGCAGCGACAGCAGGTTCTGCTGCAGCATGACCTCCTGCGGCACGACTTCGATGGACTGCGGCGTGTCGCGCAGCGGCGCGGTGTACTTGGGCGACGTCGCTTCCTTGGTCGCCATGCCGTGCACGTCGACCGCATCGAGCTTGGTTTCTTCGCGGCCGCGGCGGCCGCCGGCGCCGTCCGGCGTTTGCGGCGCCTCCGCCGGGACGGCGGCGGAAGCGTCGGCCGCGTCGGCCA
>NZ_JANFVR010000180.1 GCF_024609805.1 Tahibacter caeni | reverse complement strand
GCCCCACGGCGAGCAGCCGCCGCCGGCCGGCCGGCCACAGCGGCGCGGCCGGCAGCGGCGCAGCGGCTTCGCCGAGCGCGAGCGGCACGACGACGGTCTTGTCGTGCCAGGGTGCCAGCGCGTGGCTCGCGTCGCGGTACGCCGCCGAGGTCGCGATGACGCGATCGGCGCGGCGCAACAGAGCCTGCTCCCAGGGGCGATAGAGCGGGTAGGCTGCCCGGAGCAGGCGACTGCCGCTGTCCAGCGGAATATCCGCGTGCCAGTGCACGACCCACGGCAGCCGGCGCGCGGCCGGCAGCAGCAGGGCGGCGAACGCCGAAGTGTTCGGCACGTGGATGTGCAGCAGGTCCGGCCGCTCGCGCGCGATGCAGCGTTGGAGCTGCAGCGGAAACGTGGGGCTCAGCGGCGCATAGGCGAGCTGTCCCAGACGGGCGGTCTCGACGACGTCGACGGCCCCGTCGCGGCGGCGCCGGCTGCGCCAGCTCCGCGCCGCCGAGTGCGCAAGCACGCCGACCGTGTCGCCGGCCTTTGCCTGTTCGCGTGCGAGCACGGCCGTGAAGGTCTCGATGCCGCCCGGCGCCGGCGGGTAGAACTTGCCGAGGTGCAGTACGCGCATGCGTCGCGCGTCAGTCGGAGCGAGGGGCGGATTCGGTCCGCGAGGTCATGGCCCGGCGCAGGGTAGTCAGCTCTTCCTCTAGGATCGCGAGCTTCTGGTTCAGACGCCGGATCTGGCGTTCCTGGCGCGAGCGCTCGATGTCGAGCTGCAGCAGGCGCAGCAGGATCAGCGACAGGCCGATGATGATCGGCAGCACCGGCGGATAGGCGATGCCGGTCAGATGCGCGAGCCAGTCGATCGTGCGCGGCACGAAGCCGAGCACGAGCGTCGCCGCGGCGACGATCAGCCACCAGAGCGCGTAGGGGCCGTGCAGATGGTCGCGGCGCACGAGATAGAGAATGCTGCCGGCCAGGGCCAGGCCGAGCAGGGCGGCCGTGATCTGTGCAGTCATGGCGAACCCGTCTCCAGACCGCGGCGCCGCTCGCGGGCGCCGACGCGCGCAATGCTGAGCACCGTCGTCGCGATCATGTAGCGCGCGACCGTGAACCAGGACGAGAAGATGCGGGACGCGCCGTTGCGCCGGGCGGACATCAGGGTCGGCGCCTCGGCGATGCGCAGCGCCTTGCGCCGCAGCAGTATGAGCACGCCGATGTCCTGGTAATCGATGAGGCTGGCTTCGCGCGAGGCGAGCGCGCGGATCGCGCGGCGTCCGTAGACGCGCAGGCCCGAGGTGAAGTCGGTGACGCTGAGGCCGGTGATGAAACGGAAATAGGCCCAGGCCACGCGCTTGGCCGCGCTGAGGCGTCCGGGGCAGGTGCCGATCGTGACATCGGCGCCGCTGTCGATGTGCGCCTGCAGCAGCCGCGGCAGCTGGTCCGGATGGTGCTGGCCGTCCGCGTCGAGCGTGATCACGCGTTCGTACTGGTTGCGCAGCGCGTAGCGCATGCCGGCCTGGGTCGCTCCCCAGGCGCCGAGCTGGAACGGCAGGCTGATCACGATGGCGCCGGCGGCGGCGGCGGCGGCGGCCGTTGCGTCGGTGCTGGCGTCATTGATGACCAGCACGCGGCAATCCAGGGCCGTCATGACGCCGCGCACGACCTCGCCGACCGTGGCCTGCTCGTTGCGGGCCGGGATGGCGGCGAGACAGCTGCGTGAGCCAATCTGTTGATTTGACACGGGACTCCGGCCTGCGCGAAAAGCCGATTGTCCCAATCCGCATCAATCAACGTCAACGCAAAAAAAAGTTAGTGGCCAAGTGTCCGCTGGGTGGACCCGGCTGCGTTACTAGCTTCCGAGTACCCGTGGCGGGTGCCGAATCGGTTCGCCAGAAAGTGGTGTATTCGCCCACAGATCCGTCGCTAAAGCGTTGACGGCATTTGATTGTGCTGATTAAACTTCTTTTCTGTCGGGCCCCATGAACTGATCCGTGGGCAGGAAGCGTGCTTCCGCCCGATCCAACTTGGGAGAAAACTAATGAAGGCCAATGTCATGATGAAGACGCTGTCGCTGGCGATGTTGGGTCTGGCGGGTATGACGTTTGCGGGCGCTTCGATGGCGGTTTGCCCGACCGACCCGGCCGCGCCGAACGGTCCCTGGGCCAGCAAGACGGTCAGCGCCGCGGTGCTGAACATTGTCACTCCGGGCCTCAACAGCACGGAATGCCGAGTGAATGTCGCGCTGAACTCGGGCGCCGCCCTGTTCGCGAAGTCCATCGTCACCGACACGACGCCGGAAAACGAAGGCCGCTACCGCGCCCGTTTCTACGTCGACACGACAACGCCGGCCGGCCTGACCAGCGTGCTGCGCTCGGTCAAGCTGTTCAACGCTTCGGCGACCACGGCCCCGGCCGGCCTGTCGTCCGAAGAAATCAACATCACCCTGTCCGGTTCGGGCGGCGTGCCGTCGGTCACGTTCACGATCGCCGATTCCAGCCAGGCTTCGAACCTGCGCTCGGTCACCGTGCCGCTGCCGAACCCGAACGGCGTGAACCGCATCGAGTTCGATCTGGGCCAGGGTGCCAGCGCCCAGTTCCGTTACTGGGTGCATGCGGGTAACGTCGCCTCCAGCGATGCGAGCCCGACGGGCACGATTACCGGCGTGAACAACAGCGGTTGGTCGGGCATCACCCAGGCCTCGCTCGGTGTGTTCGCGGCCAGCGCGCAGTATCGCTCCTCTTACGGTCCGACCGACGTGATCGGACTGGACGAGTTCGATTCGCGCCGTCAGACCTTCATCGGTCAGTAAATTCCAATAACTATTCAGGAGTGCTCGTCAATGCGTTCTAAACTGATTGTTGCCACGCTCGCCGCGGCATGCTCGATGTTCTCGGCCGGCGCGTTCGCGGCGGCGTGCAATGCCACCGCCGGCACCATCTCGGCTCCGGGCACCATCAACGGCGACACCTGCGCCGCCGCCGACCAACTCGTCCAGACCTGCGGTGACACGACGCCGATCGGCAACGCCCGCGACGCGATCTATCAGGTTGCCCTGGGCGCGACCAACACGGCGACCTTCTCGGTCAACGGCACTGGCTTCAATCCGTACATCGCGCTGATGAACGGCCCGGCCTGCAACTCGGTCAACACCTGCCCGGGTGAGAACGCCGGCAACGCCGGTGCGGCGGTCACGGTCGATCCGGCCGACAACCTGCCGGCCGGCACCTACTTCGTGTTCATCACCGACCAGGGTGGCGCTGCTGGTGCCTGCGGCACGTTCGCGCTGACGACGACGCCGGTCCTGCCGGTCTCGCTGCAGAACTTCTCGGTCGAGTAAGAACCGTCGTTCGCTTTACTTATGGGGGCCCGTCTGCAAAGACGGGCCTTTTTTATGCGCAAAATTGCTCTTTCTTTACTCCTTGCGTCGATTGGTTTCGAGGCGCAGGCGGCGCTGGTCGTCGATCCGGTCCGGCTGCCCGACCTCTATCAGTTCCAGCGTACGACGGCGAGCGTCGTGGTCGTCAACGACGGCACCAAGGCCGTGACCATCAGGCAGGTGCGGCCGCTGCGATCCGGCGACCGCGTGATTTCGTTTCCGACGAGCATCGCGCCTGCGGCGAGCGCCAGCATCGACGTCGAAATCGACGCTGCCAACGACTACGGCTCGGCGGTGCATTCCTTTCATATCGACACCGCGGACTCCGCTGACGCGGTGATCGCGCGCGTGGCGCTGTTCGCCCAGTCGGTTCTCGAGAACGGCCGTACGGTCGTCGAGTTCGGCGCCGTCAAGGCTGCCGAGGTCGGCAAGGCCCAGGCCGTGTTCGAGCTCAGGAGCGACGACATTCCCGATCTGGCGATCGAGCAGGTGCTCGAGGCGCCGCCGTTCGCCCGGGCCGACCTACAGCCGGACAAGCGATCGGTGCGTCTGACCCTGGACAAGGTCGACTACTACGGCATGCACCGGGCCAATCTCAAGCTCAAGCTCAATTCGACGCTGCAGACCCAGGCCTGGGGCGAGATCGTCGCGGACGTGCGCGGCGACGTAGTGCCTTCGGCCAATCCGTTTCCGCTGGAACTGGTGCTGGCCAACAAGCCCAACGAGTACATCGTCGTGCTGCGCCACGAGGGCCAGGGCAAGTTCTCCGTCGGCAAGCCGAGCTTCGAGCGCATCAAGGGCAAGGCCGCGGTCGAGCCCTGCGCCGGCAAGGCCGCCGACTGCAAACAGGTCCGCTTTTCGATCGACAAGGACAACACGCCCGGTCGTCTGAACGGTACGCTGATCGTCCCGCTCGGCGACAAGCAGCCGCCGCTCAAGATCGACCTCTACGGGCTGATGCTCAAGGACGACTCCAACGTCGTGAAGGTGGACGGCGACAAGCTGATGGCGCAGGCCGCCGAATCGGCCGGCGAGGACGGCAAGGTCGAGCAGCCGTTCATGGCCCAGTTCAAGCAGGCCATCGATACGCGCGACAAGACCGTGAACCAACCCGTTCCGCCGGGCACGGGACCTTTGCTGCGCTGGCAGGCGACGCCGCACAACGGCGTGCACGGCTATGCGATCTACCGCGCGCGCGCCGCGCAGGGACCGTTCGAACGCCTCACGCGCGACGTCATTGCGCAGGTCGAGCCCGAGGAAGGCGGCAGCGTCAACTATGCCTGGCGCGACGACACGGCCGTCAAGGGCACGCAGTACTGGTACTACGTCGGTGCCGTCATGACGAATGGCAGCAAGAAGAAGATCTCCGAGCCGATGGCCGTTACGGCCAAGTAAGCGCGGAACCCGGTGCCGGCACCGAGCGCGCCCCGCCGGCCGAGGAGCGCTTCCTCAGAAGCAACGAACGCCCCTTGCGGGGCGTTCGTTGCGGCAGCGCAGGCGGGCGCCGCCGATCAGTCGGCCTTGATTTCGGCCTTGTCGATCGTGATCGCGACCTTGGGCACGTCGCCCGGCAGCGGCCCCTGGGCCGAGACTTCGACGGCCTTGATCTTGTCGACCACATCCATGCCGCCGACGACCTTGCCGAACACCGCATAGCCGTAGGTCATGCCGCTCTGGTCGCTGACGTAGTCCAGGCGCTTGTTGTCGACGACGTTGATGAAGAATTGCGCCGTGGCCGAGTGCGGGTCGCTGGTGCGGGCCATCGCGACCGTGCCCTTGAGGTTCGACAGACCGTTGTTGGCCTCGTTCTGGATGGCCGGACGCGTGAGCTTCTGCGTCAGGTCCTTCGTGAAGCCGCCGCCCTGGATCATGAAGCCGTTGATGACGCGGTGGAACACCGTGCCGTTGTAGAAGCCGTCCTTGGTGTACTGCAGGAAGTTCTCGACGGTCTTCGGCGCCTTGTCCGGATAGAGCTCGAGCGTGATGTCGCCCATCGATGTGTGCAGCACGACCTGAGGATGCGCCGGCTTGGCGGCCTCGGCCGGGGCTTCGGTTTTCGCCGCGGCGGGCTTGGCCTCGGCTTTCGGCGCCGGCTTGGGCTGGTTCTGCGCTCCGGCGGCGAGCGGCAGCAGCAGGGCGAAGGCGAGCAGATGGTGCTTGAGCACGGAAGGAACTCCTGCAAAGTGGGGTTGCAATGATACGCGGCAAAACCCGCGTGCGGCAGCGATGCGGTCCCGCCCGGCGCTAGACCTTTTCCGCGGCGCGCAGTTGCAGCTTCACGCCGAGATCCTTGAGGTGTTCGCGTTCCTGGTCGAGGTCGGCCACGGTCAGCGGATGCTGGGCCAGCCAGTCGCGGCCGAGCTTGAGTTCCAGCCCGCGGTCGTCGGCGCGCACGGTCAGGGCCGGCAGGCGCTCGGCGCTGCGTGCGCGATGCAGCAACACCGCCAGACGCAGCAGCGCGGTGACGCGCGCGGCCGTGCGGCGCAGGCGCTCGGGCAGGGCGGTCAGCGCCTCCTGGTCGGGCTTGCGCCGGTGGCAGCGCAGTATCGTGGCCAGGAAATCCTGTTCCTGGCGCGTGAAGCCGGCCAGGTCCGAATGGCGCATCAGGTAGGCGCCGTGCAGATGATGCTGGCTGTGCGCGATCGCGATGCCGATCTCATGGATGCGCGCGGCCCAGCGCAGCCAGTCCAGCGCATCGCCGTCGAGCTGCCAGGCGTCGGCGATCTGGTCGAACAGCAACTGGGCCGTGGACTCGACGCGGCGCGCCTGCGCGCGGTCCACGTCGTAGCGGCGCACGAGCGACTCGATGCTCGCCGTGCGCGGGTCGCGCTGTTCGGCGCGGCCGATCAGGTCGTAGAGCAGGCCTTCGCGCATCGCCGTTTCGCAGACCTGCATGCGTTCGAGCTCGAGCGCGACGAAGGCGGCCTCGAGAATCGCGATGCCGCCGGCGATGACGCTCTGGCGCTCTTCCGACAGGCCGAGCAGGCGCAGCTTGTCGATGCTGCCGGCCGCGAGCAGTGCCTCGCGCAGGCGTTCGAGGCTGCCGCGCGTGATGCCCGCGTCGCTCCAGCCGTTGGCCTGGACTATGTTGCCGATCGCACGGATCGTGCCCGAGGATCCCACAGCTTCGCCCCAGCCGCGCGCGCGGTAGTCGGCGGCGAACTGCTGCAGCTCCACGCCGATCTCGGTCTGCGCCTGGCGCCAGCGCTTGCTCGTGAGCTTGCCGTCGGCGAAGAAGCGCAAGGTGCTCGCGACGCAGCCCATCTGCAGGCTTTCGGTCTCCAGCGCTTCCATGCCGCGGCCGATGATGAATTCGGTGCTGCCGCCGCCGATGTCGATGCACAGGCGCGGCTCGTGCAGCTCCGGAAGGCCATGGGCCACGCCGAGATAGATCAGGCGCGCTTCCTCGCGGCCCGAGACGATTTCGATCGGATGGCCCAGCGCGGTTTCCGCCGGCAACAGGAACGCATGCGGCGCGCTCATGCGGCGCACCGTGTTCGTCGCGACGGCGCGTACGCGCCCCTGCGGCAGCGCGCGCAGGCGCTGGCCGAAACGTGCGAGGCACGCCAGCGCACGGTCGCGACGGGTGCTGTCGAGGCTGCCGTCGCGCTGCAGGCCGGCCGCCATGCGCACGCTGTCGCGCAGACGGTCGATCACGCGCAACTCGCCGTGCTGATAGCGTGCGACGACCATGTGATAGCTGTTGGAACCCAGGTCGACGGCGGCGAGCAGCTCGCCGTCCTGGATGGGCTTCTGGCCGTTGGGCACGCGAACCTCAGGGTCGGGTGGGCCGGCGGATTCTGCCACGGCGGCCGCGCACGCGGGCGGCCGTCGCGCTACATGCAGAGCTTCGCGAGCAGGGCGAGCTGGGCCGAGTGCGGCATCTGTTCGCCCGGCTCGGTGCGCACGTAATTGCCGTCGGGCTGCAGTATCCAGGCCTGCGTGTTGTCGGCGAGGAAGTTCGCCAGCGCTTCATCGTAGACGCGCTGCGCGAGGTTCGCGTCGAGGATAGGGAAGCAGGTCTCGATACGGCGCAGCAGGTTGCGCTCCATCCAGTCGGCGCTCGCACAGTAGATCTCGGCGGCGCCGTCGTTGGCGAACCAGTAGACGCGGCTGTGTTCGAGGAAGCGGCCGATGACCGAACGTACGCGGATGTTCTCCGACACGCCCGGGATACCGGGGCGCAGCGCGCAGGCACCGCGCACGATCAGGTCGATCTGCACGCCGGCGGCCGATGCCGCATAGAGCTGCTGGACCACGCCGGCTTCGTTGAGCGCATTCATCTTCGCGATGATGCGCGCGGGACGGCCGGCCTGGGCGTGGGCGATCTCGCGCTCGATCTTCTCGAGCAGACCCTTGTGCAGAGTGAACGGCGACTGCAGCAGGCGCTTGAGCTTGACCGTCGTACCGAGCCCCGACAGCTGCTGGAACATCTTGTGCACGTCCTCGCCGATGTCCGGCTCGGCCGTCATCAGGCCGAAATCGGTGTACACGCGCGAGGTGATCTGGTGGTAGTTGCCGGTCGACAGATGCACGTAGCGGCGCAGGCGGCCCTGTTCGCGGCGCACGATCAGCAGCATCTTGGCGTGGGTCTTGTAGCCGACCACGCCGTAGACGACCTGCACGCCGGCTTCCTGCAGGCGGTTGGCCAGGCGGATGTTGGCCTCTTCGTCGAAGCGCGCGCGCAGCTCGACGACGACGGTGACGTCCTTGCCGTTGCGCGCTGCCTCGATCAGATGATTGACCAGCGGCGAATGGTCGCCGACGCGGTACAGCGTCTGCTTGATCGCGAGCACTTCCGGGTCCTGGCTGGCCTGGCGCACGAGGTCGATGACCGCGCCGAAGGACTCGAACGGATGGTGCAGCAGCACGTCCTGCTCGCGGATCACGTCGAGCACGTTCTGACCCGCGGCGAAGGCCGGCGCGACGCGCGGAGTGAACTTGGGGAACTTGAGATCGGGCCGCTCGACCTGGTCGTAGATCGCGTTGATGCGGTTGATGTTGACCGGACCCGCGCAGCGGTAGACGTCCTGCTCGGTCAGCTCGAAGTTCGCCATCAGCATTTCGGTGATGGACTTCGGGCAGGCCTCGGCGATCTCCAGCCGCACCGGATGCGCATAGCCGCGGCCGGCCAGTTCGTCCGACAGCGCCGTGGCGAGGTTCTCGACTTCGTCCTCGTCGACGACGAGCTCGGAGTTGCGCGTCACGCGGAACTGGTAGGAGCCTTCCACGCGCATGCCCGGGAACATCTCGTCGATGAACTGCTGCAGCAGGCCGGCGAGGAACACGAAATCGTAGGGGCCGTCGGACACTTCGGCCGGCAGCCGGATGATGCGCGGCAGCGAGCGCGGCGCCCGCACCAGCGCCATGTGGCCTTCGCGGCCGAACGCGTCCTTGCCCTTGAGCACGACGGCGAGGTTCAGGCTCTTGTTGAGAATGCGCGGGAACGGATGCGCCGGATCCAGTCCGAGCGGTGACAGCACCGGCAGGATCTCGTTCTGGAAATAGCCCTGCAGCCAGCGCTTCTGCTTGACGGTCCACTTGTCGCGCGTGACGAAGCGTATGCCTTCGTCGCCGAGCGCCGGCAGCAGCACGTCGTTCCAGAACGCGTACTGCGCGCGCACGAGCTCGAGCGCGCGCGCGCGGATGCGGGTCAGCGTCTCGCTCGGCGACAAGCCGTCGGGCCCCGGAAATGGCGTGTTCAGCGCGAGCTGCTGCTTGAGCACGGCGACGCGGACCTCGAAGAACTCGTCGAGGTTGCTGTTGGAGATGCACAGGTAGCGCAGCCGCTCCATCAGCGGCACGCGCGGATCCTGAGCCTGCGCCAGCACTCGGAAATTGAATTCGAGCTGGGCCAGTTCGCGGTTCAGGTACAGCGCCGGGTCGGCGAGGTCGCGCTGCATGGCGCCGTTGAGCAAGGTCATTGCAGTTGCCCCGATTCCTGCGACACGTCGGCCGCCGGTAGTGCGACGAATCCGTGGCGTACGGCGATTTCCTGGGCGCGCGGGCTCAATGCGAAGCGCAGGAAGGCGGCGACTTCCGGACTCGGCCGACCGTCGTCGGCGCGGTTGAAATACAGATACAGCGGACGCGCCAGAGGATAGCGCCCCGCGATGACAGTTGCCGCATCCGGCAGCACCGCAGCCGCGCCGCCGCGCGCCAGCGGCAGCACGCGGACCAGGCCGTTGACGTGACCGAGTCCGGCATAGCCCACCGCGTTGCGCGTGTGCGCGACGGCCGCGACGATGGCGCCGGCGCCCGGAAACTGCACCACGTCGGCGCGGTAGCCGCCGCCGCAGAGCGCGGCCTGCTGGAAAAATTCAAAAGTTCCCGATGCGGTATTGCGGCCGAGGCGCAGCAGCGGCTGCGCGGCCAGCGGGCCGCCGACGCCGAGTTCGCTCCAGCGCGCCGCGCCGGCGCCGCCGCAGGCCGGATC
>NZ_JANFVR010000018.1 GCF_024609805.1 Tahibacter caeni | reverse complement strand
GCCGCGGCGAGGAAGACCTGCGCCTCCGTCGCGCCGCCGGACTGTGCACGCCTGACGAGCCCCGGAAGCACGCGGCGGACCAGCGCTTCGGCGCGCGCCGCGTCGCCGAGCGCGAGATGCGCGCCGGCCGTGTTGGCGACGGCCCAGGCGTACATTTCGCCGTCTTCGCCGCCGGTTGCGCGCGCCATCTCCGCGGCGCGCGCGAACACGGGCAGTGCGTCGGCGGCGCGGCCGAGGCGCGTGAGCAGGCTGCCGTAGTTGCCGAGCAGCGACGCCACTGTCGCGCTGGCGCCGAGGCGCCGTTCGTAGTCGCCGATCAAGGCCGGCATCAGCTCGGCGGCGCGCTCCGGCTCGCGTTCCTGCAACGCCGTGACGTAGGCGTAGCGCACGGGCAGGAGGCGGGGATCGCCCGCCGGATACGCGCGTTGCGCCAGGCTCATCGCGCGTTCCGCGGCGGCGGTGGCCCCGGCGTTGTCGTCGCCCCAGGCCATCGTCATTGCGCGCCAAGCGGCGACGCGCAGCGCCACCGGCGCTTCGCGCTGTTCGAGCGACGCGAGTACGGCGTCGAGATCGCGGCGGATGTCGGCTAGCGGCCGGTCGAGCGTCACCGCGTGGTTGTGCAGCGCGCGGATCTGCGCCTGCGCCATCTCGTCGGCATGGTGCGCGGGCAGCGTCGCGTAGCGCGCGAGTGCGCGTTCGTCGGCGGCGACGGCTTCGGCGAGACGACGGCTGCCGCTGTACGCCGCGGCGAGTGCGAGTTCCACCGGCGCGAGCTGTTCGTCCGGCGCGTGCGCTTCGACGAGCGCGGCGCGCGCGCGTTCCAGCAGCGGCGCGGCATCGTCGCTGCGCCCGAGCGCATTGTAGGCGCGGCCCGTGGCGAACAGCAGCGCGGCGTGCTGCTCCGGCGCCATGTCGCCGCGCGAGGCGAGGCTCGCGGCCCCGAGGTCGAGCATCTGTCGCACCGTCACGTCTTCGCCGCGGCGGTGCAGCGAGTCGGTGTTTTCGAACAAATCGTCCATGAAGCGCGCCACGGCGCGTGCGCGGTCGCGTTCGACGGCGATGCGCGCGTGCTGCGCGTCGCGATCGAGCAGGAACGCGGCAAGCAACGCCGTGACGACGAGCGCGCCGGCGAGCCACCAGCGGCGGCGCCAGGCGAAGCGGCCCAGACGATACGTCCAGTTGCCGCGCTGTGCGTGCACGGGCCGCGCGGCGAGCCAGCGCTGCAGATCGGCCGCGAGCGCACCGGCCGACGCGTAGCGATGCGCCGGCTCCGAACGCAGCGCCTTGAGCACGATGGCGTCGACGTCTGCCGGCACGCGCCGCGTGCGCGGCAGCGCGTCGCCGGTACGTTCGCGCGCGAGGCGGCTCGGCGCCGGCATGTCGCCGGAGAGGATGGCGCGCGAGAGCCGGTGCGTCGATTCGCCGACCGCGAACGGCCGGGCGCCCGCGACTAGCTCGTACAGCACCATGCCGAGCGAATAGACGTCGCTCGCCGTGCCGAGCGGCGCGCCTTCGATCTGCTCCGGGCTCGCATAGGCGAGCGTGAGTGCGCGCAGGTCGGTCTGCGTGTGCTCGACGTCGTCGTCGAGCAGGCGGGCGATGCCGAAGTCGAGCAGCTTCGGCTCGCCGTCGGCGCCGACGAGAATGTTCGACGGCTTGATGTCGCGATGGATCACGAGCTGCCGGTGCGCGTAGTCGACGGCGCCGCACACCTTGAGGAACAGCGTCACGCGTTGGCGCAGGGTCAACGCATGACGATCGCACCAGGCGTCGATGCGTTCGCCGTCGACGTATTCCATCGCGAGGAAGGGCAGGCCCTCCGCCGTGACGCCGCCGTCGACCAGGCGCGCGATGTTCGGATGCGCGAGCGCCGAGAGAATGCGCCGCTCGGTGGCGAAGCGGCGGTACTGATGGCTGTCGGCCGGCACGGCGAAGCGCAGCAGTTTGAGCGCGACGCGTTGGCGCAGGTCGCCGTCCACGCGTTCGGCGAGATACACCACGCCCATGCCGCCTTCGCCGATGGCCTCGAGCACGCGGTAGTCGCGCGGCGTCGGCGCGGCGAGGTGCAGGTCGCAGGCGGAGAGGACCGGCGCCGGCGGCAGCGCGTCGGCCTCGTCGTCCTCGGCCGCGGCGAGCAGCCAGCGCGCTTCGTCGCGCAGCGCGTCGTCGCCGGCGCAGGCCTCGATCAGGGCGTCGTCGCGCTGCTCCGGCGGCAGGTCGAGTAGCGCGTGCACGAGCGCGCCGGCGCGGCGATAGCGCGCGGCCTCGGCATCGCGTGTCGCGGCCTGGTACATGGTCCTTCCTCATCGACGAACGGCCGATGTTAAGCCACGCGCCCGCGACGCGCGGGGGCGTGACCAGATTTTTCCGTTTCCTGCGCGTTACGGCGGGATGACCGGACGGCGACGGGCGCGCGTCCGGTGATTCGCCACGCTCGACTCGCGTCGAGCCCATCGTCATGCAGGAGGAGCCGTGAGCATTGCAGTAGAAGAAAAGCGGTCGCGACGTCTGTCGCGGGTACGGGTTTGGATGAGGTCGCTGCTGTCGGCGGCGGCTTTCGCGGCGCTGCCGGCCTACGCCGTCGCGCCGGCGCAGGTGCCGCTCGCCATCGACGGCAACGCGTGGGAAGGCTGGGGCAGTGCGGTCGCGGTGGACGGCGACACGGCCGTCGTCACCTCGACGCTCGCCCGCGTCGACGGCAACGACGGCTACGGCGCCGCCTACGTCTACGTGCGCAGCGGCGACGGCTGGGTGCGCCAGGCGCGGCTCGTCGCGGCCGACCCGGAAGCGTTCACCAACTACGGTCGCGCCGTCGCCATCGCCGGCGACACCATCGTCGTCGGCGCCGCGAATGCCGACGGCGTGCAGGACGCCACCGGTGCCGCGTACGTCTACACGCGCAGCGGCACGACGTGGACGCAGACCGCCAAGTTCAGCGCGAGCGACGGCGAAGGCTTCAGCGACTTCGGCATGGCCGTCGCGCTGTCGGGCGACACCATCGCCGTCGGCGCACCGAGCACGTTCATCGGCGGCGAGAACGTGCAGGGCGCCGTATACGTGTTCGTGCGCAGCGGCGCGACGTGGACGCAGCAGGCCAAGCTGGTCGCGAGCGACGGCGCGGCGTTCCACAACCTCGGCAGCGCGGTGTCGATCGACGGGGATACCATCGTCGCCGGTGCGCACCAGGCCGAAGGCAACGGCACTTCGTTCGCCGGCGCTGCCTATGTGTTCGTGCGCAGCGGCAGCGCCTGGAGCGAGCAGGCGAAGCTCGTGGCCGGCGATGCCGGTTTCTCCGACGAGTTCGGCATCTCGGTGGCGCTGGATGGCGACCGCGCGTTGATCGGCTCGCGCGGCGCGGACGTCGGCGCAGCGTCCGACCAGGGCGCGGCCTATGCCTTCGTGCGCAGCGGCTCGGCGTGGACGCAGGAAGCCAAGCTCGTCGCCGCCGACGGTGCCGCCGGCGACCTGTTCGGCGTAGCCGTCGCGCTCGACGGCGACACCGCACTGGTCGGCGCACCGCTGTCCGGCGCGCTGTCGGGCGTCGATCTCGATCGCGGCGCGATCTACGCGTTCTCGCGCAGCACCGGCACGTGGACGCAAACCTCGCACATCACCGCCGTGGACTTCGCCCAGGGCGACCAGTTCGGCACGGCGCTCGGCCTTTCCGGCACCACCGTCGCGGCCGGCGCGCCGCGCGCGAAAGTCGGCGAGAACACCGAGGCCGGCAAGGCCTACGCGTTGACGCTCGGCGTGGCCGAGCTCGCCGTCGCGCCCGCCGCGCTCGATTTCGGCGACGTCGCGACCGGCACCACGCCCGCACGCACCGTGGCCGTGCGCAACACCGGCACGGCCGACATGTTCCTCGGGCAACTGCTGTTCATCGATGCCGACGCCGCGAGCTTCTCGCTCGCCAACGACACCTGCTCGGGCCAGCGCATCGCCTCCGGCGCGAGCTGCAGCGCGGACGTGAGGTTCGCGCCCGCGGCGATCGCCGGCTACGCCGCGAAGCTCGTCGTGCCCGGCAGTGCCGGCGTGGCCTTCGTCGACCTCTCCGGCAACGGCGTGCCGCCGCCGCCGCAGATCGCGATCGAGCCGGGCAGCGTGTCGGCAACGCTCGCGCAGGGCGCGTCGACGAACGAGATCGTCGCCGTGCGCCACATCGGTACGAGCGGAACGCTGAACTGGCAGGTCACGCAGCAGGCGGGCCGGCCGGCGGGCGTGCATCGCACCTTGGGCCGCGCCACGGTGCCGCGCGCGACGGCGGATCTGTCGCACGTCGACACGACGCGCTTCGCGCGCTCGCAAGCGACGAGTGGACGCCGCACGCCGGCGATGCCGAACGGCGTGCCGCCGGTCGCGCACACGCTCACGCACTCGGCGTCGAACGACATCGTCTCCGGCAACTCCATCGCCTGCGCCGACAACACCACGGGCTTCACCAACGCCAACCAGTATCTGCGCACGTTCACGCTGGCGGATTTCGGCATCGACGGCCCGCTCTCGGTCACGAACGTCACGTTCGCGGTGGAGAACCTCACCGTGGCGGCGACGATTGCCGTGAACCTGTACACCGTGTCGGGCGACCTCCAGTACACCAACATGACGCGCATCGGCACCGCGACGGTGGCGCTCGATCCGCAGAACGCGACGCTCGTGACGGTACCGGTGGCCGCCACCGTGCCGGCCGATGCGACGCTCGTGGCCGAGATCGCCGTGCCGGATCTCGGCGACGACGGCGGCGTGTTCTACTTCGGCACGAATCCGGACGGCCAGACCGCGCCCTCGTACATCGCCTCGCCGCTGTGCGGCGCGACGGACCCGACGGATCTCGCCGATATTGGTTTTGCGAACATGCAACTCGTGCTCTTCGTCAGCGGCACGACGCCTGCGCCGCCGGTCGACTGCACGCTGCCGGCGTGGCTGCCGGTCTCGCCGACGTCGGGCGCGGTCGCGCCGGGCACGGCGCAGCCGATGTCGCTGTCGCTGAACACGGCCGGCCTCGCCGCCGGCACCTACGCGGCGAACGTCTGCGTGGCGAGCAACGCGACCGATCCGTTCGTCGTGGTGCCGGTGACGCTCGAGGTAACGGCGAACGGGCCGGGCCTTGCCACCGCATCGACGATCGACTTCGGCGGCATCGCGCCGGGCCATCGCGTAGTGCGTCGCGCGACGCTCAGGAGCAGCGGCACGAGCGCGCTCGACGTCACCGCGGTGAGCACGCCGGTCGCGCCGTTCACGCGCACCGGCGGCAGCTGCCCAGGCACGCCCTTCACGCTGGCGCCGCAGCAGTCCTGCGAGGTGGAGTTCACGTTGCAGCCGACGGCCGTCGGCACCGTGGAAGCGACGGTGACGATCGCCAGCACCGCCGTCACGGGGCCTGCGACGATCACCTTGCGCGGCGCGGGCATCGGCGCTTCCGAGGCGATCTTCCGCAACGGCTTCGAACCGCAGGGCGATTGATCGTCGAGCGCGGCGGCGATGTCGCCGCCGCGCTTTCCGCGATCGACGGGCGATCGGCCGGCTGGCGCCTCCGGCAGTTCCGCCGGGTAACGACGATGTGCTTTTTTGCATTCCGCGGGGAGTTCGGAGCATGCCGAGCCGTGCTGCTCCGGGAATCGCGGGGCTTGAAATGGCGGGGCGCGGGATCGCCCGATTTCGTGTCCTTGGTCGGCAGCGTCATGCCGAATCGGCGCGCAATTCAGAACCGCTCGTTCACCGGCAAATAGCGCCACTGCCCGACGGGCAGCTTGCCCATCGCGATACGCCCGATGCGAATGCGCTTGACCGTCAGAGGCGTCAGCCCGACCTGGACGCACATCGCGCGCAACTGGCTGGGCTGCGGCGCCTTGATCGCGAAACGCAGGCGGTTTTCGCTCTGCCAGCTCGCCTTGCAGGGCGCAAGGGGCCAACCGCCGAAACTCAGTCCGTGGTTGAGCAGTGCGAGACCGCCCGGCACCAGCTCGCCGCTGATTTCCACCACATACTCTTGCTCGATCCTGAGCGTTTCCTCGATCAATCGCCGGGAAACGCGCCAATCCTGGGTGAGCACGATCAGGCCGCTGCTGTCGGACTCAAGCCCCAAGGGAATGGCGAGCCGGCGAAAATGGCGCTTCAGTGCACGGACGCCGGAATTGTCGTCGGCGCTGCGCGTATCCGGCGAAATCTTCTGCCACGCAAGATCCGCGCCTTCTGCGGCACTCGCGCCTTCGGGCTTGTGCAACAGAATGGTCGCGGGTTGCACTGCATCCAGGCTGGCCGCCGGGTCCAGGCTGACGATGTTGTCGGAAACCTTGAATTGCGGCTCCTCGACCGTTCTGCCATCGACGCTGACCCAGCCGTTTTCTATGTATTGCTCGGCTTCGCTGCGAGAGCAGCCGATCAGCGCCGCAAGGCGTTTGGAAAGACGAACGGGTTCAGTCATGGCGGGCGCCGTGGGAATTCGAAGTTGCCATTGTAAGCGGCGCTACCCGCAACGCCGGTGCGGCCGAAACAGGGCAGGGTGCCATCGCGAACTCCTTCGGGCGAGTCATTGCAGGAACGTCCTTTTGACGTCGTCGGCTGAGCGGAGACGCTCACGTCGGGCCTATCAGTGAATTTCCGGACAACCGTTCAACGGCGAGGTCGACGAACGCGCGGACCTTTGCGCTGACGCGGCGGCCGTCGCTGTGCATGACGTGGATCGGCCACGGCATTTCCTCGTACTCCTGCAGCACGGCGACGAGCTCTCCGCTCGCGAGCGCCGCGGCAACCTGGTACAGCAACACGCGCGTCAGCCCGCGGCCGTCGATCGCGGCGTCGATGGTCGCCGCGTTCGTCGTGCAGGACAGGCGCGGCCGGACGGCGACGACGCTGCGCTGCGCGCGGCCGAACTCCCAGTCGTTCGACGGGCGTGCCGCGATCGACGCAATGATGTCGTGCCGCACGAGATCGTTCGGCGTCGGGTCGCCGAGGACGAAGCTTTTGAGGAGAGCGGTATGCCGCATCGCGTGCCGGGAGCATTCTGAAGAATCGAACCGAAAAACGTGAAGCGTTAATCCGAGTCCGGGGCTCGGCGGCGTCGTTATCAACGCATATATATATTATGTCAAATTAGAGACGATCCTCTCACAGCGAACATTCGCCCCGAGCTCGCTCCTCCCGCGACCAACTCCTGCCCTTCATGCCTTCCCGGCCATTCGGACGGCGCAACTCAGCCCGTCAACTCGACTGCCGGGACTACGCTGACTTGCCGGCACGCGTCTGGCGCGTGCCGTTCTACAGCGCAATGAACCCCAACGCCAACGCCCGCGCGCAGGTCGCGCTGCGTCCTCGGGTGTCGAGCTTGCGTGCGGCGTTGGACAGGTGGAAGTTCACGGTGCGTTCGCTGGTGCCCAGGATCACGGAGATCTCCCAGGACGTCTTGCCGATCGCGGCCCAGTGCAGCACTTCGCGCTCGCGGGGGCTCAGGCCGGGACGCCGGTCGCGATCGCCGGCGGCGAGCGACAGTGCGGCCTGCAGGCATGAGGCGAAGTACAGCGCCGGCGCGATCGACGGAGCGAGATCGCGCAAGGTGCAGCGCTGCCGTGTCGAGAACGTCATCATCGCCCACTGGGTGCCGGGCGCGGCGAGCGGAATCGTGAGCCCGCCGGTCATGCCCGCCTCGCCCGCCTGCCGCAGCAGCGGCCTGGCGACCTGGCGCAGATCGGCACGCGTGTAGCCGATGCCGCCCGATACGGTCCACGACGTCACGGGCAATCCGGCGCGCGCGTGGCGTACGCGCGGATCTTCGCGTTCCTTGCCGTCTACGCCGGTTTCTTCGGCACGCAGCGCGCCGTTGCGCTGCACCCATTCTCTCGGAAAGTTGCCGAACAGCCGCGTGTCGGGCCCGTTGCCGGACGGCGGCACGACGAGTCGCGCCGAGTAGCCGTGGTAGTCGTATCCCCAGCGCTGCGCGAAGCGCGTCGCGATGCGGCTCAGGTCCGCCTGCGTGGCCGCGCGCAGGATGGCGTCGGCGTCGTCCCAGTCCTCGAGCTGCATCGGCGATAGGGGGAACTTGATTCTTGGCAGCAATGCCAACTAGTGCAATCGTGCTCCTATGGTAACGGGGACTGTTGTCGATGAGTACGCGTCGAGGCAGGCCCGCCCCGGGTGGTGCGAGCCTGCCGTGCTCGTCAGTGAACGGTGCAGCTCAGGTTGTGCGCTATTGCGGTGATCGCCGGCCGCGTGGCGCCGGGACAGGTCACGGTGGCCAGGGAATCGGCCGAGCAGCCGCGGCCCTGCGGCGCGTACGCCGACGCGACGGCGAGCGTGTTGCCGTAGGTGATCGTTTCCTGCTGGCCGACGACGATGCCGTCGGCGTCGTAGACGGTCACGTACACGCGGTTCTTCGTCGCGATGGTCGGGCTGGAGCTGTTCGCCGCGAGTCCGCTCGCGCCGTAGGGGCCGCCGCCGCCGGCGAGCGCACGCGCCTCGAACGGGCCGGTCGCGCCCGGGTGGATGCCGGTGCAGTCGCCGTAGACGTCCTGGTTCAGCGGAACCGGTCCGCTCAGCAGCGCGGTGAGTTCGTCGAGCGGCCCGGAGGCGGTGCCACCTTTCGTCGGCGCTTTGCGCAGTTCGCGCAGCTTCTGCAGCAGCGCCCGGTGTCCGGACGGGCCGACGGCCACGTAGGACTCGGTCGTGCCGACGGCCTGTGCATACAGGCCGTCGGAAACGAGCGTCATGCCGTCATCGGCGACGAGCCTGTCGGTGAAGCTCGGTACAAGTTCCTGCGCGCCGGCGGCGCTGCAGGCGAGAACGGACACGAGACCGGCCGCGATGGCGGCATGCAGGGACGAGCGGATCATGGAAACCTCGATTTCAGGGGGCGCGCCGGAGCGGCGCGATACGCGTTATAGGCAGCCCGCGCGCGCCGTGAACGCGCCCCCTGTCGATTCAGACAGGGGGCGCCGCGCGGCGATACCGATCGACGGCCGCGTCTTTGGCACGTGCTTGATGCACGTCAACCAGGCGCGTCGGGCCGGCCGCTAAGCTGCCCGCAATTCCGGGGTGACGAGGCTCGTCATGTCCAGCGGTCGTTCCATGCCGACGAAACGCGCCTCCGCCGACGATTTGCGCACGGCATTCAACCCGCCTGCACGGGGAATGCTTGACCGGGTCATCCGGCGCTTCGGGCTCGCTTCCCATGTCGCGGCCACCCTCATCGTCTATGCCGTCGCCGCCGCGGCGCTGGCGCTCGCACTGGCGCCGGCGCTCGCGCTCCTGGCGTTCTGGATCGGCCGATGGCCCGCCGCCGGAATCTGGCGGTATCTGCACATGGGTCTAGGAATCGGAACGGCGTTTTTCGCCGGCGGCTTCGCGCTGCTGATCGTCGTGCCGATCTTCAACTGGATCCTGCCGACCCGCGTAAAGCCGTTTCACGGCAGCTACTATTCGATCGCCGCGGTGCCATGGTTGCTGCACAACGCGCTTTTCTATCTCGTGCGCTTTACGTTCCTGCCGTTCGTGACGCTCACGCCGTTCGGCATCGTGTTCCTGCGCGCGATGGGCATGCGCATCGGCCGCCGCGCTTTCGTGAACACCGAGCTGATTTCCGATCCGCGCCTGATCGCGGTCGGCGACGATGTCGTCATCGGCGGCAGCGCACATCTGTTCGCGCACTACGGCGGCGGCGGCCACCTGACGATAGCTCCGGTACGGATCGGCGACCGCGTCACGATAGGCCAGAAGGCAACGATCATGGGCGACGTGGTGGTCGGTGACGACGCGGTGGTCCTGCCCCACTCGGTGCTGCTGCCCGGTTCACGCGTCGCTCCGGGCGAGACCTGGGGAGGCGTGCCTGCCGCCCCCGTTTCCGAAGCGGAATTCGAGCGCTTCAAGCAGGGAATCCGCGGCGGCGGCGCGCGTCGGTAGTCCGGATAGTCCGTGCCGACGGGGATTCCGCCGCCGTGGGACCGGCTAAGAAAGCACATCCGCCCTCTGCCTGCGATCCGGATCGTGCCGCGACGCCGGCTATTCCGGTCGCCACGGCGGATGCGTCTCCTCTGTCGACGCCGCCAGGCACGGACCGGCTCGCGACGTTCCGGACGCAGCCATGCGAGGGATATTTTCCGGTGTGCCGATGCGCTCAAAGGAATCCCAGCAGTCGCTCCGCGTCGAGCCATTGTTCGAGATCGCCGGCGTCGCCCATCGATCTGGGGTCGCTGCCCCTGCCCTGCTCTTTTCCGGCCGGCGTGCGGTCGCGCTCCTGCTCGCGACTGCTCCGTGCGGATTCGGCTTCGGCGCGACGACGGCGCGCGGCGTGGCGATCGGCACCGCTCTTGCGCGGCTTGGCAGTGGAACCACGCGACATGTCGTGCTCTCCTGCTTCGTGCGGCCTTCCACCTTACGCACGGCTTCCTGCAGCGTGTTGACGCGGATCAAATGCGCATCGGTCTCCGCAAACGGCGTCCATGCCGGCATGCAGCGCGCCGTTGATCTGGATCAATACCGGCGTCGCGGCGGCGCGCTCGAATGCGCCCAGGTTTCCATTTCCTCGTCGCGGAGAGCGCCATGGCACGTTCATGGATATTGGCCGCAAACGGTACGCGGGCCCGATTGTTCGTCAAGGACGGAGCGGACCTTCCGGTCGAAGTCACCTGTTTCACCAATCCGGACGGACATGCGCCAGGCCGCCAGGCGCATGCGGATCGCCTGCCCCGCTCGCAGGAGAGCGCGAACAGCGCCCGGCACGCGATCGAGCCGCATCTGAGCGATCGCGACAAGAGCCAGCAGGCGTTCGCCCGCCTGTTGTGCGAAGCCCTCGACGAGGGGCGCATGGCCCGGCGTTTCGACGAACTCGTGCTGCTCGCGCCCCCGCGGTTCCTCGGTCTGCTGCATGCGCGCCTGGGCAAGGAACTGAAGCGCCAGCTGAAACGCGAGATCGGCCATGACCTGACCTCCCTCGGGGCGGCGCAACTGAACGAACGCCTGGCCGCTGGAAGCGAGCCGCCGTCCGCATCGCAACCCTGAGCGGCCGGATAGTCGGGCGCGCGCGGATTCCAGCCGATAGAGATGACAAGCGCCACAGCCCGGCCATCCTCGTCGCCGATACGGGCCGATCGGATCGCTGCACCGGACGCCGGTCGCGGTCGAACTCCGTCGAAGCGCCGCCGAAGTTGACGGCGGTCAAGCCGATCCGCCGCGAAGCGCGCAAGCTGGCCTGGCCTGGAGCCGTCCGAGGAGACCGACGATGAAATCGACAGTCCGCGTCGCCAATGCCGGCGCAGCCGCGCTGGGGAGCCCCGTTCGCGATCGGATCGCCGACCAGGCGGCCGGCATTCGCCGACAGGGTTGCTAGCGCGATGCCTGCCTGGTTCGGCACCGATCTGCTGTGGTGGCTGCTGTTCGCGTCGATGCTGCAGCCGCTGCTCACGCGACGTCTGTTGACGAACGCGCGAGTGCAGCTGCGCACACAGGTCGAAGCCACGCGCGGCAGCCGCGTGATCCTGCTTGTGCACCGGCAGGAGACCATGAGTTTCTTCGGCGTGCCGCTCATGCGCTACATCGACGTCGAGGATTCCGAGCAGGTCATCCGGGCCATCCTCGAAACCGAGCCGGACCGCCCCATCGACATCGTGCTGCACACGCCCGGTGGACTGGTTCTCGCGGCGCTGCAGATCGCCCGCGCCCTCTGCCGCCATCGCGGCACCGTGACGGCGTTCGTGCCGCACTACGCGATGTCCGGCGGAACGCTGATCGCGCTGGCCGCCGACCGTATCGTGATGTGCGAGCACGCCGTGCTCGGCCCGGTCGATCCGCTGCTGGACGGCTATCCGGCCGCGTCGATCCGGCGCGCCGTCGCCAGGAAGGACGACAAGGACGTCGACGACAACACGCTGATTCTCGACGACCAGGCAGGCATGGCGCTGGATCAGGTACGCCGCGCGGTGTCCTCGCTGCTGGCCGGCCGGCTGCGCGAGGACCTGATCGAGCATGTCGCCTCTGCGCTTTCCGAAGGACAGTGGACGCACGACTATCCGATCACGTCCGATGAAGCGGCCGCCCTGG
The DNA here is from genome assembly GCF_024609805.1 of Tahibacter caeni. GTDB lineage: Bacteria > Pseudomonadota > Gammaproteobacteria > Xanthomonadales > Rhodanobacteraceae > Tahibacter > Tahibacter caeni. The sequence continues at coordinate 20,741 of NZ_JANFVR010000018.1, read as the reverse complement.
GCCTGCCGGTGGACACGGCGATGCCCGACGAGATCATGAAGATGATCAGTCTCTATCCCGCGCCCAAGGGGCGTCCGCCGAGCGTCGAGTACGGGCGCAACTCCGGGCGGCGCGGCCGCCGGTATCCGGTGACCCCGGCCGACAGCCCGCCGCCGGTCCAACGCGGCTAGTCGCCTGCGCGCCGCTCCGGCCTGGACGGCACGGCGAATTCGTGCCGCTTCGCCATCCATCTCACCGACTCGTCGAGTTTCTCGCCGGTCCGGCGGCCCGCATCCCGCGTGCGGCTCAGCGCCCGCCGCCGCTGCGGAAGATCGACCACAGCAGCCAGACGCCGGCGAGCGACGCGCCGACGAAACCGAGCAGGCCGAAGAATGGCAGGCCGAGCAAGGTCGGCCCGCCCTTGACGGTCATCGTGATCGAGGAACCGACGATCAGCGCGGCAATGACGAGGCTGCCCGCGAGGCGGTTCGCGGAATGGCTGACGTCGCGGCTGAAGTCGCGCAGTTCCTCGACCTGCATGCGCAGGCCGGCCTTGCCGCCGCGCAACGTCCGCAGCAGCCGGCGCAGCTCCTGCGGAACCGCAACGATCAGCTCGGAGAAATCGGCCAGCGCGGTCATGCCGCGCCGCGCGAGCGTGGCGGGACGATAACGCTCGATCATCGCGCGGCGCAGGAACGGCCGCGCCTGGGTCGCCATGTCGAAGGCCGGGTCGAGGCGGCGGCCGAGCCCATCGAGGGTCAGGCAGACCTTGATCAGCAGCGCGAGGTCTGCCGGCAGCGCGAGCCGATGCTGGCGCAGCAGCACGGTCACGTCGAGCAGCATGCGCGCGAGATCGAGCTGCGCGAGCGGCACGCTGTGGTAGCGGTCGATGAAGGCGTCGACGTCGGTCGCGAGCTCCGCCGTGTCGACGTCGGCCTCGCCGGCCCAGTCCAGCAGCACGGCGCAGACGCGTTCGGCGTCGCGTTCCACGAGTCCGAACAGCAGCTGCACGACCTCGCCGCGCCGCGCCTGCGACAGGCGGCCGACCATGCCGAAATCGATCAGCGCGATGCGCGAGTCGGCCAGCGCGAAGACGTTGCCCGAATGCGGATCGGCGTGGAAGAAGCCGTCGCGCAGCATCATCTTCAGCACGAGCTGGGCGCCGGTGCGAGCGATCGCCGCGCGATCGACGCCGGCCCGCTCGAGACCGGCGAGATCGGCCAGCGCAATCCCGTCGACGTAGTCCTGCACGTTCATGCGTTCGCTGGTGCAGGACCAATGCACCGCCGGCACGATCAGGCGCGGATCGTCGGAAAAGCCCGCCGCGATGCGCTCGGCGTTGCGGCATTCGGCGGCGAGGTCGAGCTCCTGCATCAGCGAGTTGCGGAACTGCCGCACCATGCCGACCGGATGGAAGCGTCGCAGCTCGGGAAAGCGCGCCTCGATCCGGCGCGCGGCGTACTGCAGCAGCCGCATGTCCGCCTCGACGAGCGGACGTATGCCGGGGCGGCGCACCTTGATGACGACCTCGCGTCCGTCGGCGAGCCGGGCGCGGTGCACCTGCGCGATCGATGCGGCCGCCAGCGGCGCAGCGTCGATGCTCAGGAACGCCGCCTCGGGCGCTTGCCCCAGCGCCTCCTGCATTTCTTGCCGCAGTATCTCGAACGGGACCGGCGGCACGGCATTCTGCAGGCGGCTGAATTCGGCGATCCATTCCGGCGGAAACAGGTCCACGCGCGTGGCGAGCAGCTGGCCGAGCTTGACGAAGCACGGCCCCATTTCCTCCAGCGCATGACGCACGCGCACCGGCGCGGGCTGGGATATCCAGTGCTCGAGCCGCTCGACCGGCACCGCGCCCTCGACGCGGTGCAGCGCACGCGCGATGCCGAGCCGGCGCAGCAGGTCGCCGAAGCCATGCCGCACGAGGATGCCCGCGAGCGTCTGTACGCGCGCGGTGTCGAAACTGGCGATCAGGGTGTCCCACATCGGTGCCGCGGCTCCGTCGCTCTCGTCGTCATGGGGTGAGCCAACATAAGGGAGGATCTGGACAGGTCACCGAGTCCGCTCAGCCTCGCCCGGGCCACGCACCAGCTACGAGGAGATCCATGCAGCTTCGGATGACGTCGAGCTTCCGAAGCCGCAATTCGCGGCCATTCTGCCTCAGAACGCTGCCTTCAGACGCAACTCGCGCTCACCCGTCATCGCCATTACCGGACCTGCCGACGGGACGCCTCGACCGCCCCCTGCGCCATTGAGCGAGATCGGGCTTCCGGACGGACCTGTCGTGCAGAGGATGCCGGTCGTGCTCGAGCGGCTTCGGTAAATCGGAGCGATAGTTTCGTTTTCCCGAGCACGCTAGGTATGCACAAGGGGAAAGACTGCGGCGCCCGTCAGGACGTCGCGCGCGACGGGTATGTGCGCAGGACGCTGCGCGCGCCCGCGAGCGCCCCGGCTTTCGGAATGCCCACTGCCCGGTGCCGCGCGTCGTCGTCCCGCCTTCGGACGCGTTCGGCCCCAGTCCGCGCCAGCGCCGCCCGTCGAAAGGATGTCATCATGGCCAAGACCCAGATTTTCAGTCTGCCCGACCAACCCCAGCTCGGCCTGCTCGCGCCGGCTCACGCGGACGGATCGTTGACCACGGGCACCCTGCGCCCCAACGGCAAGCTCGAAATCGGCGCCTGCTGGCGCCTGCTCGCCGTGCCCGGCTACGACATCTTTTTCGATCAGCGTCGCGGCAAGGTCCTGTGTTTCACTCCCGACCGCCGCGTCACCTACGAATCGGTCCTCAACGAGGACGTGCTGAGCCGCGCGCGCGTCAGCATCGGCTGGGACAGGGAAACCGGCGACCTGGCCTATGTCGTGCCGGCCCTGCATCCCACGCTTGCGCTAAAGCACAACGGCGCCGGCCAGGGTCTCGGGCTGGAGGAGCGCAGCAAGAAGAGCGCTGCCTGCCGCTGGAAGATCGACTTCGCCCCGGCGGCGCCTGCCGAGCCGCTGCCCAGCCTCGCCAGCCGCGCGCTCGACGACACCTACTACAACCTGCGCGCCGCCTATGCCGACGACTGCTTTCTCACCATCGAGGATGAGCAGGCCGCAGGGGCACGGCTGCTGTTCGGCAGCGACCCGCGCAGCGGCCGCGCGCAGTTTCGCGTGATGCCGCTGCCGGGCGGGGCGCGCATCGCGCCGAAGCAGACGCTGGGCACGCAGGGCGACGACGCGAATGCGCGGCTCGCCATCGTCGACCAGTCTGCCACGTCGTTCTACCCGCCCATGCCGATGATCAACCTCAACGGCTCGCGCTACTTCCGCACCGGCGACCGCGTGGCACTGCGCAGTCAACACCAGCGCTACCTCGGCCTGGGCAAATCGGGCGACGACATCGTGGCGCAAGGCTGGAGCGCGCGTCCCGAGGACGTGTTCATCCTGCGCCGCGTGAGCGGCGCCGGTGAGATCGGCCCGGACGACCGCTTCGTGCTGCAGGCGAGCAACGGCAGATACCTGCACGCCGACGCCGACAAGAAAGTGCGCGCCAACGCCGCCACGGCGGCGGCCGCGACCGGCTTCACCCTCGATCCGCCCAGCGGCAACAGCTTCGTCCTCGTTGGCCGCAACAGCGGCCATCCGCTGCACCTGGAGGCGCCCGACCGCGGCGTGCGACGCCTGAGCCAGCGCTTCGCCAGCGGCGACCGCGCGCCTTATTCCTTTCAGTTCGAGCGTGCCGACGACAACCATCCTGACAACTTCATGCTCCGCTGCGAGGCGGCTGGCCGCGGCCCCATCGCAGCGACCTCGCCCGAAGGCGTGGCGGTGGTCGATCCGGCACGCCTGGAACGCAATCCCGGCGTCGGCCTGATCGAGTTCGGCCTGGGCATGACGGGCGTGACCTTCGTTCTGCAGAAAGCGCCGACCCAGGCCTGGCCCGACACGCCCGACCTCACCATGGAGGCCTACCGCGACCCCGCCGAGAACTACACGCGCATGATCGCCGGCGGCATCGCCCAGGGCGCGGGCGCACTTGCCTCGACCTTGCTCGAAGTGCCCGGCGGCGCCTCGGTGTTCTCCTTCGCCTTCAACCTAATCTGGCCGCAGAAGGAGACCAGCACCTACGACCTCTTCAGCCGCTTCCGTGCCGACCTGCAGAGGGACATGCGCCGCCTGATCGCCACCAACGCGGTGTTCCAGGCCGAGGGGGCGCTGCGCAACGTGCACAAGCTGTACCTGGTGAACTACCTCAACTCGCGCCGCGCCCACATCAATACGGATGTGGCGCTGCCGCGCGCCTACATCACCACGCTGGCAGCGCAGTTCCAGCTCGCACTGGCTTTCCTTTCGCTCGAGCGCGGCGAGAACAACGCGATCAAGGACACGCCGCAGAACGCCGAAATGGTCGCCGCCGGCCTGCCGGTGTACGTGCTCATCGCGATGGAGTATGTCAACGCGCTGCAGGAGGCTGCGCTGATGCACGCCTATGACCCGGCCAAGGCCCTGCCCGACGTGTACCTGAAGCTGCGCAACGGTCAATACGTACTGCAGGACGCGCAGAAAGGCCTGATCAGCGGCCCGACCCAGACGCCTCTGACCCAGGCCGTGCGCGTGCTCAACCGCAGCGGAAGCGCCACCCTGCACCACGGCGACACGGTGCTGCTGCGCACACCCTCGGGTCACAATGTCGGCGCACTCGAAGGCGGCGGGGGCGACCTCGTGGCGACCGCACCGCCGCAGCACGTCGGCGGCTGGGAGATCTTCACCGTGGTGAAGATCGGGGCCACCGTCGCGGGCACGCCGATCGCCGACGGCGACAGGATCGCGCTGCAGCCGGAGAAGAAGATTTTTTACCTGCAGGCCGAAGGCGGCGACGGCAAGCCGGTCACCGCACGCGGGCCGCATCCGGAAATCTGGGAGACGTTCACCGTCGAAACCCAGCGCGACAAATACGTCACCGAAGGCATGCAGCTCGAAGCAGGCGCCTTGCCGCCGTACGAGGAACACATCGACAACTTGCGCCAGCTGGCGCGCGATGCCTTCAAGGAGATCCAGCGCATGTTCGCCTACCTCGTGGCCGACCGGCAGAGTGCGGCGAAGTACATCTACGTCGACCAGCACCACGAGTCCTCGTGGGACCCCCTTCCCAACGTGCTTCTCCCCGGCAAGAACGACAAGTACACCCTGTCGTTCCGCGACAAGATGTACAACTGGAACATCGACAGAGACCACCGCGAGTGGGGCGACAAGCCGCCCGGCTGGGACAATTACGCCAGCTACGGCCCGCTGAACCAGGCAATGGATCAGTACCGCCAGAACCTCGCCCACGTCTACTACAACTTCAAGTACCGCTACTTCGACGCCGCCCAGCGCCTCGAAACCATCGCCGACGAAACTCTCGAACTCTGCCGCCAGATGGCCAGCGACCCGCTGCGTGCGACGGCATTTTCGTACGCGGCACGCACGACGCCGAGGTATCAGCTGTAGGGCGGCGCCGAATCGGCGTAGCGACGCAACAACAGGGCCAGGCGCGGCCGATGCAGGCTGCTGGTCATGTTGGCAGCATCACATCCGGAGTCGCGCTCGCCAACTGCGCGAGAGCCGAAATGTCCCCGGAGCAGCATCAGCGTCGTCGAACCGGGCTGCTGTCGCGCTGAACGTTCGGGCGCAGCGGCAGTCCGGCCGAACGCGAGCGCGCCGGAACTTGAGTGAAGTCAACACACGGATGCCGAGCCGGCGCAGCAGGTCGCCGAAGCCATGCCGCACGAGGATGCCCGCGAGCGTCTGTACGCGCGCGGTGTCGAAACTGGCGATCAGGGTGTCCCACATCGGTGCCGCGGCTCCGTCGCTCTCATCGTCATCGATCGAGACCGCCGCAAGTCTCGATCTTCGCCGCCAGGCGATCAATGGGGCGGCCGGCCGCTTCGCCGGATACGGCGTCGCGCCTGCAACACCCCTGCCGCGGCGTGTTCAATGCGTCGTGTGCGGAACGGCGTGCCCGGCGCCGGCGAGGCTCAGCCGGCGCTGGAACCAGTCCGCGGCGAGCGCTGCCATCGCTTCGAGCGTGCCGGGCTCCTCGAACAGATGGCCGGCGCCCGGTACGATCCGGAGCTCGGCGCAGGCACCGATACTGCGGCGCGCCGCCTGGTTGAGCGCCAGCACCTCGCGGTCCGCACTGCCGATGATCAGCAGTACGGGACAACGGACCTGCTGCAGCGTTTCGCGGCCAGCCAGATCCGCGCGTCCGCCGCGCGACACGACCGCGGCTATCGCGTCGGGGTGCTCGGCCGCCACGCGCAGCGCCGCAGCCGCACCGGTGCTCGCGCCGAACAGGCCCAGCGGAAGGCCGCGGCAGCGTGGATGGCGGCTTACCCAGGCCACCGCCGTTTCCAGCCGCTCGGCGAGAATGTCGATATCGAACCGGTTTGCGCGCAGGGCATCTTCCTGCGGCGTCAGCAGGTCGAACAGCAAGGTCGCGATAGTCCGATGCGCGAGGGCGTCGGCGACGAAGCGGTTGCGCGAACTGTGCCGACTGCTGCCGCTGCCGTGCGCGAACACCACCAGGCCGACAGCCGCGTCCGGCACCGTCAACGCCCCTTCGAGCAGCCGCTGCCCGGCGGGAATGTGCACGAGCTCGCTCACTGCCTGCTCCCGCTTCGGCGCCGCCGATTCCCGCAGCGCCGCCGTGACCTCTTCGTCGGTCACTTCGGGAAAACGACGATAGTAGAGACTCACCGCGCGGAACGGATGCGGCGTGGCGAGGCAGACGATTTCGTCCGCGAAGCGCCGTACGTGCGCCAGGCTGTCCGGAGCGGCGACCGGCACCGCACAGACGAGACTGGCGGGATGCTGGGCGCGCACGGCCCGCAGCGCCGCTTCCATCGTCGAGCCCGTCGCCAGCCCGTCGTCGAGGACGATGACCGTGCGACCCGAAAGGCTGCGCACGGTGCCGCCGCCATACCGCGCCCGGCGCTCGCGCATCAACGCCATCTGCACGCGCGCTTCGTCACGGACGTAGGCTTCGTCGGCGCCGGTCCACTCGGCGTCGTCATTGAGCAGGATGGAGCCGCGCTCGTCCACGGAGCCGATCGCGTACTCGGGGTTTCCCGGCGCGCCGAGCTTGCGCACGAGGATCATGTCGAGCTCGCCCCCGAGCGCGTCGGCGACGATCCGTGCCATCGGCATGCCGCCGCGCGGGATGCCGAGCACGACCGGCCGCGATCCGCGATAAGACGCGAGCGCATCGGCCAACGCGCGCGCGGCCTGGGCGCGATCCTGGAAAGGCAGCTGGGTCATGGCGCTCGACTCCCGTTCCGATGCCTCCACCCTGCCGTGCCGGCCGACGCCTGTATTGACCTGCGTCAATTATCGATGCCGTGCAGGGCGCGATCCTTGCGGCGGGTCCGACCGGGAGCCGCCGCATGATCGTCCGCGCCGCCGCATCCGCTCCGCTGGAGGTGCTTCGCGCCGGGGCGCAGCAACTCGCCGAGGACCCCGGCGACTACGACGCGCTGCTGCAAATGGCCGTCGGCCGCGACTACGTGCTGCTCGGCGAGGCCACGCACGGCACCCATGAGTTCTACTCCATGCGCGCGGCCATTACCCGGCGTCTCGTGGAAGATGCCGGCTTCGACGCGGTGGTCGTGGAAGGCGACTGGCCCGACGTGCTGCGGCTGCACCGCTACGCCGGCGGCCGCGGCGGGGACACGCTGGATTCGGCTTTCGGCGATTTCCGGCGTTTCCCGGCCTGGATGTGGCGCAACCAGGACGTCCGCGAGTTCGTCCGCTGGCTGCGCGACCGCAATGCGGCGCTGCCCGATGCAGCGCGCGTGGCCATCTACGGCATGGATCTGTACAGCCTCTACCGCTCGGCCGATGCGGTCGTGGCCTACCTGGAGACCGTCGATCCCGATCAGGCTGCGCGCGCGCGGCGCCTGTACGCGTGCATGGACCACGTGCGCGACCCGCAGGAATACGGCGCGGAAGCCGCCGCGGGGCTGCGCCCCTCGTGTCGCGAGGCTGCCGCGACGTTGCTGGTGGAGCTCGCCCGCCAGCCGCTCCGCCCCGACGCCGCCGGCGACCCGGAAGCGGCGGACGAGCGTTTCCACGCCGAATGCAACGCGCGCGTCGTCCTCGATGCCGAGCACTACTACCGCTCGCTGTTCGGCGGTCGCGTGCTGACCTGGAATCTGCGCGACAGCCATATGGCGAACACGGTGTTGGCGCTGCGCCGGCACCTGCGTGCCGGCGGCCGCGCCGGTCGCATCGTGGTGTGGGCGCACAATTCGCATCTGGGCGACGCGCGCGCCACGCAGATGGCGCAGCGCGGCGAATGGAACGTCGGCCAGCTGCTGCGCGAACAGGCAGGAAGATCCCGAACCCTGTGCATCGGTTTCACTACTTACACCGGTCACGTGACGGCCGCCCGGGACTGGGACGCGCCCGCCGAGCGCCGCTGGGTGCGTCCTGCGCATCCGGACAGCCACGAGCACGTGCTGTACCGGACCGGCAAGGACCGCTTCTTCCTGCCCTTGCAGGGCGCTGCCGCACAGGTTCTGAGCGAGCCCCGGCTGGAGCGCGCCATCGGTGTGGTGTACCGGCCCGAGACCGAACTCGGGAGCCACTATTTCACCGCTTCGCTCGCCGCGCAGTTCGACGCGATCTTCCATGTCGACGAGACTTCGGCCGTCGAACCCCTGGACGTGACCGAACGCTGGAAGCGGCACGAGCTGCCGGAGACGTATCCGTTCGGTCTGTGAGGCGTGCGGGTACGGCGCGCGCCGGGTTGATCTGCATCAACACTGCCCCAGCGGCGGCAATTTCTACTGGTCCGGGACCGGAAAGGCCGGGGCAGGCGACGGCGAGCGGTTTTGTCGCCGACGCGCCTGCCGCAACCGGACCTGCCGCAGGCCTCGCGGAGGTGCTCATGCCGCTCGAATCAACGACGTCCGCGGAGGTGTTCCGCGCAACGGGATTGAGCAAGTCGTACCGGATGGGAGAAGTGATCGTGCCGGCGCTGCGCGGCGTCGACCTGTCGTTGCGGCGCGGCGAGCTCATCGTGCTGCTGGGACCTTCGGGCAGCGGCAAGTCCACGCTGCTCAACATTCTCGGCGGGCTGGACGTCCCGACGGACGGCGAGGTCTGGTACTGCGACCATCGCCTGCACGGCGCCGACGAGCGCGAGCTCACACAGTTCCGCCGCGAACACGTCGGCTTCGTGTTCCAGTTCTACAACCTGCTGCCCAGTCTCACCGCGCTGGAGAACGTCGCGCTGGTGACGGAGATCGCCCGCGATCCCATGGCGCCGAGGGATGCGCTGGCGCTGGTCGGGCTCGAGCAGCGCTGCGACCACTTTCCGTCGCAGCTTTCCGGCGGCGAGCAGCAGCGCGTCGCCATCGCCCGGGCGATCGCCAAACGTCCCGACGTGCTGCTCTGCGACGAACCGACCGGCGCGCTGGACGCAGCCACCGGCGTCCGCGTGCTCGATGCGTTGGATAGCGTGAACCGCCGGCTCGGTACCACCACGCTGATCATCACCCACAACGCCGACATCGCCCGCATGGCCCATCGCGTGCTTCAGCTGGGCGACGGACGGATCGTCAGCGAGACCCGCAATCCGACCCGCGCCCGCGCGCTGGAGCTCCGCTGGTGAGGGCGCTGACGCGCAAGGGCCTGCGCGATCTGTGGCGTCTGCGCAGCCAGGCGGCGGCCGTCGCGCTGGTGGCCGCCGTCGGCGTGGCCAATCTGGTCATGTCGCGCGCGACCCTGGAGTCGCTGGAGGCCAGCCGCTCGCGCTACTACCGCGAATACGCCTTCGCCGACGTGTTCGCGGATCTCAAGCGCGCGCCCGAACAGGTCGCGCAGGAACTGCGCCGGATAGCCGGCGTTGCGGTCGCCGACACGCGCATCGTCGCGCCGGGACGCGCGCGGATTGCCGGTTTCGACGATCCGATCCGGATCCAGGCCCTGAGCGCTCCGGAGCCCGGCGGGCTGCATCTGAACCGCCTGCACCTGCGCAGCGGCCGGGCTGCGGAACCTGGCGAACGCGATGCGCTGGTCGTCAGCGACGCCTTCGCCGACGCTCACGGACTGCGCGCCGGCGACGCCATGACGGTCGTGCTGCACGGGCGCAGCCAGTCGTTCCGCATCGTCGGCATCGGCGCGACGCCGGAGTTCGTCGCGCAACTTTCCCCGCAGGCCGTGTTTCCGGACCCTCGCCGCTTCGCCGTCGTCTGGCTGCCGCGTCGGGCGCTCGAAGCGGCGACGGACATGGACGGCGCGTTCAACAGCGTGGCCATCGCGCTGCAACCCGGCGCGCGCCGCGAAACCGTGCTCGCTGCAGTCGACCTTGCGCTGGCCGGCTACGGCGGCGTCGGTGCGATCGGCCGCGAGGACCAGCGCTCGCACCGCTACCTCGACGAGGAGTTCCGCCAGCTGCGCACGATGGCACGGCTGTTTCCGGCGGTGTTCCTCGGCGTGTCGGCGTTCGTGCTCTACATCGTGCTCGGCCGCCTCGTCGGCGGACAGCGCGAACAGATCGGCACACTGAAGGCGTTCGGCTACGGCGACGGCGAGATCTGGCGGCACTATGCCGGACTCGCGCTGGCCATCGGCAGCGCCGGCGCCGTCCTGGGGCTGGCGCTCGGCATGCAGCTGGGCAGCCTCCTGGCCGGCCTGTATCGCGAGTTCTACCGGCTGCCCTACCTGGACTTCGTGCTGTCGCCGGGCGTGGTCTGGCTGGCGGTGCTGGCCAGCGTCGGCAGCGCCCTGCTCGGCGCCGCCGTGCCGGTGCTGCGTGCCGCGCGACTCCCGCCGGCCGAGGCCATGCGCCCGGAAGCGCCGACATCGTGGCGACGGCGCACAACCGGCGCGCGATCACTCGTCCGGGTCAGCCAGGCGCATCGCCTGATCCTGCGCAACCTGCTGCGGCATCCGCTGCGCGCGACGATGACCTGGGCCGGGCTCGCGCTGGGCGTGTCGGTGATGATGATGGGGCGCTTCCAGGACGACGCGATCGACTACCTGATCGAACGACAATACGAACGCGCCGAGCGCTATGACCTCTCCGTCGCCTTCGTCGAACCGGCGGCTCCGCGGGCATTGGACGAGCTTGCCGCGCTGCCCGGCGTGCGAGCGGTCGAGCCGCAGCGCGCGGTGCCGGTGCGTGTGCGCTATCGCGCGGCGGACAAGCGCACCGTACTGATCGGCCTTGCGCCGGACGCGCAGTTGCGCCGCACCCTCGATGCCGCCGGAAAACCGGTGCCGCCGGCGCTGCACGGCGTGCTGCTGACGGGCTTCCTGGCGCGCCTGCTCGGTGCGCGTCCCGGCGACACGATCGAACTCGAAACCTTGGAAGGACGCCGACGCGTGCTGTACTTGCCGCTGGCGGGCCTCGTCGACGAGCCGTTCGGCGTGCAGGCCTATCTGCCGCTCGCGACGCTCGACCGCGCGCTCGGCGAAGGCCCGCGCCGTGATGCCGCGCTGTTGTCGGCGGACGCCGCGGCGATGCCGCGCCTGATCGCCGAGCTCGACCGGCGTCCCGGCGTGGCGGCGACCGGCCGCCGTCGCGAAAGCGTCCGCAACTTCTACGACAGCATGGCGCGTACCATTCTGACTTTCACCCTGATCGCGACGGCCTTCGGCGCCGTCATCACCGCGGGCGTCGTCTACAGCAGCGCGCGCGCCGCATTGTCGGAGCGCGCGCGCGATCTGGCCAGCCTGCGCGTGCTCGGCTTCACATCCGCCGAAGTGGGCTATCTGCTGCTGGGAGAACTCGCCTTGCTGACCGTGCTCGCGCTGCCGCTCGGATTCGCCCTCGGCCACGGCCTGGTCGCTCTGCTGGTCCTCGGATACGACTCCGAACTCATGCGGATCCCGCACTATGTCAGCGCGTCGACCTACGGCATCGCCGGGCTAACGGCGCTCACGACGGCGGTGCTGACCGGCGGGCTGGTCTGGCGGCGCGTGCAGCGCCTGGACCTGATCGGCGTGCTGAAGGCGCGCGATTGAGGAGGCCGTGCGCATGAACGAAGGCTCGATCTGGTTACGCCTGCGCGGCAAGCCGCTGTATCTGCTGCTCGCGGCGACGCTGTTCGCCGTCGCGCTGTGGAGCTTCTGGCCGCGCGCACTGCCCGTGGAATCCGCCGCGGTCGCCGCGGCGCCGCTGACCGAGAGCTTCTCCGAAGAGGGGCGCACACGCCTGCGTTCGCGCTACCAGCTCGGCGCGCCGCTGGACGGCACGGTCGAGCGCATCGTGGCCGAACCGGGCGACGCGGTCGCCGCGGGCGACGTCGTCGCCGTGCTGCGTCCTTCTCCCTCGGCAATGCTGGATCCCGCCGGTCGCGCACAGAGCGAGGCGCGCGTACGCGCCGCCGAGAGCGATCTGGCCGCGGCGCGGGCGACGGTCGCCTCGGCACGGGCCGAACAGTCGCGCAGTGCGGCGGCGCTGCAGCGCGGCATCGCGCTGGGGGCCAAAGGGCTGCTCTCGGGCGAGAACCTCGACTCGTTGCGCGCACAGGACGCCGCGGCGGCAGCGGCGCTGCGCTCGGCGCAGGCCCGCGTCGACGCCGCCGTGAGCGTGCGCGACGGCTACCGCGCGGTGCTGGAGCTGCAAGGCGACGCCGCGACGCCGACGCGCCTGCCGCTGCGGGCCCCGGTCGCGGGCCGGATCATCCGTCGTTTCGTGGAGAGCGAAGTCGCCGTGCGGGCCGGCCAGGCGCTGCTGGATCTCGGCGACATCGGTGCGCTGGAGGTAGTGGCCGACGTCCTGACAGCCGACGCGGTGCGCCTGCAAACGGGCACGCCGGCCAGGCTGCGCGACTGGGGCGGCGAGACGCCCCTGCACGGCCGCGTGCGCCGGGTCGAGCCGGGCGGCTTCACCAAGGTCTCGGCACTGGGCGTCGACGAGCAGAGGACCGTGGTCGTGGTCGAGTTCGACGAGGCCGCGGAGACGCCGGCGCTGCGTGCGCGGCTCGGCGACGGCTTCCGCGTGCAGGTCGACTTTCTCGTATGGCAGAGCCCGTCGGTGCTGCAGGTGCCGTCCGCGGCACTGTTCCGCGACGATGCGGCCTGGGCTGCCTACGTGATCGAAAACGGACGCGCGCGCCTGCGCCGGATCGAGCTCGGCCGGATCGGCGACGGACGCGCCGAAGTGCGCGGGGGATTGCGCGAGGGCGATCGCGTCGTGCTATTCCCGGCCGACACGGTGCGCGACGGCCGGCGCGTCACGGCGCAGAGTCCCTGACCTCCGTGCGCGCCCCGCTCCTTCATGCGCTGCAGCTGCTGTACTTCATGGCGCCGGCATGGCTGGCGAACATGGCGCCGCCGTTCGCAAGGTACCTCCGGCGCTGGAACCGGCCGATCCATGCGCGCTGGTTCGGCACGCACAAGACCACGATCGGCTTCTTTCTCGCCGTCGCGACCGGCGCACTGGCGACGGCCGCGCAGGCTGGAATCGCTGCACCGGCCTTGTGGAACCGCGACGCGGACTGGCTATGGATCGGGCTCGGCTTCGGATTCGGCGTCGCCGGCGGAGACCTGCTGAAGAGCTTCTTCAAGCGCCGGTTCGGCATCGCGGCCGGCCGTCCCTGGCTGCCGTTCGACCAGATCGACTTCGCCCTGGGCTCGCTGCTGCTCGTGCATCCCTGGGTCAATCTGGGCGCGATCGACGTCGTGGCGCTGCTGGCGGTCACGTTTTGCGGTGACCTCGTCGTGAATCGCCTGGCCTTCGCTCTGGGCATCAAGGAAACGCCCTGGTGAAATCGCCCTGCGGCAGCATTCCCGAAGCCGGCTGCGTCGAGCCGGGCGGCGCCGTGCCGGCGCGCGGGACGCTCGCGCCGCCGCCGCCGATGCGCGAACATCAATCGCTCGCGCGTGCGGGCGCCGCCCCCGCGCTTCGCCCATGACCCAATGCGAGTATCCGCCGCACGCTTCCGCTGCGCCGAGCCTGCGCTATCCCACGGTGCTCCTGGTGCTGTTCGGCCTGTACTGGCTCGTGCTGGCCATCAAACCGTGGTTTCGGCAGGACTGGCTGCTCGAAAACGCCCTCGTGTTCGCGCTGGTGCCGCTGCTCGCGGCCACGGCGCGCCGCTTCCGGTTTTCGGACGCGTCCTACACGCTCCTGTTCGTCTTTCTGTGTCTGCACGAGGTCGGCGCGCACTACACCTATGCCGAAGTGCCCTATGACGACGCGTGGCGCGCGCTGACCGGACAGTCCCTCGACGCGTGGCTCGGCTTTCAGCGCAATCACTACGACCGCCTGATCCACTTTCTGTCCGGGGCCCTGCTGCTGCCCGTGGCCGGGGAGCTGCTGCGCAGGCAGGCCGCCGCGCGCGGCGTGTGGGCGGCCGTGCTGCCGGTCCTGTTCATCCTGGCCCAGTCGGCGCTGTTCGAACTGATCGAATGGGCCGCCGCCGTGGTCTTCGGCGGCGACCTCGGCCAGGCCTATCTCGGCACGCAAGGCGACGAATGGGACGCACAGCGCGACATGGCGCTGGCCCTGCTCGGCGCGCTGCTCGCCCAGGGATGGCTCAGCGTTCGCGCCACCATCCGCGACGCGGTTGATCTGCGTCAACGCCGGCAGGACGCGTCAGGGCCACAGTAGCTTCCGGTTTCCCGGCCAGGCCGCCACGATGACGATGGTCAACCCGTATGCCGACGCCCCCGTCCCACCCCGCAGCTATCTGCTGCCCGATGGTCGCCGACTGCTCGTGCGCCGCATCGACGCCGACGATCTGACCTTGGAGCGCGCCTTCCTGTCGCGTCTGGACGCCGAGGGCCGCGCCTACCGCTTCCTTGGCCTGATCAAGGGAACGGACGAGAACGTCGCGCGTGAACTCACCGCCGTCGAGCCCGAGCGGGAAGTTTCGCTGATCGCGCTGATCGGCGACGAAGGCGCCGAGACCGAAGTCGGCGTCGCCCGCTACCGAGCCTACGGCGCCGGCGACAGCGCCGACTGCGCCGTCACCGTCGATCCTGCCTGGCGGCGGGGCGGCATCGGCGGCCGGCTGCTGCAGCGGCTCGTCGAGGTGGCGCAGGAACGCGGTGTGCGGCGCCTGTTCGCCGCCGACGGCGTGCACGGCGCCGTTGCCCATCGGTTTGCCGAACGCTACGGCTTCCGGTGCTGCGCGGACCCGGACGATCCGGCCGCGGCGATCTTCGAGCGCGACCTCGCCTGACACCGGCAGCGCCTCGACGCCTGCCGATGCGAGGCAGTGAGGGCGCCTACCGGGTTTCGTGTCGCTCGCGAGATCATCCCGACAGCTATGGCGGTGTCGCGAAGCGCAGTCTGCCGCATTGCGCGATGGCGCTCGAATGGCCTTCCAATGCTGCGCACGACGAAGACACCAGGCCGCGGGGGGGGGGGGGGGGGGGGGGGGGGGGGGGGGGCCGGCGGGGCGGGGGGGGGGGGGGGGGGGGCGGCCCCGCCCCCCCCCCCCCCCCCCCCCCCCCCCCCCCCCCCCGCGCCGGGGCCGTCGCCGGGTCATCGATACCCGCGACGGAGGAACCGGCCAGTCGCCGACGTTCGAACCTTCTGCGAGACCTGCGCCGACGGCCGACGCGGTGCGGGTGGTCACCGCGCCTGATCCGCCGTCCCGGCAGACGCCGTCGGCGCAGGTCACCGCAGAAACGGGGTTGCGTTCAGACGATGTGGAGCCGGTCGACCACGCTGCGGACACCGTTGACCGACCAGGCGGCGCCTTCCACGGCGACGCGCTCGTCCCAGTTGTCCACATCGCCGGTCAGGGTCACCGTCCCGCCGTCGACGGCGATCCCGATCCGATCGGCCTCCACTTTCGCGTGCCGCGCGAGCGCCGCGGCGATGCGCTGCTTCACGTCGGACGGCTGCACCGGCGACGCGAGCTCGATGCGGTTGATGATGCCGACGACGCCGGAAAGCTCGCGCACGGCCCGTTCGGCGGCCAGGCGCTGGTGGTTCCAGCTCACGTCGCCCGTCAGGGTTACCCAGCCCTCCGACACGCGGACCTTCACCGCATCGGCCGGAACTTCGGTATTCCAGGCCAGAATACTGATCGCGCGCTGGGCGATCTCGTCGTCCGCGCGGCGCTTGTGGCCGGGAAGGCGAACCTCGATTTCCTGGGCAATGCCCTTGACGCCCTTGACGCGCCAGACGGCGCGTTCGGCGGCCATCTTTTGCGGATACGATTCGACATGGCCGCTCAGCGTGACGATTCCGCGCTCGGCGGCCACGCCGACGGTCTCGGCATTCAGGCTGGGTTCGAACGCCAGTTCGTCGATGACGTCCTGGCGCAGTTTCTTGTCGTCCATCGCCATTCTCCTGGCAGATTGGAGGTGTGGCCGTGCCGCCCGGCTGCGGGAGAAACGGCCGCCGTCGGTCAGCTCACCGCGATCCGGCGCGCGTCGCCGTTCTGCTTCTTCGGCAAGGTCAGCGTCAGCACGCCGTTCTCGTAGCCTGCCGAGGCTTTCGCCGCGTCCAGGTCGTCGGGCAGCGTGAACGCCCGGAACGCCTTTCCGTAATAGCGCTCGACGCAGAGCTCGCGCTCGCCGTCTTTCTTCTCTTCGCGCTTGAACTCGGTGCTGATGGCCACGCGATTGCCTTCCACCGACACGTCGATGTCGTTCTTGTCGACGCCGGGAAGCTGCGCCTTCACGCAATAGGCGCCGTCTTTCTCGGTCACATCCAGGGGCATCTCGGCGGCCGCGTCGAAATCGCGCAGCATCGGGTGCGCGCCCAGGCTGCGAAACAGATCATCGATGCCGGCGGCCGGATCCAGGCGCAGCAGGCGCTTGAAGGGGTTCCACTGAGTCAGTGCAGTCATGGAATGTCTCCGCTGTGGTTGCTCGATCGCCGCCGGATTCCGACGGCTCCCGCCGCCCGGCCGATCAGCCTCGTCTTGCGGGAGGGCGGCACGGAAAAGCCTACGCGCGCCGACGCGCCGGGCATTGACTTGGATCAATGCCGCCGCCGGGCGCTATTCCGATGCGTTCCGGCGTGAGCGGAACTTGATCGGCATCAACAACGGCTGGCCCCAGGCCGGCAACGTAGACGCCATGCCTGCCGCCTCTTTCACGGTGTATTCCATGAGCCGCCCGCGCCCGATGCCCTGCTGCGACGCGGAGCCGGCTCCGCAGCGCGCACGGCCGCGGATCATCGCGTGGCTGGGGGCGCTGGCCTGCCTGTTCGCCGCACTGAGCGGGGCGGCGGCCGATCCCGCCGCGCCGCTCGTTGCGCTGAAACCCGGGCAATTCCGCTGGTTTCCCGAGGCGTCGCCGAACGGCCCGGTCGTCGCCGTCGTGAGCCTCGACGAGCAGCGCGTCTACGTCTATCGCAACGGCGTGGCCATCGGCGTGAGCACGATCAGCTCCGGGCGCCGCGGCCACGAGACGCCGGAAGGCACGTTCACGATCCTGCAGAAAGCAAAATTCCACAAATCCGATTTGTACGACGACGCGCCGATGCCGTACATGCAGCGCCTGACCTGGGACGGCGTCGCGATGCATGCCGGTTCGCTGCCGGGCTATCCGGCCTCGCACGGCTGCATCCGCCTGCCGGCGGCGTTCGCGAGCAAGCTGTTCGACGTCACGCGCCGCGGCGAAACCATCATCGTCGCGAGCGCGAAGACGTCGGCTGCGCCGGTCGCGCGACCGGCGTACCTCGCACCGGTCGCGCCGTCCGGCACGCCGATGGCGGCCGGCGTCCGTGCCGACGCCTGGTGGCGCGAGGGGACTTCCTCTGCGCGGGACCCGCTCAGCATTCTCGTGGCGCTGCGCGACCGGCGCGTCTACGTGCTGCGCGGCGGCGAGCTGATCGCCGAATCGCCGCTGGAAATCGTGGGCGACTTTTCCTCGAACGGGTCCCTCGTGCTGATCGCCGGCGCGCAGTTCGACGACGTGCCGAGCCGGCTCGATCCGTTGTGGCCGCGCCGGCGCTGGTCGGCCTACGCGTTCGACTACGTGAGCACGACCGCCTCCCTGGACGAGCTGTCCGGGCACCTGCGCGTTCCCGCCGACTTCGCGCGCCGCCTGTACGCGGAAATCGACACGGGAACGACGGTGCTCGTCACGAACCTGCCCGGAATTCGCGCCCCTGCCCCGCCCGCGCCGCCGCAGCCGTAGCCGTAGCCGGGGTCGATCCCGCGCCTGCAATCCGCTAGTCTGGCCGCCCGCCCCGCAGCCGGAATCGTTCCTCCCGATGGCGTCATTCGTCCGTATGGCCGCGTTCGCGGCGTTCGCGCTGTTCGCGTCGCCGCCGGCACCGGCGGCCGGCGCAACCGCCGGCGGCCTCGTCGACGAGCTCGCACGGGCGGCGCCTAATGCCGACCGCAAGGTCCTGCAGCTGGCCGCCAACGCCGTGACCTGCGTCCGCGCCAGGGATCCGGCCAACACGCCGCGGACGCTCAGCGTCATCGACTATTCGAAGCCGTCCACGCAGCGGCGTCTCTGGGTCTTCGACCTGTCGGCCGCGACTCTGCTGTTCGAGGAATGGGTGGCGCACGGGCGCAACAGCGGCGGCAACCTCGCCGAGCGGTTCTCCAACGACGCCGGCAGCCTGATGTCCAGCGTCGGCGTGTTCGTCACCGAAGGCACGTACACGGGCCACAACGGCTACTCGCTGCGCCTGCGCGGGCTCGACGCGGGCTTCAACGACCATGCGTTCGAAAGGGCGATCGTCATGCACGGCGCCGACTACGTCAGCGAAGGCGTCATCAAGGGCCAGGGCCGGCTCGGCCGCAGCCTCGGCTGTCCGGCGGTGCGCCGGGAAGTCGCCATGCCGCTGATCGACACGATCCGCGACGGTTCGCTCGTGTTCGCCTATTTCCCGCTCGCCGAATGGCTGCGCAGCTCGTCCTATGTCGGCGGGTGCACGACCGGCGGTGCGGCAACCGGAGCCGCGGCCGCGCCGTAAGCGCCGCGCGCGTCGGCACGATCGCCGTCCGGCCGCAGGACGGGCGCGCCGAACTTGAGTGAAGTCAACACGCCGCTGCGGCGCCGGTGTCCTACTGGAGGCCCGAAGGCCACGGAGGCGCGCGCATGTACAAGCACCTGTTGCTGCCGATGGACGGCTCCCCGTCGTCGGAGTCCGCCGCACGCAGCGGCGCGCGCCTGGCGCGGGAGCTGAACGCGAAGATCACGGCGCTGCACGTCGAAGCCACCGCCCGGCCGCGCGCCGAGGCCCCGCTCCCCCGCGCCGGCGCGGCGCCGCACGGCATGCTCGACTATGCACGGCGCGTCGCGCAGGCCGCGGGCGTGGAGTGCGACGTCGTCTGCGAGCGGGGCGACCATCCCTACCAGGTCATCGTCGACTGCGCGCAGCGGCTCGGCTGCGACCTCATCGTCATGGCCTCGCACCGCCGCGGCACGCTCGAAGCGCTGCTGTTCGGCAGCCAGACGCAGCACGTCCTCGCGCGCTGCGGTCTGCCGGTGTTGGTCGTCAGCTGAAACCGATGCCGGCACGGCCGTCGCCAGCGCCGGGACCATCGTCCGCCGACGACGGTGCGCCCGCCGGGCTGAGTTCGGAACAGGCGCGCGCGCGCCTGCAGCGCGACGGACCGAACGCGCTGCCTCGGGATCGCGGCGTCGGCGCGCTCGCGCTGATCGCCAGCGTGCTGCGCGAGCCCATGCTGTTGCTGCTGGCCGGCGCGGCCACGCTTTACGCGCTGCTCGGTGATACCGCCGAGGCCGTGCTCATGGCTCTGTCCGTCGCGCTCGTCGTCGGCACGACCGTGTTCCAGCGCGGCCGCGCCGAGCGCGCGCTGCGCCGGCTGCGGGATCTCGCGAGCCCGACGGCGCTGGTCTGGCGCGACGGACAGCTCGTGCGTCTCGATGCGCGCGAGCTCGTCGTCGGCGATCTCGTCGTCGTCGAGGAAGGCGACCGCATTCCGGCCGATGCCGGCATCGTCGCGGCACACGCCTTGTCGGTCGACGAATCGCTGCTGACCGGCGAATCGATGCCGGTCGCGAAGGGAGCGGATGAAGCGGATGCGGATGTATCCGCCCGGATGCTCTACAGCGGCACCCTGGCCGTCGCCGGCCGGGCCACGGCCCGTGTCCGCGCCGTCGGCGCGCGCACCTTGATGGGCACGATAGGCGCGTCGCTGGAGGCGATACACGTCGGGCGGACACCGACGCAACGGCAGATCGACCGCCTGGTCGGCCTGTTCGCCACGCTCGGCCTCGCCGCCTGCGTGCTCGTCATCGCCTTGTTCTGGGCGACGCGCGGCGGCTTCGTCGATGCGGTCCTGGCCGGCATCACCCTGGCCATCGCGAACATTCCCGAAGAGTTCCCGGTCGTCCTGACGATCTTTCTCGCGCTGGGTGCCTGGCGCCTGACGCGGCTGCAGGTGCTCGTACGCCGGCCGCCCGTCATCGAGACGCTCGGCGCCGTGTCGGTGCTGTGCGTCGACAAGACCGGGACCCTGACCGAGAACCGCATGTCGGTGCAGGCGCTCGTCGCCGGCGGCGAGCGCTGGTCACCGGCGGATTCCGCGCGGGCACCGCCGGCCTTCGCCCGCCTGCTGCACCTTGCCGCATTGGCCGGCGAGCCCGTGCCGACCGATCCGATGGAAAAAGCCGTCGCCGTCGCCGCCGGCATTTCCCCGGGACTGGACGAGTACACCCTCGTGCAGCGCTATGCGCTGACGCCGGCGCTGCGCGCGAAGACGTACGTCTGGCGTCTGCCGGGCGCAGCGCGGCTGACGGTCGCCTGCAAAGGCGCGCCGGAGACGGTCGCCGCGCTGTGCCGGCTCGACGCGGACGCGCGCGAGCGGCTGCACGCCCAGGCCGCCGCGATGGCCGCGGGC
>NZ_JANFVR010000179.1 GCF_024609805.1 Tahibacter caeni | reverse complement strand
ACCGCGGCGCGGCGACCGGGCCACGAGCTCGTGCTCGTGCGGCTCGTCGAACTGCTGTTGATCGAAGCCCTGCGTGCGGCGCCCGACATCGCCGCGCCGCCGGGCCTGGTGCGCGGGCTCGCCGACGCGCGGCTCGCGCCGGCCCTGCGCCAGCTGCACCGCCAGCCCGCGCGCGCGTGGACCGTGGCGAGCCTGGCCAGGGCCGCGGCCTTGTCGCGCTCGGCCTTCTTCGAACGCTTCACGCGCCAGCTCGGCCTGCCGCCGATGGAATACCTGCTGGCCTGGCGCATGGCCCTGGCCAAGGACCTGCTGCAGCGCACGCCGATGGCTCTGGCCGACGTCGCCGAACGCACCGGCTACGGTTCGGCCGCCGCATTCAGCACGGCCTTCGCGCGGCACGTCGGCGAGCCGCCCGGCCGTTATGCGCGCCGTCGCCGCGCGGAGCCCGAGGCGCCGCTGCGTATGCGCCGCGGTGCTGCAGACAGCCGCGCGCGGCTCGCATGAGTGGGCCGATCTGGAACGTGCGTCCGTCCAGCGATGCTGCGTGCCTCTGTTCCAAGGCCACCATGACCTTTGGGGCTTCCCTCGGCGTTGTATCCGGCGCAACCCGGCAGAAGCCACGTTGGGCGCCCCTCTTGCTGCAGGTTAAGCTTGGAGCGATTGGGGACTGCGCTTTCCTGGGGAAGCGAATGACGCCGGAAGCCGAGGCACGCCAGCTCATCGACCGAAAGCTCGAAGCCGCGGGCTGGATCGTTCAGGATGCGAAGCGGATCAATCTGGGCGCCGGCCAGGGGGTCGCAGTACGCGAATATCCCACCGATGCCGGTCCGGCCGACTATCTGCTCTTCGTCGATCGTCAGCCCGTCGGCGTGATCGAAGCCAAGCGCGACGAAGCCGGCCACAATCTCAGCGCCCATGAAATCCAGGCCGAGCGCTACGCCAATGCTCCGCTGAAATGGCGCAAGAGCGGTGCTCCGCTGCGCTTCCTGTATGAAAGCACCAGCAAGATCGTCTATTTCACCGACGATGCCGATCCCGCGCCGCGGGCTCGCGAGCTGTTTTACTTCTTCCGTCCGCAGACGCTGGCCGGCTGGGCGGCGCAGCCCGACACCCTGCGCCGCCGGCTCGCGCAGATGCCGCCGTTGCCCCGGCGCAATCTGCGCGATTGCCAGGTCAACGCGATCGCCGGCCTCGAGAACTCCCTGGCAGCGAACAGGCCGCGCGCCCTGATCCACATGGCCACCGGCGCCGGCAAGACGTTCACCGCCATCACGTCGGTCTACCGCCTGCTCAAGTTCGGCGGCGCCAAGCGCATCCTGTTCCTGGTCGACACTCGCAACCTGGGCAAGCAGGCGCACCAGGAATTCATGGCCTACACGCCACCGGACGACGCCCGCAAATTCACCGAGCTGTACAACGTGCAGCGGCTTTCCTCCAGCAGCATCGATCCGCACGCGCAGGTCTGCATCAGTACCATCCAGCGCATGTACTCGATCCTGTGCGGCACCGAGCTGGCCGAAACCAGCGAAGACATCTCCCTCAACGAAGTCGGCCAGTCCGACAACCAAGCGCGGTTGGTTCACTACAATCCGCAGGTGCCGATCGAGGAGTTCGACTTCATCGTCATCGACGAGTGCCACCGCAGCATCTACAACTTGTGGAAACAGGTGCTCGACTACTTCGACGCCTTTCTGATCGGGCTGACCGCCACGCCGGACAAGCGCACCTACGGCTTCTTCAACGAGAACGTCGTCGCCGAATACAGCTACGAGCAATCCGTGGTCGACGGTGTCAACGTCGGCTACGACGTGTACGAGATCGAGACCGAGATCACGAGCAAGGGCGCCGAGCTGAGGGCCAAGGAATGGGTGGACCACCGCGACCGTGAAACTCGCGCAAAGCGCTGGGCGCAGACCGAGGAAGACACTGTCTACGGCGCTGCCGATCTCGACAAGTCGGTCGTCAACCCCAACCAGATCCGGCAGGTCATCCGGGCGATGAAGACAGCGGTGGAGACGACCATCTTCCCCCGCCGCAAGGAAACGCCGAAGACCTTGATCTTCGCCAAGACCGACAGTCACGCGGACGACATCATCCGCACCGTGCGCGAGGTCTACGGCGAGGGCAACGCCTTCTGCAAGAAGGTCACCTACCGCGCCGGCGTCGATCCGGAAACCGGCAAGGTCATTCCCGGCGACGACGCCGACAGCGTGCTCGCCAGCTTCCGCAACGACTACAACCCGCGCATCGCCGTCACTGTGGACATGATCGCCACCGGCACCGACGTCAAACCGCTGGAAGTGCTGCTGTTCATGCGCGACGTGCGCAGCAAGGGCTACTACGAGCAGATGAAGGGCCGCGGCGTGCGCAGCCTCGATGCCGAATCGCTGAAGAAGGTCAGCAACTCCGCCGACGGGGCGAAGACCCATTTCGTGCTGATCGACGCCGTGGGCGTGGAGAAATCGCTGAAGACCGAGAGCCGGCCGCTGGAGCGCAAACCTACACTCAGCCTCGACAGCCTGCTCAAGGGCGTGGCGGTGGGAGCGCGGGACGAAGACACCGTGCTGAGCCTCGGCAATCGCCTGGTGCGCCTGGCGAAGCAGCTCGACGACAAGGTGCTGGCGAAGATCAAGCAGGCCAGCGGCGGCCTCGGCCTGCAGGACCTCGCGCGCGGCCTGCTGCAGGCCGTCGACCCCGACCGCGTCGCCGCCGATGCGCTGGACACGGCCGAGGCTGCCGGCATCACCCGCAGCGAGACTACGCTGACCGAAGCCGAGCTCGACGCCGCGCGGCGCAAGCGCGTGGACGCGGCGTGCATGCCGTTCGACGCCCCGGACCTGCGCGACCTGATCGAATCGGCGCGGCGCGAGCGCGAGCAGCTGATCGATCACGTCAATCTCGACACGGTCACGCGCAGCGAGTTCGCCGCGCAGGCGCAAGCCAACGCCGAGGCCGCGGTGGGCAAGTTCCGCGAGTTCCTGGAGAATCACCGCGACGAGATCGCCGCGCTCGGCTTCTTCTACGCCCAGCCCTACCGTCGCCGGGAACTGACCCTCGAGATGATCGAGGAACTGCACGACGCCCTGTCGAAGCCGCCGCTGATGCTGACGACCGAAAAACTATGGTCGGCCTATGCGCGGGTACAGGAAACCAAGGTGCGCGGCAGCGGCGCGCGCCGGCAGCTGACCGACCTCGTGTCGCTCGTGCGCTTCGCGCTCGGCCTGGACGAGGAGCTGCGGCCGTTCGCCGACAGCGTGGACAAGCGCTTCGCCGAATGGGTGTTCCGCCACAATGCGCGGCGCGCGACCGCGTTCACGCCGGAGCAGATGGAGTGGCTGCGCCTGGTCAAGGACCACATCGCCAGCAGCTGCCGCATCGAGCGCGACGATTTCGATTACGCGCAGCTGGCCGGAAAGGGCGGGCTGCAGAAAGCGTGGAATGTATTTGGTGAGCAGTTGGATGAACTGCTGGCCGAGATGAATGAGGAGTTGGTGGCTTGAGTAGTTCGGAAGTGCCAGCTGGTTGGGCCAGCGTTACGCTTGAAGATGTATGCGATTTCTATGCGGGATACGGATTCCCGACGGAAATGCAGGGCAGAAGCGGGCAAGAGTATCCGTTCTACAAAGTCCGTGACATCTCGATCGCCTGGACTTCAGGCTCAAGGTTCTTGCTTGGAACCGACAACTCTCTTTCCGGCGCAGAAGCGGCCTCCATCCGCGCGAAGCCATTGCCGTCAGGCACCCTCGTTTTTGCCAAGATTGGCGAGGCACTTCGCCTCAATAGACGGGCGATCACGACGGTTCCATCCCTAATCGACAACAACACGATGGGGATGTGGGCAGATCCGGAGTTGGTTGAACCTCAGTATTTGTACTGGTATTCGACCATCACAAAGTTCGACTCCGATGCAAGAGCGTCGGTCGTTCCCTCCATCCGGAAGTCAGACGTCGCTAACCTACATTTCCCACTTCCACCGCGCGCCGAGCAAATCCGCATCGTTGAAAAGCTGGAAGAGCTGCTGTCCGACCTCGACGCCGGCGTGGCCGAGCTGAAGGCCGCGCAGCGCAAGCTGACTCAGTACCGCCTGTCTCTTCTCCAAGACGCCGTGGAGACGTCCGGTTCCGGTTCAAGCTACGCGAGACGTCCTCTCGGGGAATTGGTCGTTTCGATCGGTCAAGGCTGGAGCCCAAAATGTGAGGACGGGGCAGTCGATAGCGGTTGGGCCGTTATCAAGACAACTGCAATACAGCCGCTTAGCTTCGACGGGTCGCACAACAAGAAGTTGCCGGGCAACCTAAAGCCGCGGGAGCACCTGGAACTTAAATCCGGCGATCTTTTGGTTACACGCGCTGGTCCGAGATCTCGCGTTGGAATCACCTGTCTTGTGCGGCAGGCTAGATCAAGGCTGATTCTGTGCGACAAGGCATATCGGGTCCGGTGCGACGAGTCGCGGATCAACCCCGCGTTTCTCGAGCTTGTTCTCAATGCGCCCGGTTTCGTGAATGAAATCGATCGCCTTAAGACGGGCATAAACGACAGTGGCCTGAATTTGACGCAGGACAGGTTCTTTACCTTGTCGATTCCACTGCCGTCGTTAGCTGAGCAGGCGCAGATAATCGAAGCTCTTGCGTTGCAGAATCACGCGATCGCAGATCAAGAAAGGGCAGTGGCGAAAGGTTTGGAGCAAGCGGACGCCCAACGGAAGAATCTGCTCAAGGCCGCCTTCGCCGGTCATCTGGTTCCGCAAAACCCTAGCGACGAAGCCGCCAGCGAACTGCTGGCCCGCATCCGCGCCGCGCGGGTTGCGGACAGCGCCACCCATGCAAGGAAGCGCGGCCGCAAGACCAAGGAGACCGCATGAGCGACAACCAAGGCGAGCTGATCCTCTACCGCACCGAGGACGGCCGCACCGAACTCCACCTGCGCGCCGCCGACGGCACCGTTTGGCTGAGCCAGGCCGAGATGGCGGAGCTGTTCGAGACCAGCAAGCAGAACATCAGCCTGCATATCCGCAACATCCTGGAGGAGGGGGAGCTGTCCGCCGAGGCAACTGTCAAGGATTACTTGACAGTTCAAACCGAGGGGAAGCGGCAGGTCAGCCGCCCCGTTCAGCTTTACCGGCTGGACATGATCCTGGCAATCGGCTTCCGGGTCCGTTCGCCCCGTGGCAACCAGTTCCGCCGCTGGGCCGGCACCACCCTGGCCGAGTACCTGGTCAAGGGTTTCATCCTCAACGACCAGCGCCTGAAGGACGCCGAGCGCACCGACTACTTCGACGAGCTGCTGCGCCGCATCCGTGACATCCGCAGTTCGGAGAAGCGCTTCTACCAGAAGCTGCGCGACCTGTTCAAAACCAGCAGCAGCGACTACGACGGCACCGCGCAGACCGCCAAGACCTTCTTCGCCACCATCCAAAACAAGCTGGTGTATGCCATCACCGGCCGCACCGCTGCCGAGTTGATCGTGGAGCGAGCGAACCCCGACGCCGACAACATGGCGCTGACCAACTGGACGGGCGATCGTGTGCGCAAGTCCGATGCGGTCGTGTCGAAGAACTACCTGGACGTGGCCGAACTCGACCAGCTCAACCGGCTGGTCACGATGTTCCTGGACTTTGCCGAGGACCGCGCCGTGCGCCGTATCGAGACGCGCATGGCCGACTGGATCGCGCAGACCGACCGCTTCCTGAGCTTCAACGAGCGCTCTGTGCTGACCGGTCCCGGCCGCATTTCGCACGAGCAGATGGAGACCATCGTCGGCGAGCGCTACGCCGCCTTCGATGCCCGCCGCCGCGCGATGGAAGCGCTGGCCGCCGAGCAGGAAGCCGACGACGATCTCAAGCAACTGCAGGCCGAGGCCAAGCGCCTGGCCGCCACCAAAAAAGCGGACAAGCCGTAACCATGAACAGCACCGCCCTTGTCCAGAAGATCTGGAACTTCTGCCACACCTTGCGCGACGACGGCGTCGGTTACGGCGACTATCTCGAACAGCTGACTTACCTGCTGTTCCTGAAGCTGGCGCACGAGTACTCGCAGCCACCCTACAACCGCGACACCCACATCCCCAAGAGCTGCGACTGGACCAGCCTGCGCGGCAAGACCGGCGAGCCGCTCGAAGCGCACTACCTGAAGGTCCTGCACAAGCTCGGCGAAGAGCCCGACATGCTCGGCGCGATCTTCTTCAAGGCGCAGAACAAGATCCAGGACCCGGCCAAGCTCGCGCGGCTGGTGCAGATGATCGACGCCGAGGACTGGATCAGCCTCGACGCCGACACCAAGGGCGACTTATACGAAGGACTGCTGCAGAAGAACGCCGAGGACACCAAGAGCGGCGCCGGCCAGTATTTCACCCCGCGCGTGCTGATCCAGGCGATGGTCGAATGCGTGCAGCCCGAGCCCGGTAAGACGATCGCGGACCCGGCCTGCGGCACCGGCGGCTTCTTTCTCGGCGCCTACAACTGGCTCACCCGCGAAGGCATGCGGCTGGACAAGAAGCAGCAGAAGTTCCTGCGCCACCAGACCTTCTTCGGCAACGAAATCGTGGCCGCCACCCGCCGTCTGTGCCTGATGAACCTGTTCCTGCACAACATTGGCGACCTCGACGGCGAGCCGACGGTGGACCGCTCCGACGCCCTGATCTCCGGGCCGAAGCAGACGTTCGACTACGTGCTGGCCAATCCGCCCTTCGGCAAGAAGAGCAGCATGACCATCACCAACGAGGACGGCGAGGAGGACCGCGACGCGCTGACCTACGAGCGCCAGGACTTCTGGCAGACCACCTCCAACAAACAGCTCAACTTCCTCCAGCACATCGTCTCGATGCTCAAGATCACCGGCCAGGCCGCGGTGGTGCTGCCCGACAATGTGCTGTTCGAAGGCGGCGCCGGCGAGAAGATCCGCCGCAAGCTGCTGGAGACCTGCGACGTCCACACCCTGTTGCGCCTGCCGACCGGAATCTTCTATGCGCAGGGCGTCAAGGCCAACGTGCTGTTCTTCGACGCCAGGCCGAAGGACGGCAAGATCCACACCAAGGGTGTCTGGATCTACGACCTGCGCACCAACAAGCACTTCACTCTGAAGACCAAGCCGCTGCGCCGCGAGGATCTGCAGGAATTCGTCGAGGCGTACAACCCGGCCAATCGGCACAAGCGCAAGGAGTCGGAGCGCTTCCGATACTTCGACTACAAGACCCTGGCTGCGCGCGACAAGGCGAGCCTCGACATCTTCTGGCTCAAGGACGAGAGCCTCGATGATCTCGACAACCTGCCGCCTCCGGATGTCCTGGCACAGGAGATCATCGATCATCTCGAGTCTGCGCTCGCATCGTTCCGGGAAGTGGCAGCCGGGTTGCCGACGAAATGACGGCTTCGGCCGGGCGAACCCAACCTTGGAATCGTGGGTTTCAGCGGCGGTGATCCAACCAGGGGCTCCTCTGCAGGCTGTTCTGCGCGGGGCCTGCTACGCAGGGCGGCCGAGAGCAGGGGCCTACTGGTCAGGCTCCAGACCCGACCACAAGCTCGTCCTTGGCGATCACGCGCTGGCGCTTCGAGTAAGCAGAGCAGACGACGTACTCGAACACTATCGGCGCGAACGGCACCGCGGCACCGTCGCAGCGCAGCGTGCGCGGCCGGGTTGGTCGAGAATGCGCCGCACGCGTTTTCCATGATCTGGAACATGGAAGTGCCGCGGCCGGTCTGCGTGCTCGCGGAACGGCGCGATCGATTTCAACCCGATGGCGTGTCGGCCGCGGTCGCGCAGGCGTACGGTGACGGCGATGCCGTTCGCGGCGGTCGACCCTGATCGGGCGTTGCAGCGGCGGCAGCGCCGTTCGCTTCGAGCCGGCACAAAGTACGCGTTCGCCGGACGGCCGTTGCGGCCGTCGGCCGTCGATGCGGAGGCGGCGTTGCGTCGCCTCCGCCGGAACTCATTCCACCGTGACCGACTTGGCCAGGTTGCGCGGCTGATCGACGTCGGTGCCCTTGAGCACGGCGACGTGGTAGGCGAGCAGCTGCAGCGGAATGTTGAACACGGCCGGCGCGACGAGGCTGTCGCCGACGTTGAGGCGCAGCACCGCGCCGCGGTCCGCGTCGAGCTTCACGTCGACGGCCTGGTCGGCGATCACGAACAGTTCGCCGCCGCGCGCGCGCACTTCCTCGAGATTGGACTTGAGCTTTTCGAGCAGCTGGTTGTTCGGCGCGACCGCGAGCACCGGCATGTGCTCGTCGACGAGCGCGAGCGGACCGTGCTTGAGCTCGCCGGCCGGATAGGCTTCGGCGTGGATGTAGGAAATTTCCTTGAGCTTGAGTGCGGCTTCGACCGCGATCGGATAGCTCGCGCCGCGGCCGAGGAACAGCGCGTGCTGCTTGTCGACGAAGCGTTCGGCGAGGATCGCGATCTGCGGTTCGAGCTGCAGCGCTTCGGCGACGAGGCGCGGCAGCGCGGACAGCTCGCCGACGAGGCGCTCGTAGCGCGCCGTGTCGATGCCGTTCAGGCGTGCGAGTTCCAGGCTCAGCAGGCCGAGCGCGGCGAGCTGGGTCGTGAACGCCTTGGTCGACGCGACGCCGATCTCCGGACCCGCGCGCGTCATCAGCACGAGATCCGATTCGCGCACCAGCGAGGACTCGGGCACGTTGCAGACCGCGAGCGCGGCGAGATAGCGCGCACCGGCCTTGCCGGCGCGCAGCGCCGCGAGCGTATCGGCGGTCTCGCCGGACTGCGACACGGCGACGAACAGGGTGTCGGCCGGTACGACGACGTCGCGGTAGCGGTACTCGCTCGCGACCTCGACCGAGCAGGGCAGGCCGGCGAGCGCCTCGATCCAGTAGCGCGCGACGAGACCGGCGTGATAGCTCGTGCCGCAGGCGACGATGTGCACCTGCCTGACCCGGCCGAGCAGGGTTTCCGCGGCGACGCCGAACACGTTGGGCAGGATGCGCGTGCCATTGATGCGGCCTTCGAGCGTGCGCGCGACGGCTTCGGGCTGCTCGTGGATTTCCTTGAGCATGTAGTGGCGGTATTCGCCGCGCTCGACCGCGTCGGCGGTCAGGTCGGTCTCGCGCACGTCGCGCGCGGCGGGACGGCCGTCGGCGTCGAAGATGCGGTAGCCGTCGCGGCGGATCTCCACGACGTCGCCTTCGTCGAGATAGATGAAGCGGTTGGTCACGCGCAGCAGGGCCTGCACGTCGGAGCCGAGGAAGTGCTCGCCGAGACCGACGCCGACGACGAGCGGGCTGCCGCGGCGCGCGCCGACCACGCGGTCGGGCTCGCGCGCCGACAGCACGGCGATCGCATAGGCGCCGTGCAGGCGCTGGGTCGCGCGGACCACGGCCTGGACCAGGTCCAGGCCTTCGCGCTGCAGCGCGTCGACCAGATGGGCGATGACTTCGGTGTCGGTTTCCGAGCTGAACGCGTAGCCGGCGTCCTGCAGCTCGCGGCGCAGCGCCTCGTGGTTCTCGATGATGCCGTTGTGCACGACCGAGACGAGATCCGACGAAACGTGCGGATGCGCGTTGCGCGTGCTCGGCACGCCGTGGGTGGCCCAGCGCGTGTGCGCGATGCCGATCCGTGCGGGCGCGGGCTCGGCGGCCAGCAGTTGTTCCAGCTCGCGCACCTTGCCCTGGGTACGCCGGCGCTCCAGCGCCGAGCCCTGCAGCACGGCCAGGCCGGCCGAGTCATAGCCGCGATATTCGAGGGCCTGCAGGCCGGCGATCAGGATGGGGCCGACTTCGCGATCGGCGACGGCACCTACGATTCCACACATGGTTGGCTCCGGAAGACGAATCAGGCCCATTGCACCGGGCACAGCAGGCGCTGCGCGGCGCGAATCGGGGCGGCCGCGGGCGTGTTCGGGGCGAAACGCGGGCGACGAATCGCGAACTATGCGGCAGGCGGCGCCGTGTGCGCCAGCCTGGAGCGCCCGCCGCGGCGCCGTCCG
>NZ_JANFVR010000178.1 GCF_024609805.1 Tahibacter caeni | reverse complement strand
CGCGGCGCCAGCGCAGGCCGGCGCCGGCGGCGGCGAAGCGCAGCTCGCGGTAGTCGGCGCGCAGGCCGGCGTCGACGCAGCCGCCGCAGTCCTCGTCCAGTTCCAGCCCGAGCGGCGCGAGCGCGCCCTGGTTCAGCCACAAGGTCGTCGCGGCTTTCCCGCCGGCCGCGGCCGTCGCGGCGACGCCGAGGCCTGCGGCCAGCAACAGCGCTACGCGACGCCGCTCAGCCATGCGCGAGCAGCCGTTCGATGATGGCCGCATACAGCACCGGCAATCGCTGCAGGTCGGCGACGGCGACGTGCTCGTCGACCTGGTGGATCGTTGCGTTGACCGGCCCGAGCTCGACCACGTCGGCGCCGAGCGGTGCGATGAAGCGGCCGTCGGAAGTGCCGCCGCCGGTGCTCGCTTCGGCGGCGATGCCGCAGACCGCGGCGATCGCCGCGAGCGTCTGCTCGCGCAGCGGGCCGCCGCGCGTCAGGAACGGCTCACCGGACAGATCCCAGCGCACGCTGAACTCGACGCCGTGCCGGCGCAGCAGCGCCTCGCAACGCTCGCTCAGCGACGCCGCGCTGCTCTCGGTGCTGAAGCGGAAATTGAACGCGGCCTCGAGCGTTCCCGGGATCACGTTGTTCGCGCCGGTGCCCGCGGCGAGGTTGGACACCTGGAACGAGGTCGGCGGGAAATCGGTGTTGCCGTCGTCCCAGCGCGTCGCCGCGAGCTCGGCCAGCGCCGGTGCGAACGCGTGGATGGGATTGCGCGCCTTGTCCGGATAGGCGACGTGGCCCTGCACGCCGTGCACGGTCAGATAGCCCGACAGCGAGCCGCGCCGGCCGACGCGGATGACGTCGCCGAGCCGCGCGCTCGAGGAGGGTTCGCCGACGACGCACCAGTCCAGCCGTTCGCCGCGCGCGCGGAACGTCTCGGCGACGCGGCGCACGCCGTCGCGCGCGACGCCTTCCTCGTCGCTGGTCAGCAGCAGCGCGACGCGGCCCGCATGCCGCGGACGGCGCGCGACGAAATCCTCCAGCGCGATCACGAACGCGGCGACCGAGCCCTTCATGTCGGCCGCGCCGCGGCCGTAGAGGCGGCCGTCGCGCAGCACGGGCTCGAACGGCGGCGTCTGCCACTGCGCGGCCGGGCCGCTCGGCACGACGTCGGTATGGCCGAGGAACGCGAGGGTCGGCCCGTCTTCGCCGTGCACGGCCCAGAGATTGTCGACCTCGCCGTAGCGCAGCGATTCGACGCGGAAGCCCGCGCGCTGCAGGCGTCCGGCGATCAGCGCCTGGCAGCCGGCGTCGTCGGGCGTGACCGACGCGCGCCGGATCAGCGCGCAGGTCAGATCGAGCACGTCGTCCATGTCAGCCGGCGAAGCGCTGCGCGAACAGCTTGTCGTTGAAGCCGACGCTGACCTGGCCGTCGTCGGTCACGAGCACGGGCCGGCGCACGACGGCCGGATGCTCCTTGATCAGCAGGGTCCATTCCGGCGCACTCTCGGGCGACTTGCGCGCCTCGGGCAGGCTGCGCCAGGTCGTGGAGCTGCGGTTGACGAGCTTGTCCCAGCCGCCGACGGCCAGCGCCCAGGCCTTCAGGGTGTCGGCCGGCACGCGCTGCTCGCGGTAGTCGACGAACTCGTGTTCGACCTTGTGCCGCTGCAGCCAGTTGCGCGCCTTCTTGCAAGTGTCGCACTTTTCCAGTCCGTATACTTTTGCCGTCATCTCAGTCGCCCCGCAGCAGTTCGTTGACCGAGGTCTTGCTGCGCGTCTTCTCGTCGACGCGCTTGACGATGACCGCGCAGTACAGGCTGTGGCTGCCGTCGGCCGCCGGCAGCGAGCCGGACACGACGACGCTGCCGGCAGGCACGCGGCCGTAGAGGACCTGCCCGCTCGCGCGGTCGTAGATCCGCGTCGACTGGCCGATGAACACGCCCATGCCGATGACGCTGCCGCGCTCGACGACGACGCCTTCGACGACTTCCGAACGCGCGCCGATGAAACAGCCGTCCTCGACGATGGTCGGGCCGGCCTGCAGCGGTTCGAGCACGCCGCCGATGCCGGCGCCGCCGGACAGGTGCACGCCCGCGCCGATCTGCGCGCAGGAGCCGACCGTCGCCCAGGTGTCGACCATGGTGCCGGCGCCGACGTGGGCGCCGATGTTGACGAAGCTCGGCATCAGCACGACGTCGCGGCCGATGTGTGCGCCGCGGCGCACGATCGCGCCGGGCACGACGCGCGCGCCGAGCTCGCGGAAGCGCGCCTCGTCGAAGTCCTGGAAGCGCAGGTCGACCTTGTCGTAGTACGGCGCCGGCTCGGCCGGCATGACCCGGTTCGGCGTGAGCCGGAACGACAGCAGCACGGCTTTCTTGAGCCACTGGTTCACGCGCCAGCCGCCGTTGCCGTCGGGCTCGGCGACGCGCTGCTCGCCGCTCTCCAGGGCGGCGAGCACGGTGTCGACGGCCGTGCGCAGCGCCGGATCGAAGGCGGTCGGCGACAGTTCGGCGCGGCGCTCCCAGGCCGCGTCGATCAACGATTCAAGTGCTTGCATGGTGCTCCTTGGCAATGCCGGCCGCGTCGGGGGCGAGGCGCGCCTGCAGGGCCTGCAACAGCGCCTGCTCGGCGTCCGCGCCCAGCGGCCGGTCGTTCTGGTCGGTGATCTGGAAAAAGTCTTCGGCGCGTTCGCCGAACGTGGCGATGCGCGCGTCGTGAATGCGGATGCGGCGCTCGCGCAGCGCGAGCGCGACGACTGCGAGCAGCCCGGGCCGGTCGGAACAGACCAGCGACAACTGGGTGCGGCCGGTCGCCGAATCGGTGCGGAACGCGATGCGCGGCGCGATCTGGAAATGCCGCAGCGGGCGCGCGAGCGGCCGCTTGGCGAGCTGCGGCCGGTACGGCTGCTGCGCGAGCGCGCGGGCGAGTTCGCGGCGCACGCGCTCGACGCGCTCGGCATCGTCGAGCGCGCGGCCGTGGGCGTCGAGCACGAGGAAGGTGTCGAGGCTCATGCCCGAGGCCGTCGTCAATATGCGCGCCTCCTGCACCGACAGGTTGAGCCTGTCGAGCGTCGCAGCGACCGTCGCGAACAGGCCGTCGCGGTCTTCGGCGTAGACGAAGATCTCGCTGCCGCCGCGCACGCCGTCGGACTGGATCGCGACGAGCGGCAGGTCGGCCACGTCGGCGGCGAGGATCAGCCGCGTCTGCCAGGCGACCTGTTCGGGGTGGTAGCGCAGGAAGGCCTGCTCGGGAAAGTCGGCCCAGAGCGCGGCGACGTCGGCCTCGGCGAGGCCGTCGGCGAGCAGGATCTCGCGCGCCTGCTCCTGGCATTCGGCGGCCTGCGCCGACACCTGCGGCGGCCGCTCCAGGCCCGCGCGCAGCACGTAGCGCGCGGCGACGTAGAGATCGGCCAGCAGGCGGTCCTTCCAGGAATTCCAGAGCTTGGGACTCGTGCCGGCGATGTCGGCACAGGTCAGCAGATACAGCAGGTCCAGCCGTTCCCATTCGCCGACCTGCACGGCGAAGCGGTGCACGATGTCCGGATCGGTGATGTCCTGGCGCTGCGCGGTCACGCTCATGAGCAGATGCCAGCGCACGAGCCAGGCGACGAGCTCGGCCTCGCTGGCCGGCAAGCCGAGGCGATAGCAGAACGCACGCGCCTCGACTTCGCCGAGCTCGGAATGGTCGCCGCCGCGGCCCTTGGCGATGTCGTGGAACAGCGCCGCGAGCAGCAGCAGCTCGGGCTTGGCCACGCGCTGGTAGACCTCGTGCCCGAGCGCGAACTCGCGGCTCGCGGCCGCGTCGGCGAAGCGCGCGACGTTGCGCAGCACGCGCAGGGTGTGTTCGTCGACGGTATACACGTGGAAAAGGTCGTACTGCATGCGGCCGACGACCTTGCCGAACGCCGGCAGGTACTGGGCCAGCAGGCCGTGCCGGCTCATGCGCGCGAGCGCCGGCACGGCCGCGGCGCCGAGGCGCAGCAGGCGCAGGAACGCGGCCTGCACGGCCGGGTCGTCGCGCAGGCTGTCGGCATGCAGTTCCAGCGCGCTCTGCAGCCGCGCGAGCGCGTTCGCGCGCAGGCCCTTGAGCGCAGGGTTCTCGGCCAGCGCGGCGAAGATCTCGATCAGCGCGGCCGGCCGGCGCAGGAACAGCTCCGGGTCGCGCAGGTCCAGCCGATCGCCGATCGCGACGAACTGCTCGCCGACCGGCTCGGCGGCGAACAGCGCCGGCGCGGCCAGGGCTTCGTCGCAGCGCTGCAGGAACGCCGCGTTGGTCCGCTCCAGGGTCATCGCGGCGCGGAAATAATCCTGCATGAACTGCTCGACGCCGAGGTTGTCCGCGTGCTCGTCCTCGTAGCCGAGGCGCCGCGCGAGCTCGCGCTGGTAGTCGAACAGCAGACGGTCCTCCAGGCGCCGCGCGAGCAGGTGCAGCGCGAAGCGCGTGCGCCAGAGCACGCTACGCGCCGCGTCGATCGCCGCGATCTCGGCGGCCGACAACACTTCCTGAGCGACGAGCTCGCGCCAGTCGGCCACGCCGAACAGGCGCTGGCCGAGCCAGGCGATCACGTGCAGGCTGCGCAGGCCGCCGGGCCCGTCCTTCAGATTGGGCTCCAGGTTGTAGGCCGTGTCGTTGTAGCGCGCGTGGCGCTGCTCCTGCTCGGCGCGCTTGGCCGCGAGATAGGCCGCCGCCGGCCAGAGGTCCGCGTCTTCGCGCAGCGCGGCCCAGCCGGGCTCGAAGCGCTCGCTGCCGGCCAGCCGGCGGCCGTCGAGCAGGCTCGTGTAGACCGACGCGTCCTGCGACGCGAGTTCGCGGCACTGCTCCAGCGTGCGCACCGCGTGGCCAGGCTTGAGGCCGAAGTCCCAGAGGCAGGTGAACAGGGTTTCCAGCGAACGCGCGAGCGAGCCCTGCGGCGGCGCCTCGACGAGCACGAGCAGGTCGATGTCCGAGCGCGGAAACTGCTCGCCGCGGCCGAAGCCGCCGACCGCGTACAGCGCGGCGCCGGCGGCCTCGCCGACGATCGCGATCCAGATATGCCGCAGCAGGCGCTGCAAGGTCTCTGCGCGCAGCGGCACGAGCTCGTCGGCCGACACGCCGTCGCGGAAGGCCTCGGCGAACCAGCGATCCACGTCGCCGAGCCACTGGCGCAGGGCGAGCCGCGCTTCCGGCGAAATGCCCGAGCGCGGCACGGCCGCCGGCAGGCGCGGCAGGGCTGGTCTGGCCGGGATGGCGCTCATCGGACCTCGGCGCGGCAGGCGGGGGCGAAATCCACAGTAAACGCCGGATCGCGCCGCCCGCAAGCGCATGAGCGCCGCGGCGGCTGCGCGCGGCGCGGCGTCAGGCCGCCTTGGGCCAGGGAGTCAGGATCTCGACGCCGTCGTCGGTCACGGTGACCGTGTGTTCCCACTGCGCCGACAGCGAATGGTCGCGCGTGACGACGGTCCAGCCGTCGGGCATCAGCCGCGTCGCTGCCTTGCCGGCGTTGATCATCGGCTCGACCGTGAAGCACATGCCCTTCTCGAGGCGCAGGCCCGCGCCGGGCTTGCCGTAGTGCAGCACCTGCGGCTCTTCGTGGTAGACGCGGCCGATGCCGTGGCCGCAGTACTCGCGCACGACCGAGAAGCCGGCGGCCTCGGCGTGCTTCTGGATCGCATGGCCGATGTCGCCCAGATGCGCGCCGGG
Source organism: Tahibacter caeni (assembly GCF_024609805.1). Lineage (GTDB taxonomy): Bacteria > Pseudomonadota > Gammaproteobacteria > Xanthomonadales > Rhodanobacteraceae > Tahibacter > Tahibacter caeni. Next base: position 4,330 of record NZ_JANFVR010000178.1, on the reverse strand, counting down.
CCTGACCTGCGCGATGCCGAGCATCATCGCCTCGTAGGCGATCGTGCACAGGCGCTGCGCGCGCACCTCGGGCTTGCCGACGTAGTACATGCGGCTCGTGTCGCCGTGGAAGCCGTCGCGGATCACGGTCACGTCGATGTTGAGGATGTCGCCGTCCCTGAGGATCTTGCGCGCGTCGGGAATGCCGTGGCAGATGACGTGGTTGACCGACGTGCAGATCGTCTTCGGAAATCCCTTGTAGCCCAGGTTGGCCGGGATCGACTGTTGCACGTTGACGATGTGCTCGCGGCAGATCCGGTCCAGCTCTTCGGTCGAGACCCCCGGCTTGACGTACTGGCCGATCATTTCGAGCACCTCGGCGGCGAGCGCGCCGGCGATGCGCATCTTGGCGATGTCTTCGGGGGTCTTGATCGTTACGGGCATGGTTTCCTCGAATTCGGCGATTCCCTGGGCGGGCGCAAGCGGCGGATGATAACAGGCCGCCGCAGCTCCCCAGCATGGGGCGCAGGACGGCCTGCTTCAACGACCCTGCTTCACCGGGGCGGCTGGAAGCCGTCGGCGAACAGCGCATCCGGGAGTCGGCGCAGGTACCAGAGCTCACGTCCGTGCACGCCGTCGTCTGCGAGGACATAGGCGCCGTTTGCGGTCGACCGGATGACCGAGGGCGGCAGGCCGCTGCTGCGGGGCGAGGTTTCCGGCAACGCGCGCGCGTCCATTCCCTGCGCATCGGCGGCGCAGAGTTCGGCACCGCTGGACTGGGAATAGCAGCCGAACACGACGGCGACGTCGCCCAATGCCGCCATCGTCGTGTCGTAGGCCACGAACGAAGCCGGCAGCGGCGGCTGCCGCGTCCCGGCCACGGTGCCGTCGCTGACGATGTATCCGCCGCTGGCGTCCAGACTGCCGAATGCGACCAGGTGCGCGTTGCCGCCGGCGACCGCGATCGCGGTGGAGCGAAAGCCATTGGCCTCGATCAGGCGCTGAGTGCCGCCGATGCTGCCGTCGCTGGCCCAGAGCTCGACGCGGGCGGCGTATTGGAGACTGAACACGATCCGGTCGGGCAGCGCCGCCATCGCGCGCAGTTCGGCGTCCTGGAAGCCGAAGACCGTTTGGGTGCCGGCGATGCTGCCGTCGCTGGCCGTCAGGGCGCAGCCGGCGTCATCGCAGGTGACGAAATACAGCCTTCCGCCGAACACTGCCGCGGGTATCGGACCATACGGCGCATGCCGCGATCCCAGAGGAAAGGTTCCGGGCACGCTGCCGTCGCTGCGCCAGATTTCGCCGGCCTCGGTGCGCTGCAATACGGCGATACCGCTGATTTCGCCGATCGGCCGGAAGCGGCTGAAATCCACGCCGGACGGGCCGGCCGCAGTGACCGTGCCGTTCGCCGTGACGCGGCACAAGCTGGTCGACGGCAGGCTGCCGTCGCAACCGAACAGCACCGCGCCGCCATCGGCCGACGACTGCATGCTCACGGGAGCGGCGATGCCGCTCGCGAGCAGCGTGGTCATGCCCAAGGCCGCATCGGTGCGGTAGATCTCGTACGGCACATGGCTCCAGCCGCCCGTCGCGAAGATCACGCTGTCGCCGAGCCGGGCGACGGCGGCGGTCGATCCGTCGTCGTAGGCGCTTCGCGGCAGCGCATACGTCCCCGCCGCAGTGCCGTCGCTGCGCCATATCGCGGTGCGCAGCGGCAATTCGGCCGTGGGATCGCTGGCGCCGGTGAATACCAGCACGTCGTCCACGAGCACTGAGGAAGCCTGCTCGGGAGACCCATCGGCGAAGATGCCGTCGGCCGTCGCAGCGAAGATGTCGGCCACACGGCTGGAGCCGGCAGGCGTGCCGTCGCCGCGCCAGAGTTCGTCACCGGTCTGCTCGTCGCGACCGCGTCCGAGCCGCATGCCGCCGACGAGCACCGAAGCATCCATCCTGAACACCGTGGAATCCGGCCCCTGCGTCACCGCACCGGTGGCGAGATCCAGGCGCTTGAGCTCGTCCCAGGCGTTGAGCACGACACCGCCCGGCACCGGGCACAAGTCGGTCGTGCGGAACGACTGTCCCGGCTCGAGCGGAAATACGGCACGCGTACCGGCGCTCGTGCCGTCGCTGAGATAGAGCGTGCGCATACTCCCGAGCCGGTGAAAGAACAGCAGCCGGTCGCCGACCGCCTGGATCCCCTCGATCCAGTGATCGCTGCCGATGAACTCCTTGACCAATTGCGGCTGCGGTGCCGCGACCGAGCTGCGCAGCATGCGCACGCGATCCTGAGTGACGTTGCGATCGCTGAAATAAACCGCATCGCCCGTCGCTGCCATGACATAGGCCGACGCGCCGTTGTTGACGCTGAGCTCGGCCGTGCCTCCCGGCGTGCCGTCGCTGGCCCACAGCGACCAGCCGCCGCCGAACTTGTTCAGCAGCAGATAGCAATGGCCCGCGACGCGTGCGGCGACGGCATTGCCCGAATACGGCAATGACGCCAGGGACTGCGTACCGGCAACGGTCCCGTCGGTACGCACGAGCTGAAACGGCCCCGGGCCGCTGCTGCCGGCGAGCAGCGCAAAGCCATCCATGGAGCAGGCCGCAAGCGTATTGGCAGCCGGGAAACCCGAAGCCTCGACCATATGGACAGTGCCGGCCGCGCTGCCATCGGTCGACCAGACACCGCTTTCGCCCGCGATACGGAACAAAAAACGGCTGCCCGTCGTCGCGACGACCCGCGGCGACGGCACGGTGTAGTCGCCGGTCCAGCTTTCCGTCGTGAGCTGGCGCGGCGTACCGCCGCCGGTCGGCACGGACCAGAACTGCCGCGCCGGCGCGGTCGTACCCGCGCGCAGGATCACCTGCCCGTTGACGACGCCGATGACCAGCGGCTCGGACGAGTCCGGACCCGGAACGATGTCAGCAAGCTGCCGCGTCCCGGCTTCGGTGCCGTCGCTGACATAGAGCTCCCGTCCCGCCCCCGGCGTCGAGGCGGCGAAATAGGCCCTGCCGTCGGCGGCGACGAAGGCATCCGGAAACGAGGAACCAGCCGCAGGTGCAGTATTGAGATCCTTGACCAGGGTCAGGCTCAGCGAAGGCAGTTCGGCGCGCGCCCCGGGCGCTGCGGCCAACAGCAGGGCCGTCGCGAGCCAGCCCGGAAAACGCGCCCGACTATCTTGGAATACCATGTCGTCCATCCCTGTGATCCCTATGGCCGGGCATTCTAGCGGCCGGGCCCGGCCGCGGCGACGCGCGCAAGCCAGGGCCGTGCTTGCCCCTGCCCGACGCAGCCCGCTATACTCTCGCGGATTTTCCGCCCGTACCGCCTCGGTCCGGCCGGTGAATCCAGGCCGGGAGCAAGTCCCGCCACCACGGCGATTCCGCCGAATCCACACACGTTCCGTCACCGCTCCGGGGTGCTTCGCAAGAAGTCGGTCGCGGGGGAACGTGGAGGCCATAACCCCGGGTGCAGCACTTACACATCGGCCGTGCGCGCCCGCTTTTCGGAGCACTACCATGCCTCAAGTCACGATGCGCCAGATGCTGGAAGCCGGCGTCCACTTCGGCCACCAGACGCGCTACTGGAACCCCAAGATGTCGCCGTACATCTTCGGTTCGCGCGGCAAGATCCACATCATCAACCTCGAAAAGACAGTGCCGCTGTTCGGCGACGCGATGAACTTCCTGTCGGGCCTGGCGCAGAAGCGCGGCACGATCCTGTTCGTCGGCACCAAGCGCTCGGCGCGCGAAGCGGTCAAGGAAGAAGCCGAACGCTGCGGCATGCCGCACGTGTCGGCCCGCTGGCTCGGCGGCACGCTGACCAACTTCCGCACGGTCAAGCAGTCGGTCGCGCGCCTGAAGGAACTCGAAGCGATGGCCACCGACGGCCGCTTCGACCGCCTGGTCAAGCGCGAAGTGCTCGGCCTCAAGCGCGAATCGGAAAAGCTGAACATCTCGCTCGGCGGCATCAAGAACATGAACCGCCTGCCGGACGCGCTGTTCGTCATCGACATCGGCCATGAAGACATCGCGATCAAGGAAGCCAAGAAGCTCGGCATCCCGGTCGTCGCCGTCGTCGATACCAACTACGACCCGAGCCTGGTCGACTATGCGATCCCGGGCAACGACGACGCGATCCGCGCCGTGCAGTTGTACGTCCGCGCCGCCGCCGACGCCGTGCTCGAAGGCAAGGCCGCCGCGCCGCAGACCGCGGGCAGCGACAAGGACGAGTTCGTCGAGCTCGACGCCGAAGGCCACGTCAAGGCCGCGACCGACGACGCGCCGCGTGGCCGCAAGCCGGCTCCGCCGCGCGGCAAGCCGGGCGCGAAGCCGGGCCAGCGTCCGGGCGGCG
>NZ_JANFVR010000177.1 GCF_024609805.1 Tahibacter caeni | reverse complement strand
GTGGCCGGCGGGGTGCGCGGCGCCGCGGCGCCGGGCATGGCCGTCGTCGCCGGGCTGTCGAGCGACAGCGCCGGATCCGTCGACGGCGGAGGAACGTTGCTGCCCGCGCCGTCGGGCGCGCCCAGCTGGATATCGTCGAGCTGACCGGAATTCGGGTTCGCCGCAGCGCCGGCCGGATGGCCACCGCCTTCGAGGCGGCCGATGCGGGAATCGAGGTCTACGTACTGCTGCTTGCTGCGCTCATTCTGCTCGTCGAGCTGATGGCGCAGTTGCTCGACCAGGCCGTTGAGCTGCTGCACTTCGGTCTGCAGTGCCTGCAACTGGTTGACGAGGTCGACGTTGCCTTGGCCGGCCTGGGCTTGAGCTTCCAGCGCGGCGACGCGCTCGGCAAGACTCAGGCGTTCCGCGGCTGCCGGCATGGAAACAGTCGCGGCGGCCAAGGCCGCCGCGACCGTGATGCGGGCACCGAACAGTTTGCTGATCGCTCGCATCGCTTTCCTTACCGCTTAGTTCTTGGTGTAGACGATTTCGACGCGGCGGTTCTTGGACCAGCACTCTTCGTTGTGGTCCTTGCAGGTCGGGCGCTCTTCGCCGTAGGAGACGACGTTGAGCTGGGTGCCCGGCGCGCCGGCCGAGGACAGGGCGCTCTGCACGGCATTGCCGCGACGCTCGCCGAGGCCGAGGTTGTACTCGCGCGAACCGCGCTCGTCGGCGTTGCCTTCGAGGGTCACGTGGTAGTTCGGGAACTGGCGGATGAACTTGGAGTGGCAGGCGATCTGGGCCTGGAACTCGCTCTTGATCTCGGTCTTGTCCAGATCGAAGTAGATCACGCGCTGACGCAGGCAGCTGTCCGAGTTCAGCGAGGCTTCGGTGTAGGCACCGGTGTCGCTCGAACGATCGGTCGTAGCCTGTTCGGTGCGGTCGCCGCCCGACGGCGGGGCAACCTTGGTGGCCTTCTTGGCGCAACCGACGGCGGTCACGCAAAGCAGGGCGGCGATGGCGAGGCGAAGCGAGGTGTTCATGGCGTATTCCTTAGGAGGTCAGGTCAGTTTTACAGGTCAGTAGCTAGCGCCGGTCACCCGGCGTCTTGATTTATCGCTGGCGGAATGGCCCCCAGGACGGCTCGCGCACGTCCCCGTCGGCCAGAACCAGTCGCTGGCGAACGCGACCGTCGGCGGACACCGCATACAATACCCCGCGCGGCCCGTCGGTGGCGGCGTACAGCAGCATGCTTCCATTCGGTGCGAAGCTCGGCGACTCGTCAACACTGCCCGGGGAGATGACACTCATCGTCCCCGAACCCTTGCTTCGGTCCAAAACCGCAATACGATACACATTTCCAGTGCCTTGCGCCATAGCGAACTGCTTGCCGTCATAGGAAATTGACGGCTTGGCGTTGTATTCGCCCTGGAAGGTCAGGCGGGTGGCGTCGCCCCCGTTGACCGAAACCTGGTAGAGCTGGGGCTTGCCCGAGCGGTCCGACGTGAACACCAGGGTCTGGCCGTCCGGCATCCACTGGGCCTCGGTGTCGATCGAGAAATGATTGGTGATGCGGCGGGTCTCGCGGCTGGCCAGGTCCATGATGAAGATGTCGGGGTTGCCGAGGTAGGACAGGGTCAGGGCCAGCCTGGTCCCGTCGGGCGAGAACGACGGCGCGCCGTTGATGCCCTTCCGGTTCGAGACGACCTGGCGCGAGCCGGTCGCGATCTCCTGGATGTAGATGGCCGAATCGCCGCGCTCGAAGGAGACGTACGCGAGCTTCTTGCCGTCCGGCGACCAGGACGGCGACAGGAGCGGCTCGCGCGAGCGGACCAGCACCTGCGGGTTGTAGCCGTCGGAGTCGGCGACCATCAGCGCGTAGTTGATGTTCGGGCTGACGCCGGCCGCAGTGACGTAGGCGATGCGCGTCCAGAACGCGCCGCGGACGCCGGTGATCTTCTCGTAGATCAGGTCGGCGATCTGATGGCCGACGCCGCGCAGGTCGCTGCGCTGGCCGGTGATCGCGAGGCCCAACAGGCGCTCCTGCTTGGCCACGTCGTAGAGCTCGAATTCGACGCGCATCGCGCCGGCATCCGCGTCGGTCATGCGGCCGACCACGATGTACATCTGCTTGAGCAGGTTCCAGGTCGGGAACTTGATGTCGCTGCCGCGCGACGGGAATTCGACGACGTCCTTCTTGTCGAGCGCCGTGAACTTGCCCGAGCGCGCCAGATCCATGCGCACGACGTCGGACACGTCGGTTTCGCTCGGGGCACCGGCGGCTTCGAACGCGAACGGCACGACGGTGATCGGCAATGCCACGGCCGTACTACGGTTGATGACGATGGTCGGAACGTCGCTGCTGAGCCCCTGCGCCGACGCCGGGTTCTGCGCCAGAACCGTCGTGCCGAGCAGGCAGAGCAGCAGGCTGGCGAATCGCGTTACGAAATTGGCTGGCATATCGATCCTGCTCTAGTGACCGCTGTGTTTGAAAACGAGGTGTACGCGGCGCTGAAAGACACTTTCAAAACCGGCATACGGTAACGGGGAGGCCCTCCTCACGGCCTGTTCCAGGCTCGCACGAGTGGCCGCATCAGCATTGCAATCGTTCCCGAAGCTGACCTGAACGACGGCGCCGCCGTCGTCCTGCTCGATATCCACGGCGCAGTCCAGATCGCTTGCCCGCGGCTCCGGGGCGAGCCAGTTTCGCTGGATCTTCGCCTGCACGGCGTCAACATACGCCGCGATCGGCGCGACCGTGGGTTGTTCGGCGGCCAGCATGACAGCCGGCAACGACAGCAGCATTGCCGCGAGAACGGCGGCGGCGGTCTTAGCCGTCATACGTGAACTCGAAGCGGATCTTGCGCTTGAACACCGTCTCATAGCCCCTGTACGGCAATGGCGAGGCGCGTCGCGGCGCCTGCTCGAGGGTCGTGCGGGTCGCCGTATCGGCATTGCAGGGGCTGACGACGACGGCCTGGATCACGTCGCCGCCAAGGATCTGGGTGATCTCCAGCGTGCAGCGCAGGCCCGGCGGCGTCGTGTCCGGGCGCAGCCATGCGTCGCTCACGGCTTTCTGGATCGCCGCGTAATACTCGGCCTCGAGGCTGGTATCCAGGCCTTCCTGGCCCGTCTTGGCCTCTTCGGCGATCATCGCGTCGAGATATTCCTGTTCCTTCTTGGCCTGCTCGCGCGCCTGCTTTTCGCGCTGCTGTTTCTCGCGCTCCTCCTTGAGCTTCTTCTGCTTCTCGGCTTCGGCGGCCGCCTGCTTCTCGGCGAGCTCCTGCTGTTGTTTCTTCTTGAGCTCTTCCTGGGCCCTGGCGTTTTCGTCGGCCTTGAGCTGGGTCACCTTCTCGGTGATCTTCTCCTGGTCCTTGGTGTCCTTCTTCGGCGGCTCCGGCGCCGGTTCTTCGGCCTTCGGCGTCTCGACAGGCTTGGTCTCGACCGGCTTCGGCTTGGGCTTGGGCTTGCTGACCGGCTTGGGCGCCTGGCTCGGACCGACCAGGGTCGCTTCGATGATCTGCCCTTTCACCGCGACCGAAACCGCATTGCTGGTCCACCACAGGCTCGCGCTGACGAGCGCGAGCACCGCGAGGTGCACGGCGAGCGAATAGAGGAAAGGACGCAGGTTGTCTTCGTCGCGAGCCATGGACGGCGGGTCAGTTGGCCTTGTCCTGCGGCGGCTGGCCCATGAGGCCGACCTTCGGCACGCCGGCGGCCTGCAGCAGCGCCATCGCGTCGTAGACCTTGGCGTATTCGGCCTTGCCATCCCCGGCGACGTAGACCGGCAACTTCGGATTCGACCGCACGTAGGCCGCGACCTCGGTCTTGAGCGCGTCGGCCGTCACTTCCTTGCGCTCGGCCTTGGGAATCGTCAGATACAGCCTGCCGGCCTGATCGACGGTCACGACGACCGGATCCTTGTCGACGTTGAGGCTTCGAGCCACCTCGGATTCGGGCAGGTCGATGTCGACGCCGAGATTCAGCAGCGGCGCCGTGACCATGAAGATGATCAGCAGCACGAGCATCACATCGATGTACGGCACGACGTTGATCTCGGACTTGAGTTTCTTGCGCTTGCGACGAGTGCTTTGCATCGGCGGCTCCAACGGTCGGGGAAAAAACGCGGGGTCGCGCGTTTATTCGTCGACGTGCGCCTGACGTTGCAGGATGGACGAAAACTCTTCGGTGAACGTGTCGAAGCGCGTCGCGACGCGTTCGACTTTGTTGGAATAGCGGTTGTAGGCCCAGGAGGCAGGAATCGCCGCGATCAGGCCCATGGCGGTCGCGACCAGCGCTTCGGAGATGCCCGGCGCGACGCTCGCGATCGTGGCTTCCTTGACGTTGGTCAGGCCCTGAAACGAGATCATGATGCCGTAGACCGTGCCGAGCAGGCCGACGTAGGGGCTGATCGAGCCCACGTTCGCGAGGAATTCGAGATTGCCTTCGAGGCGGTCGATCTCGCGCGTCTGCGCGACGCGCATCGCGCGCTGCGCGCCTTCGAGCAGGGTGCGCGGGTCGACGCCGCGGCGCTGGCGCAGCCGGGCGAACTCGCGGAAGCCGGCCTCGAAGATGCTCTCGATGCCGCTGATGCGCTCGCCGCGGCCGGTGACTTCGCGGAACAGCGCCGCGAGGTCGGCGCCGGACCAGAAGCGCTCCTCGAATTCGTTCGCGCTGCCGAGCGCCGTCTTCAGCATGCTGTGCTTGCGGAAGATGATCATCCAGGACAGGAACGAGAACGCGAGCAGCACGAGCATCACGAACTTGACGAACAGGCTCGCGTGCAGCACGAGCTGCCACAGATTCAGGTCACCAGCGTTCATGCCTTGGAAATCTCCACAAACAGGTCGTCGGGAATGGGACGGGGACGGAAACCGGCGGCGTCGACACAGGCTGCCCGCACGCGCGCCTCGGACAACAGCAGGCCGTCGGCTGCGCGCAGGATCTGCTGCTGGAACACGAGGCTCGCCGGGCGTCGCTCGGTCAAGGCCACGGTGACGTCCAGCAGATCGTCGAGCCGCGCCGGCTTGGCGAAGCCGATCGCGATGTCGCGCACGACGAAAACGAGGTTATTGTCGTTGCGCAGCCGTTCCTGCTCAATACCGAGATGGCGCAGGTATTCGCTGCGCGCGCGCTCGAGGAAGCGCAGGTAGCTCGCGTGGTAGACCACGCCGCCGGCGTCGGTGTCTTCCCAGTAGACCCGCAGCGACCAGCGGAACGGAGCAGCCTGCATGGAATTCCTTGGCGGAGGCGGGAGTTTCTGCGCGCAGAACGATGCGGGAGCATAGCCGGCCGGGCCTGAACGTGGTCGCACCCGCGCTCAGCCCGGATCGAACAGGTCCGGGGGCGCATCGGCGCGGCGCGGCGGCTTCAGGCCGAAATGCTGGTAGGCGCGCGCGGTGACCATGCGGCCGCGCGCCGTGCGCACGAGGAAGCCCTGCTGGATCAGATAGGGCTCGAGCACGTCCTCGATGGTGCCGCGCTCCTCGGACAGGGCCGCGGCCAGCGACTCGGCGCCGACCGGGCCGCCGTCGAAGCTGTCCATGATGGTCCGCAGCAGGCGCCGGTCCAGCGCGTCGAACCCCTCCGGGTCGACCTTGAGCATGTCCATGGCCGCGCGCGCCGCCTCCAGAGTGATCGTGCCGCCGGCGCGGACCTCGGCGTAGTCGCGCGCGCGCCGCAGCAGTCGGTTGGCGATGCGCGGCGTGCCGCGCGAGCGGCGCGCGATCTCGGCGGCGCCGACCGGATCGCAGGCGATGCCGAGGATGCGCGCCGAGCGGCGCACGATGGCCGCGAGCTCATCCGGCGTATAGAACTCCAGCCGCTGCACGATGCCGAAGCGGTCGCGCAACGGACTGGTCAGCAGCCCGGCGCGCGTGGTCGCGCCGATCAGGGTGAACGGCGGCAGGTCGAGCTTGATCGAGCGCGCGGCCGGCCCCTCGCCGATCATGATGTCGATCTGGAAGTCTTCCATCGCCGGGTACAGCACTTCCTCGACGACCGGCGACAGGCGGTGGATCTCGTCGACGAACAGCACGTCGCGCGGCTGCAGGTTGGTCAGCAGCGCGGCCAGGTCGCCGGCGCGCTCGATGACCGGGCCCGAGGTCGTGCGCAGATTCACGCCGAGTTCGTTGGCGATCACGTGCGACAAGGTGGTCTTGCCCAGGCCCGGCGGGCCGAAGATCAGCACGTGGTCCAGCGCCTCGCCGCGGCGCCGGGCGGCCTCGATGTAGATGCTCAGCTGTTCGCGCGCGGCCTGCTGGCCCAGGTAGTCGGCCAGACGCTGCGGACGTATCGAGGCTTCGAGCAACTCGTCCTCGCGCGTGGCCGCGCTGGAGGTGACCCGGTCGCTCATATCTCTACCTGCGTGCCGAGCTCGATCAGGCGATTGCCCGGAATCTGGAAGAAGGCCGTCGCCGACAGCGCGTTGCGCTGCATGAACGCGAACAGGCGGTCGCGCCAGAGCGGCATGCCCGGCCTGTCGGTCGCGACGATGCTCTCGCGGCTCAGGAAGAAGGTCGTGTCCATCATGTCGAAGACCAGGCCGACCTTCTCGCACTTGGCGAGCATGTCGGGCACGTCCGGATCCTCGGCGAAACCGTAGCGCAGGGTCAGCTGGTGGAAGTCGTGACCGAGCGGGACGAGTTCGATGCGCTCCTCGGGCTCGGCCGTCGGCGTTTCCAGCCATTCCACCGTGAGCACGATGTTCTGCTCGTGCAGCACCTTGTTGTGCTTGAGGTTGTGCAGCAGCGCATGCGGCACTGCGTCGGGCTGGGCGGTCAGGAACACGGCCTGGCCCGGCACGCGCAGCGGCGGATGCTCGGCGATGGATTCGATGAACGGCTTCAGCGCGAGGCCGCCCTGCTTGAGCTCGCGGATCACGAGTTCGCGGCCGCGGCGCCAAGTCGTCATGACGGTGAAGACGACCAGACCCAGCACGAGCGGGAACCAGCCGCCGTGCTCGACTTTCTCGAGATTGGCGCCGAGGAACGCGGCGTCGACGACGAGGAACAGGCCGCCGAGCGCGGCGATGTGCCAGCGCTTCCAGTCCCAGATCCGCCGCGCGACGATGATGACGAGCACCGAGTCGATGGCCATCGTGCCGACCACCGCAATACCGTAGGCCGCGGCCAGGTTGGTCGAGCTCTGGAAGCCAACGACGACCGCGACGGTCAGCACGAGCAGCGCGCGGTTGAGCCAGGGGAGATAGATCTGGCCCATGGTCTCGCGCGAGGTGTGCACGACTTCCATGCGCGGCAGATAGCCCAGCTGTATCGCCTGGCGCGTGACCGAGAACGCGCCGGAAATCACCGCCTGCGAGGCGATGACCGCGGCCAGGGTCGCCAGCACGATCATCGGATAGAGCAGCATCGGCGGCGCGAGCAGATAGAACGGATTCACCGCGGCGCTCGGGTTCTCCAGCAGCAGCGCGCCCTGGCCTAGGTAGTTCAGCATCAGCGCCGGCAGCACGAACGCGAACCAGGCGCGGCGGATCGGACGCTTGCCGAAATGCCCCATGTCCGCGTACAGCGCCTCGGCGCCGGTCACGGCGAGGACCACCGCCGCAAGCACGAAAAAGCCCGCGCGGCCGTTCTCGACGAAGAAGTTCACCGCGTAGTACGGATTCAGCGACTCGAGCACCTGCGGAGCCTGGACGATCTTGACGGTGCCGAGCACCGCGAGCGCAAGGAACCACAGCACCATGATCGGCGCGAACACGCGCGCGACGCGCGCCGTGCCGCTGCGCTGCAACGCGAACAGCGCTATCAGCACGAGCACGGCGATCGGCACGACGTAGCGGTTCAGCGCCGGCGTGGCCACTCCGAGTCCTTCGACCGCGCTGAGCACCGATATCGCCGGCGTGATCACGCTGTCGCCGAAGAACAGCGACGCGCCGAACAGGCCGAGCACCATGATGAACCAGCGCGCGCGCGCGCTCGAGCGCACGCCGCGATGGGCCAGCGTGGTCAGCGCCATGATGCCGCCCTCGCCCTTGTTGTCGGCCGACATGATGAAGGTCGCGTACTTGATCGAGACGATGACGATCAGCGACCAGAAGATCAGCGACAGCACGCCGAGCACGTTGTCGTGGCTGATCGCCACGCCGTGCGGGCCGAACGCTTCCTTGAGCGTGTACAGCGGACTGGTGCCGATGTCGCCGTAGACCACGCCGATCGCGCCCAGGGCCAGGGCGTACAGATTCTTGTTGCCGTGATCGTGACTGCTCATTGTCGTCGCGTCGAAAGGGAGAGGAGCGCGATCAGCGCAGCGCAGCGCGCAGCGCCTTGCGGATGATGGTTTCGGCGCTGTCGCCGGGCGCCGCGGCATCCTTGACGAGGCGGCTGACCTCGGCCGGCTTGTAGCCGAGCTGCTGCAGCGCGACGCTGGCTTCGGCGACCGGATCGGCCGGCACGGCGCCGGCCGGACCGAGCCCGGGCACGCCGGGGCCGATCGCGTCGACGCGGTCGCGCAGCTCGACGATGATGCGTTCGGCGGTCTTCTTGCCGATGCCGGGAATGCGCGTCAGCGCGGCGACGTCGCCGCTCTGGACCAGACGCGAGAATTCCTCGACCGAGGCGCCCGACAGGATGGCCAGCGCGATCTTCGCGCCGATGCCGCTGACCTTCTGCACGTGGCGAAACAGGCTGCGCTCGGCTTCGCGCAGGAAGCCGTACAGCGCGACGGAATCTTCCTTGACCGCATAGTGCGTGCAGAGCACGACCTCGCGGCCGAGCTCCGGCAGATCGTAGAACGTCGACATCGGCGCCTCGAGCTCGTAGCCGACGCCGTTGACGTCGACGAGCAGCCACGGCGGCTGCTTGGACACGAGCACGCCTTTCAATCGCCCTATCATCGCCTGCGCCTCCATGCGGTGCGCGGTATGCCGATGCGCTGCGTCGTCGCGCGCGTATGCGCGTGGGTCAGCGCGATCGCCAACGCGTCGGCCGCGTCGGCCTGAAGTTTACCCGGCAATTGCAGCAGCACGCCGACCATGTGCTGGATCTGGGTCTTGTCGGCGGCGCCGCCGCCGACCACGGCCTGCTTGACTTCCTTGGGCGCGTACTCGGCCACGACGAGGTTGCGCGTGACCACGGCGCAGAGCGCCGCTCCGCGAGCCTGGCCGAGCTTCAGCGCCGAATCGGGATTCTTGGCCATGAACACACGCTCGATCGCGACCTCGTCCGGGCGATAGGTCTCGATGATCGCGCCGAGGTCCTCGAACAGCTGCTTGAGCCGCAGCATGAAGCTGTCGTTGTCGAGCAGTTTCACGGTCGCATGGAAGACGTGGACCGTCCTGCCGGCCGCATCGGTGTCGATGATGCCGACGCCGGTGCGCTGCGAGCCCGGGTCGACGCCGAGTATGCGCGTCATCAGCGGCCCCGGCCGGACGCGTCGAGCGCGGCGGGCGGCGTCGCAGCGGCGGCCGCGGCACTGCCAGGTCCTGTCGTGAAATCGCCGCCCATCGCCTCGCGCCCGGGAACCACCCTGAGCCGGGCAGTCTAGCAAGAGCCTCGCTGCAGTGCAGCGAGGCCGGCCGTGGCGATTGCCGCACGGCGCGCGCCCATGCGAGCATCATCGGTCAACCCGCTGGTCCGCCGCAGGGCACACCACCATGTCGACGAAACCCCGCGCGCAGGCTGAGGCACGGCCCGGTCCTCTGCGCCGTCTCGTGCGCGACGCCGAACGCTTCCTGGCCGCGCGCCAGCTCGCCGAAGCCGAGAAAGCCGCCGTCTGCGCGCTCGCGATGGAGCCCGACGATGCGCCGGCCCTGACCTGCTTCGCGCGCGTGCAGGCGCAGCGCGGCCGCTACGCGGACGCGATCGACACGTTCGAGCGCGCGCTGTCCCGGCAGCCCGACGACACGGCCCTGCTGGACGACCTCGCCCAGGCACAAGGCTCGGCCGGACGACTGGACGCGGCGATCGCGACCCTGCGCCGCCGCGTCGCCCTGCGGCCGGACGCCGACGGCTGGTTCGAGCTCGGCCTGATGCTGGACCGCAACGCGGACTGCGCCGAGGCGCTGGACGCCGCGCGCCGGGCCGCCGC
>NZ_JANFVR010000176.1 GCF_024609805.1 Tahibacter caeni | reverse complement strand
GGCGCCAAGGCCCAGCTCGCGCGCGCGCTCGACGAGGGTGCCGCCGTCGTCAGCGTGCTCGACATGCCGCCGCGCATGGCGCCGCGCGGCCAGCGGCCCGTGCGCCTGCTCGACCGCGACGCGAGCTTTCCCGACGGAACCCTCGAGCTGGCCAAGGCCGCCGGCGTGCCGGTCGTGCCGTACTGGATGGAGTTCGACCTCGACCGCGGCCTGCGTCGCTTCGTCATCGGCGAACCGCTGGACCCGGCCGACCCGGCCACCCTGCAGAAACTCGCCGACCTGCTCGACCGCGCGATCCGCCTGACCCCGACCGCCTGGTTCTTCTGGCCCGAATGGCCGCGCTGGATCGCCGACGCCGCCGCAGCGGCCGAGCCGGCCGCACCGGCCGAGTCGACGACCGAAGCCGGTTAGCCGCAGCGAGCACCGGCCTAACGTTCCGCGGCCCCGCCAGAAATCACCGCGCACAGGAGCGAAAGGGCGAACGCTGCCGAAGTCGTCCCGACAGCACCCTTGAGTCAAGGGGGCGGCCGGGCGCTTGCAGCGCAAGCGTTCGGCGGGGTTGTGGAGATACGCGGCAGTGCACAAGAGCGACGGCGCAAACGCTGCCGAGGTCGCCACTTGTCCGGACCTGAGCCAGTCGTGGCACCATGCCGCGACCGCTAAAATCGCCGATTCCCTCCGCTCGCCACCGGATCCCCGTCCATGTCCGTGCCAGCCGTCCAGCCCGCCGAAATCGACCGCGAGTACAGCCTCGAGCACAAGTACACACGTAGCGAAGGCCGCATCTACCTCTCGGGCGTGCAGGCTCTCGTGCGCCTGCCGCTGATGCAGCAGATGCGCGATCGCGCCGCCGGGCTGAACACCGCCGGCTTCATCTCCGGCTACCGCGGCTCGCCGCTCGGCGGCTTCGACCTGGAACTGTGGAAGGCGCGCAAGCACCTGAAGTCGTCGAACATCGAGTTCACGCCCGGCCTCAACGAGGACCTCGGCGCAACCATGGTCTGGGGCTCGCAGCAGGCCAACCTGTTCCCGGGCGCGAAATACGACGGCGTGTTCGCGATGTGGTACGGCAAGGGCCCCGGCGTGGACCGCTGCGGCGACGTGTTCAAGCACGGCAACGCGGCCGGCACCTCGAAACACGGCGGCGTGCTCGCGCTCGCGGCCGACGACCACGCCTGTCGTTCCTCCACATTGCCGCATGGTTCCGAACTGGAATTCGTCTCGGCCATGATGCCGGTGCTGAATCCGGCCGGCGTGCAGGACATCCTCGACATGGGCCTGCTCGGCTGGGCCATGTCGCGCTTCACGGGGCGCTGGGTCGGTTTCAAGACGATCGCCGAAACCGTGGAGTCCTCGGCCTCGGTCAACGTCAATCCGCATCAGCTCGACATCGTGATGCCGGAAGACTTCGTGCTGCCGCCGGGCGGCCTGAGCATCCGCTGGCCCGATCCGCCGCTCGACCAGGAAATGCGCTTGCACCAGTACGCCGTGCAGGCCGCCGTCGCGTTCGCGCGCGCGAACCGCATCGACCGCACCGTCATCGATTCGCCGAAGGCGCGCCTCGGCATCGTGACGACGGGCAAGAGCTACCTCGACGTGCTGCAGGCGCTGGAATACCTCGGCATCGGCGTGCGCGAGGCGGCCGACATCGGCCTGCGCGTCTACAAGGTCGGCATGACCTGGCCGCTCGAGCCGATCGGCATCCGCGAATTCGCGCGCGGTCTCGAGGACATCATCGTCGTCGAGGAAAAGCGCTCCTTCATCGAATCGCAGATGAAGGAACACATGTACAACTGGGATCACCACACGCGTCCGTCCATCGTCGGCAAGTACGACGAGGAGGACAACTGGATCCTGCCGTCGACGAACGAGCTGACCCCGGCGCGCATCGCGCGCGTGATCGCCAAGCGGCTGTCGCGCTTCTTCACCTCGGAAACGATCGAGAACCGCCTCGCGTTCCTCGCCGCGAAGGAGAAGGAGCTGGCGCTGCCGCGCGCGAGCTTCCCGCGCGCCGCGCACTACTGCTCGGGCTGCCCGCACAACACGTCCACCGTCGTGCCGGAAGGCTCGCGCGGTCTCGGCGGCATCGGTTGCCATTACATGGTGACCTGGATGGACCGCCGCACCGAGACCTTCACGCAGATGGGCGGCGAAGGCACCACGTGGTGCGGCCAGGCGCCGTTCACCGAAACCAGGCACGTGTTCCAGAACCTCGGCGACGGCACCTATTTCCATTCCGGCTCGCTCGCGATACGCCAGGCCATCGCGGCGAAGGTCAACATCACCTACAAGATCCTGTACAACGACGCCGTCGCGATGACCGGCGGCCAGCCCGTCGACGGCACGCTGACCGTGCCCGACATCGCACACCAGGTCCGCGCCGAAGGCGTGAAGACCATCGTGCTGCTGTCGGACGACATCGAGAAATGGTCGCGCCCGGAAATCTTCCCCGAAGGCGTTGAATTCCTCGACCGCAGCGAGCTCGACGCCGTGCAGAAGCGCCTGCGCGAGACGCCCGGCACCACGGTCATCATCTACGACCAGACCTGCGCGACCGAGAAGCGCCGCCGGCGCAAGCGCGGCAAGCTCGAGGACCCGAAGAAGCGCGTCTTCATCAACACGCAGGTCTGCGAAGGCTGCGGCGACTGCGGCAAGAAGTCGTTCTGCGTGTCGGTGCTGCCGAAGGAAACCGAATTCGGCCGCAAGCGCGAGATCGACCAGTCCAACTGCAACAAGGATTTCTCCTGCGTCAAAGGCTTCTGCCCGAGCTTCGTCACGGTGCACGGCGGCGGCCTGAAGAAGCGCAAGGGCGTCGGCAAGGTCGATTTCGACGCGCTGCCGCATCCGGTTTTCGCGAGCGATCTCGCGCAGCCCTGGAACATCCTCGTGACCGGCATCGGCGGCACCGGCGTCGTCACGATCGGCGCGCTCGTCGGCATGGCCGCGCACCTGGAAGGCAAGGGCGCGACCGTGCTCGACCAGACCGGCCTCGCGCAGAAGGGCGGCGCGGTGACCTGCCATCTGCGCATCGCGCGCGCGCCGTCGGACATCCACGCCGTGCGCATCGCCGCCGGCGAGGCCGACCTCGTGCTCGGCTGCGACATGGTCGTCGTCAACGACTACTGGGCGCTGTCGAAGATCCGCGCGGGCCGCACGCACGCGGTGCTGAACACCTACGAAGCCATGCCGGGCACGTTCACGACGCGGCCGGACATGCAGTTCCCGTCGGCGGAAATCATCGCCGCGGTCAAGGTCGCGCTCGGCGCCGAAGCGCCGGAACTCGTCGACGCGACGGGCCTGGCCACGACCCTGCTCGGCGACTCGATCATGGGCAACCTGTTCATGCTCGGCTATGCCTGGCAGAAGGGCTGGGTGCCGCTGAGCCTCGACGCGCTGATCCGCGCGATCGAGCTCAACGGCGCGGCGATCGAACAGAACCGCGCGGCGTTCAACTGGGGCCGCATGGCTGCTCACGACGTCGCGACGGTGCTCGCCGCGGCCGGCAAGGACAGCGGCGCCGACGTGCCGGATCCGCTGGCCGCCGGCGGCGACAGCCTGCTCGACGACCGCCTGATCTCGCCGGATCTCGACAGCGTGATCGCTCGCCGCGTCGCGTTCCTGACCGAGTACCAGGACGCCGCCTACGCGCAGAAATACCGCGCGCTCGTCGAACGCGTGCGCGCAGCCGAGGCCGCCCAGGCGCCCGGCGCCGCGGCGCTCGGCGAAGCCGTCGCGCGCTATGCGTTCAAGCTCATGGCCTACAAGGACGAGTACGAGGTCGCGCGCCTGTACAGCCGGCCGCAGTTCCTCGAGCAGATCCGCGACACCTTCGACGGCGACTACAAGCTGCACTTCCACCTCGCGCCGCCGCTGCTCGCGCGACGCGACAGCGAAGGCCATCTGGTCAAGCGCGAATACGGTTCCTGGATGCTCGGCGCGTTCCGCCTGCTGGCCAAGTTCAAGGGCCTGCGCGGCGGCGCGTTCGACATCTTCGGCAAGACCGCCGAACGGCGCATGGAGCGGCAATGGATCGCCGACTACTTCGCCGCGATCGACGAGCTGCTGCGCACCCTGAATGCGGACAACCGCAGCCTGGCCGTCGACATCGCGAGCGTGCCGGAACAGATCCGCGGCTACGGCCACGTCAAGGAAGAGCACGAAGCCCGCGCCAAGGCGCGCTGGAACGAGCTGCTCGCGACCTGGCGCAACCCGAAGGCCGTCGCGGTCAAGCTGGTCGCCTGAACCCGGTATTACGCCGCCGTCCGGCGCCGCGAAGACCGCGGCGCCCACGGCGGCCGATTCTCGGCATAATCGGCGTTTATCTGTCTCAGCGGCGGCGTGCGGCGCCGTCGCTGCGCAAGCGCCGGGAGGCCCATGGATCGGTCGCAGTTCATCCAGCTGCTAGCGCGGTTCGACTTCGGTAGCGTCTTTACCCCGGCCATCCTCGAGCGTGGCCTGGACTATGTCGACAGCGGCCGCGTGCTGGAGAAGGACTACCGCAGCGAAGGTTCGGCCGGCGTGCTGTTCGGCCTGGTCCAGGGCAACGCCGTCGATCCGTATCGCTGCGGCTTCCGCCTGCTGCCGCAGGGCCGCCGCGCCGTCGCCGACACGCACTGCAGCTGCCCGGTCGGCGCAGGCTGCAAACACGTCGCCGCGCTCGTGCTCGAAGCGCTCGGCGAGGACTGGAGCTGGGACGACGACGCGGCCGGCAGCTTCGCGCTGAGCGCGCCGCCGTCGCCGGCGCAGCTCAAGCCCGACCTGAGGCCCTGGGACCAGTGGCTGTCGAGCCTGAACCTGCCGGTCGCGAATACCGGCCACGTCGGCGAGGACCGCGTGCTCGGCTTCCTGTTCGAGACCGCGCCGGGCATGCCGGCCGGCCTCTGCGCCCAGGCCATGTGGTTCCGCCACGGCAAGCGCGGCGGCCTGGTGTCGCCGCGGCCGGTGCAGCCGGTACAGGGACGCGGCGACCCCTGGGTCGGCCTGTCGCCCGACGAATTCCAGCGCATCGCCGAGCTGCGCATGGCGCAGACCGAATTCCTGCGCAACGGCAGCTGGCAGCGCCTGGCGTCGCCGAGGCACGAGGCCTGGCTCGTCGACGTGCTCGCGCACACGCCCTGCTATTTCGGCAAGCCCGGCAGCGCGGCGCTCACACCAGGTCCGCGCCGCCGCGTCGAATGGATCTGGCAGCCGCAGCCCGACGGCACGCAGCGCATGGCCGCGAGCATCGTCGACGCGGCAGCGGCCACGCAGCTGCTGCGCATCGCCGGGCTCTGGTACTGGGATCCGGTCGCCAGCGAAATCGGACCGGTCGACGGCGACGTCGCCATGGCCGAGCGCCTGCTGCGCGCGCCGTCGGTGCAGCCCGAACAGGCGCCGCTGCTGCGCGAACGCTGGAAGAACACCGAATCCCTGGCCGACTTGCCGATGCCGGCCGACCACGGCGAGATCGAAGTCATCCAGGTCGCGCCGACGCCGATACTGCGTCTGGGCACCCTGAAGGCACGGCCGGCGCGCGGCGGCACGAGCTACGTCGCCGGCTGCCTGCACCTGACCTTCGACTATGCCGGCCAGCGCGTCGACTACGCCGGCATGCAGGCGCGCGAACGCCGTTTCGTCGGCGGCCGCGTCCTCGACATACGTCGCGACCGCAGCGCCGAGATCGCCGCGTACGAGCGGCTGGACCGGCACAAGCTCGTGGAGGCCGGCGACGTCGCCTACGCCCACGGCCTGCGCCTGGACGATCACGCGCAGGGCGTGTTCGTACTCGAGCGCGGCCGCAGCGAACTCGCGCCGCCCGACCATCTGCTCGCGCTGGCCATGCGCCTGCAGGCCGACGGTTTCCAGCTCGAATTCGACGCGGGCTCGCCGGTCGAGATCCTGCCGGCGCCGGACGCCTGGCATGCGGACGTCAACGACAGCGGCAATGCCTGGTTCGATCTGTCGCTCGGCATCGACATCGCCGGCGAGCGCGTGGACCTGCTGCCGATACTGCAGCGCGCGCTGACCGACCCGGCGTTTCCGCTGGTCGCGCCGGCCAAGGAAGCGCCCGACGCGATATGGCTCGCGCCCGTCGACGCGCGCCGCCGCGTGCCGCTGCCGGTCGCGCGCGTGCGCGCGCTGATCGCGCCGCTGCTGGAATGGCTGGAACAGGGCAATGCGCGCGAACGGCTGCAGCTGCGCCGCGCCCAGGCCGGCGTCGTCGAGGAACTGTCGCAGGGCGCCGCCGCGCTGCCGTGGCGCGGCGCGAACCGGCTCAGGGACATGCTCGCGCAGCTGCGCGCCGAACGGCTGCCGGTGTCCGAGCCGCCGGGCTTCGGCGCCAGTCTGCGGCCGTACCAGCGCGACGGCCTGGCCTGGCTGGAATTCCTCGGCCAGTCCGGCCTCGGCGGCATCCTGGCCGACGACATGGGCCTCGGCAAGACCGTGCAGGTACTCGCGCACCTGGAAACCCTGCGCCAGCGCGGCGAGCTGGACCGGCCGGCGCTCGTCGTCGCGCCGACCAGCCTGGTCTGGAACTGGCGCGCCGAGGCGCAGCGCTTCGCGCCGCAGCTGCGTGTGCTGATCCTGCACGGCTCGGCGCGCGACGCGAACTTTGCCGCGATTCCCGAGCACGATCTCGTCATAACGACCTATCCGCTGCTCGCGCGCGACCGCGACGTGCTGATCGAACAGCCATTCTCGCTGCTGATCCTCGACGAGGCGCAGGCGATCAAGAACGCGCGCACCCAGGCCGCGAAGGTCGTGCGCGAACTGAACGCGCGGCGTCGCCTCGCGATGACCGGCACGCCGCTGGAAAACCATCTCGGCGAGCTCTGGGCCCAGTTCGACGCGGTCGAGCCGGGCCTGCTCGGCGACGAGCGCGCGTTCGTGCGCCATTACCGCACGCCGATCGAGAAACATGCCGACGCCGAGCGCCAGGCCAAGCTGCACCGGCGCATAGCGCCGCTGATGCTGCGCCGACGCAAGGAAGACGTGCTGCTGGACCTGCCGCCGAAGACCGTCATCGAGCGCGGCGTCGAGCTCGTCGGCAAGCAGCGCGAGCTCTACGAATCGCTGCGTCTGGCCCAGCACGAGCGCGTGCGCGAGGCGATCCGCGAACGCGGTCTCGCGCAGTCGGGCATCGTCGTGCTCGACGCCCTGCTGAAGCTGCGCCAGGTCTGCTGCGACCCGCGCCTCGTCAAGCTCGAACGCGCGCGCAAGGCGCCGGAATCGGCCAAGCTCGACCTGCTGCTCGATCTGCTGCGCGAGCTCGCCGCCGAAGGCCGCCACGTGCTCGTGTTCTCGCAGTTCGCCGAAATGCTCGAGCTCATCGAGCAGTCGCTGACCGCCGAAGGCATACGCCACCAGACCCTGACCGGCCAGTCGCGCAACCGCGCCGAGCTCGTCGAGGACTTCCAGTCGGGCCGCGTGCCGGTATTCCTGATCAGCCTCAAGGCCGGCGGCGTCGGCCTGAACCTGACCATGGCCGACACCGTGATCCACTACGACCCCTGGTGGAATCCGGCCGTCGAGGCCCAGGCCACCGACCGCGCGCATCGCATCGGCCAGGACAAGCCGGTGTTCGTCTACAAGCTGATCTGCACCGGCACGGTCGAGGAAAAGATCCAGGACATGCAGCAGCGCAAGGCCGACCTCGCCCAGGCCGTGCTCGAAGGCGGCACGACCCAGGCGCTGCGGTTCGACGAGAGCGATCTGGCGGAGCTGTTCGGGCTGGAGTGACCTCCGCGCGCCGCCCGAGCGCGGAGACCGCGGTGTGAACGTATCGACGCGACAGCCGTCTTTTCGTGATACGACCGGCGGGATGCGCGCGGCACTCCAGCCTGCCGGGCGCCCGGCGCCCGCAGGGAACGGCCCGCAAGTCGGCCGTCGCGCGCCGGCCTTGAATGCTTCAAGGAAAATTCAATGCGGTGCCGGAGCTTGGCGGCCTACCTCCCTGCTCCACCTGCGAGAGAGACGGAGAGAACAGCCATCCGGTTTCTCGCAGCGGAGCCAGGCGGGTATTCGCCATCCGGCGCACCGGAGAAACCGCGGCGTTTCCGCGTACGGCGTGGGGCCACCCTCTGCGGACCGCCGCCGTGACCGTTCCCGCCAAGCCCGTGATCCTCTCCGACGCGTTCTTCGCCGCCGCGCTCTGCCGCAACTGCGGTGCGGCGCTGTCCGGGCCGCATTGCGCGGAATGCGGGCAGAAGAAGGCCGCGCGCCTCGGCATCGGCACGCTGCGCGGCGAAGTCTGGGAAAAGCTGCGGCTGTTCGAGCTCGATCAGCTGCAGTCGGCGCTGCGCCTGCTGACCGGGCCCGGCAAGGTCGCGCGCGACTACGTGTTCGGCGTGCGCAAGCGGCACACGCATCCGCTGAAGCTGCTGCTCGTCGCGATCGGCCTGCTGCTCGTCGTGCTCGCGCAGACGCGCTACCTGAATTCGGCCGACGCGCAGGTCTCCAAGGTGCTCGAGACCGTGCGCAAGTACGCCGAGTGGTCGTTCTCGCTCGGCCTCGTCGCGATCTGGGCGGCGTCGATGAGCGGCTTCCGCAAGCGCCTCGGCTACAACGCGGTCGAGCACCTCGTGCTCGCACTGTATGCGCAGTTCGTCGTCATCCTCGCCAACGTGCTGAACCAGCTGCCGCTGCTGATCCTGCGCTCGCCGGCCTGGCTGGCTTGGCACAAGCAATGGTCGGGCTGGACCATGGGCGCGATCGAGCTCGGCATCGTGCTGCTCGCGCTGAGCCAGTTCTTCGTCGTCGACCTGCGCCGGCACTGGTGGCGGCTCGCGCTGGCCGGCACGGTCTACGTCGCCGGCAAGAAGCTGCTGCTCTACGCGTATGCGTGGGTGCTGGTGAAGATCGTGCTGGCGGCCGGCTGAGTTGCGCGGCGGGCATCGACCACGAAAGGCTCGAACTGCACCCCTCAGTGGGTCTCCCTGCTGCTTTCGGTTGTAGCGCCCTCGATAGGCCAATACGCATTCACCTTTCGGACCTTTGAGCTGCGAGGGAACTGCGCCGTTCTTTTGGAATGGACCTAACGAACTGGGGATGCAGGGGGGATAAATAGCTCAGGGCCCAGCAAGCTGGGCCCTGAATTGTTGCGTCCCGTTGGTTACGTAACGTCGAAAGCGCCACACGTGCTGCGCGGCGGAAACTCTCTAAAGGCTTAAGTTGAATTCGACGCGTCTGTTAATTGCTCTGCCTTCTTCCGTTTTATTGTCGCCTATCGGCATATCAGTGGACTTTCCTTCCGCTTTGACCACGGAGTTTCTTGGAATACCGTTAGACAATATCCAGTCAAGTACACGTTGCACTCTCCTGGTCGATAGCTCATGACAATATTTTCCAGAACACTCTCTATCGTCCGTAAAACCCAGCAACTCTACTCTAAGTTGCGGATGGCGTTTTAGGATTTCGATGTTCTTCTCGAGAGCTGACTTCGAAAAATTATCTATAGAACTCATGAGTGATTCATTCGCGTTTGGCCGTCCACTTTTGAAGTGAATGGTTATTCCGTCGGGTCCGCTGAAGCTCGAAGTTTGCTCGCTCGCCTTGGGAGTGTGCGAAATAGCCAAAGTGAGGAAAGAAAAAAAAATGATCGTGAGCTTCATTTGCAACTGCCTTCTGTGGATGAACCACAGGCTACCAGTACAGAGATATTTGCCTGTCTCTCGATATTTTTTTGACTGAAACCCCCGAAAGGAGTCCAGCCGTCTGAAGAAGATTCTGCAAAGCCCGCTGCTTTCTGATAAATGGCTTGGGCTGTATAGCCAGATACTTCCGCAGCAAAGCGTTCATCTCTGGTCATAACGGGGGACCCTCTCGCTTGGTCATCAACACCATGCTGACCTTCATGTGCAACGGTGCGAGCAAGTACGTTGATGGTCCCATTTTCGCTACTTCTGATCGCCTTGCTCATGTTGATTGTAATATCCACTCCTCCACTGCCGTCTTTTTTAGAGTCTGTAATTTGAACTGTGTAGCTGCTCTTTGCTAGAAGGCGGCGCAAGTCGCAAGGAGCGAGAGAGTGGCGAAGAAGTTGGACGAGTCGATGCTGGATGGCCTGCTGTCGGAGTGCAA
>NZ_JANFVR010000175.1 GCF_024609805.1 Tahibacter caeni | reverse complement strand
TTCTGCGGCGCTCGCGGCGCGGCTCGCCGATGCCGCGAGTCCGCGGCTGCGCACGCTCTTCAACCTGACCGGTACCGTGCTGCACACGAATCTCGGCCGCGCCGTGCTGCCGGCCGAGGCCGTGCAGGCCGTCACGCACGCGCTGACGGCGCCGGTGAACCTCGAATTCGATCTAACGGCCGGCCGGCGCGGCGACCGCGACAGCCTCGTCGAAAGCCTGATCGGCGAGCTGACCGGCGCCGAGGCGGCGACCGTCGTCAACAACAACGCGGCCGCGCTGCTGTTGCTGCTGAACACCGTGGCCAACCGCCGCGACGTCATCGTCTCGCGCGGCGAGCTCATCGAGATCGGCGACAGCTTCCGTCTGCCCGATCTCATGCGCAGCGCCGGCGCGCGCCTCGTCGAAGTCGGCACGACCAACCGCACGTATGCGAGGGATTATGCCGCGGCGATCGGCGCGCGCACGGCGCTGCTGCTGCAGGTGCATACGAGCAACTACGCGATCCACGGCTTCACCCACAGCGCGGCCGCGCCGGAGCTCGCGGCGCTCGCGCGCATGCACGGATTGCCGTTCGCGGTCGATCTCGGCAGCGGCACGCTCGTGGATCTCGCGCGCTACGGGCTACCGAAAGAACCGACCGTGCGCGAGGCGATCGAGGCCGGTGCCGATCTCGTGACGTTCAGCGGCGACAAGCTGCTCGGCGGCCCGCAGGCCGGCATCATCGTCGGCCGCGCCGACCTCGTGCGGCGCATCAAGCGCAATCCGCTGAAGCGCGCGCTGCGCGTCGGCAAGCTGACGCTCGCCGCGCTCGAAGCGGTGCTCGCGCTGTACCGCGCGCCGGAGTTCCTGCCCGAGCGCCTCACGACTTTGCGCCTGCTGACCCGCGCCGCGGCCGCGATCGAGGCGCAGGCGCAGCGCGTGCGGCCGTTCGTGCAGGCCGCGCTCGGCGACGCGTTCGCGGTCGCCGTCGTACCGCTCGCGAGCCAGATCGGCAGCGGCGCGCAGCCGGTGGAGACGCTCGCGAGCTTCGGGCTCGCGATCCGGCCGGCGCAGCGCGGCGCACGCATCGAGCGCCTCGAGACCGCATTGCGCGCATTGCCGCAGCCGGTGCTCGGCCGCATCGCCGACAAGACGCTGTGGCTGGATCTGCGCTGTCTCGACGAGTGCGACGAAGCCGCGTTCTGCACCGCCTGGGACGGCCTGCTGCCGTGATCGTCGGCACGGCCGGCCATATCGACCACGGCAAGACCACGCTCGTGCGCGCGCTGACGGGCGTCGATACCGACCGCCTCAAGGAAGAAAAGCAGCGCGGCATCTCGATCGAGCTCGGCTACGCCTACCTGCCCGGCGCGAGCGACGCGGCCGGCGAGTCGCTCGGCTTCGTCGACGTGCCGGGACACGAGCGCCTGATCCACACCATGGTCGCCGGCGCGAGCGGCATCGACTTCGCGTTGCTCGTCGTCGCGGCCGACGACGGCGTGATGCCGCAGACGCGCGAGCACGTGGCGATACTCGATCTGCTCGGCATCGCGCGCGGCGCGGTCGCATTGACCAAGACCGACCGCGTCGACGCCGATCGCGTCGATGCCGTGCGCGCCGAAGTCGCGGAGCTGCTTGCGGCGACGGCATTGCAGGCCGCGCCGGTGTTCGCCGTCGCGGCGACCGATCCGGACGACGCCGGAGTTTCGGAACTGCGCGCGCATCTGTTCGCTGCCGCGGCACAGGCGCGGCGGCGCGGCGACGACGGCCTGTTCCGCCTCGCGGTCGATCGCGTATTCACCTTGGCAGGCCACGGCACCGTGGCGGCCGG
Organism: Tahibacter caeni; assembly: GCF_024609805.1. Taxonomy (GTDB): domain Bacteria; phylum Pseudomonadota; class Gammaproteobacteria; order Xanthomonadales; family Rhodanobacteraceae; genus Tahibacter; species Tahibacter caeni. The sequence goes on along the minus strand of NZ_JANFVR010000175.1, from coordinate 8,211 downwards.
CCTCGTCGCGGACGGCCACGTCGACGTGGGCGACGTCGTCGAGGTCCTGCCGGCCGGTATCGCGACACGCGTGCGCGCGATCCATGCGCACAACCGCGCCGCCGGGCGCGGCCGTGCCGGCCAGCGCTGCGCGCTGAATCTCGCGCAGATCGAAAAGTCGGCGGTCGCGCGCGGCGACTGGATCGCCGATCCGCGCGGACTCGCGACGACGGCGCGCGTCGACGCCGAGCTGCGGCTGTTCGATACGGCGCCGCCGCTCGCGCAGTGGTCGCTGCTGCATCTGCACGTCGGCACCGCGCGCCGGCTCGTGCGCGTCGTGCTGCTCGACGCGGAACGGCTGGCCGGCGGCGGCCGCTGCCGCGTGCAGTTCGTGTTCGATGCGCCGATCGGCGCGCGGCCCGGAGACCGCTACATCGTGCGCGACGCGCAGGCGGCGCACACGGTCGGCGGTGGCCTGCTGCTCGATCCGTTTGCGCCTGCGCGGCGGCGTCGCGCGGCCGAACGGATGCAGCGCCTCGCCGCGCTCGCGCAGATGCTCGCCGGCGACGGGCTCGACGCGCTGCTCGACGGCGCCGCGCAGGGCATCGCCGAGACCGAGCTCGTGCAGTTGACGGGCAGGCTGCCGGACGGCCTGGCGCTGCCTGCGGCGACGCATCTCGTCGCGACCGGTTCGGGGCGCCTCGCGATCGCCGACCGGCACTGGCAGGCATTGCGTGACCGCGTGCTCGGCGCATTGAGCGAGTTCCATGCGCAGATGCCCGACGAAACCGGTCCCGACGCCGGTCGCCTGCGCCGCATCGCCGTGCCGGCGCTCGCGCCGTCGGCATGGCTCGCGCTGGTCGACGAGCTCGTGCGCGAAGGCCGCATCGTGCGCAAGGGACCGTGGCTGCATCGACCGGAGCACGCGGTGACCTTATCGGCCGACGAACGCCGGCTCGCCGACGCGGTGTTGCCGCTGCTCGCCGCCGGACGTTTCGATCCGCCGTGGACGCGCGACCTCGCGCGCGTGCTCGACGTCGGCGAAGCGCTCATGCGCCGCGTGCTGCGCAAGCTCGCGGCCGACGGCGAAGTGCTGCAGATCGTGCCGGATCTGTTCTACGCACGCGCCGCGGTCGGCGAGCTCGCCGGACTCGCGGCGCAGCTCGTCGCGCAGGGCGGCAGACTCGACGTCGCCGCCTACCGCGACAAGGTCGGCGTCGGGCGCAAGCGCGTCGTGCAGATCTTGGAGTTCTTCGATCGTGTTGGCTACACTCGCCGGCAGCGCGATGCGCGTGTGCTGCGCAGCGACAGCGGCTGGAAAAGCACGCTCGATGCGCCGGCGAACCGTTGAGGAAGGCACGCGCACCCGGCGGTGCGGCCGGGCTTCAACCCCGGCAGGGGGCGCCGATCGCTCCCTGGTAGGTTCGACTCCTGCTGCCTTCCGCCATCCAGGTATTCCCCGAGCCGGTGACGACGATGGAGACCACCGAATCCGCCGCTCCGCGCCTGACCTCGCTGTCGCACGGCGGCGGCTGCGGCTGCAAGATCGCGCCGGCCGTGCTCGCCGAACTGTTGAAGGGCACCTCGCCGGGCACGCCGTTCGCGTCGTTGCTCGTCGGCGCCGAAACCTCCGACGATGCGGCGGTCTATCGGCTCAACGACGAGCAGGCCGTCGTCGCGACCACCGATTTCTTCATGCCCATCGTCGACGATCCGTACGACTTCGGGCGCATCGCCGCGACCAACGCCCTGTCGGACGTCTATGCGATGGGCGGCACGCCGATCCTCGCGCTGGCCATCGTCGGCATGCCGCTGAACAAGCTCGCGCCGGAACAGATCCGCGACATCCTGCGCGGCGGCGAAGCCGTCTGCGCGGCGGCCGGCATTCCGATCGCCGGCGGCCACAGCATCGATTCGGTGGAACCGATCTACGGCCTGGCCGCGCTCGGCCTCGTGCATCCGCAACAAGTGCGGCGCAATTCGCAGGCGCGCGCCGGCGATGCACTCGTGCTCGGCAAGCCGCTCGGCGTCGGCATCCTGTCGGCCGCGCTGAAGAAAGGGCAGCTCGATGCGGACGGCTATCGCGCGATGATCGCGACGACGACGCAGCTCAACGCCGTCGGGCCCGCGCTCGCGGCGATCGACGGCGTCCATGCGATGACCGACGTGACCGGCTTCGGCATCCTCGGGCATCTGCTCGAGATGTGCCGCGGCTCGGGCCTCGGCGCGCGGATCCGCATGGACGATCTGCCGCTGCTGCCCGGCGCGCGCTCGCTCGCCGAGGCCGGCGTGTTCACCGGCGCGTCGGCGCGCAACTGGGCCTCGTACGGCAGCGACGTGCGTCCCGGCGACGCGCTGACGGAAACCGACCGCGTGCTGCTCTGCGATCCGCAGACCTCCGGCGGCCTGCTCGTCGCCTGCGCCGAGGAGTCGCTCGCCGACGTGCTCGCGACGTTCCGCGACAACGGCTTCGCCGCGGCCGTGCCGATCGGGCGCATGCAGGCCGGCGACGTCGCCGTCTGGGTCGACTAGACCGGTCCGCGAACGCGACCGGGCCGCGGTTCAGACCAGGCCGGTCAGATAGAACGCGGCGATCACGACGAAGACCGCGAGGGTCTTGATCAGGGTGATCGCGAAAATGTCCTTGTAGGCCTGGCGGTGGCTGAGGCCCGTCACGGCGAGCAGGGTGATGACGGCGCCGTTGTGGGGCAGGGTGTCCATGCCGCCGGAGGCCATCGCGGCGACGCGGTGCAGCACGTCCATCGGAATGCCGGCCGCGTTCGCGTTCGCGATGAAGGTCTCGGCCATCGCCGCGAGCGCGATGCTCATGCCGCCCGATGCTGAGCCCGTGATACCGGCCAGCGCGGTGATCGTGACCGCCTCGTTGACGAGCGGATTCGGAATCGCCGCGAGCGCGCCGGCGACGACGACGAAGCCCGGCAGCGCCGCGATGACCGCGCCGAAGCCGTATTCCGAAGCCGTGTTCATCGCCGCGAGCAGGGCCCCGCCGATGGCCGTGCGCGTGCTTTCGGCGAAGCTCGCCGTAACCGGCTTCCAGGCGAACGCGAGCACCGTCGCGATGCCGACGAGCAGCGCGCCTTCGACGGCCCAGATCGCGGCGACCTTGGACACTTCCTGCACGACCGGCGCGGCCTTGCCCATCGCGGCCGGCACGAATTCGTGGCTGCTGCCGTAGAACTTCGGAATCAGGCCCGTGAACAGTTTGTTGGTCACACCGACCAGCACGAGCGGCAGGATCGCGATCAGCGGATTGGCCAGGTTCGCGCCGGCGAACGCGGCCGGCTCGTTGTGCAGGCCGGCGGCGTCGCCGTAGCCCTCACCGGCGGCGCGCGCGCCGCGCCGGCGCCAGTCGAGGTAGAGCAGGCCGACGATCAGGATGAACACCGCGCCGATGCAGCCGAGCACCGGCGCGGCCCAGGAATTCGTGCCGAAGAACGTCGACGGAATGATGTTCTGGATCTGCGGCGTGCCGGGCAGTGCGTCCATCGTGAACGTGAACGCGCCGAGCGCGATCGTTCCCGGGATCAGGCGCTTGGGAATGTCGCTCTGGCGGAACAGCTCGGCCGCGAACGGATAGACCGCGAACACGACGACGAACAGCGAGACGCCGCCGTAAGTCAGCAGCGCGCAGACCACGACGATCGAGAACATGGCCCGGTCGGCGCCGAACAGCCGTATCGTCGCGGCGACGATGGCCTTGGAAAAGCCCGAGATCTCGATCAGCTTGCCGAACACCGCGCCGAGCAGGAACACCGGAAAGTACAGCTTGAGGAAGCCGACCATCTTGTCCATGAACAGGCCGGTGAACATCGGCGCGACGAGGGACGGGTCGGTCAGCAGCACCGCGCCGAGCGCGGCGACCGGCGCGAACAGGATGACGCTATGGCCGCGGTAGGCGATCCACATCAGAAAACACAACGCGGCCAACACGATCAGAAAAGACATTCCCCGGCTCCAGACGCCCGACGCGGCGAGTGTCGGGAAGCGCCTGCGGACGGCCCATTGTCCGAAGGTACGATGCCGCGCCAAGCGGCCGCGGCCTAGCCTTGCGGCACAAACGGCGGCAGGGGTCCGCTGACAAGACGCACCCGGTAGGAGGGGAAGCGATGATGCGGATGAAGCGAAATTGTCTGGCGCTGGCGATAGGCTGCGTGCTGCTGTCGCCGATGGCCTGGGCCAACGACGAAGCGGCGGCCGCGCCGGAAACGGCGGCCGTGGCCGAAGCGGCCGCCGCGCCGGCCGAAGGCGAGGCCTCCGGCGGCAAGAGCGCGACCACGCTCGACAGCGTCGTGGTCACGGCGCGCAAGCGCGAGGAAACCCTCCAGGACGTGCCGATCGCGGTCACTGCGTTCACCGCCGACGCGATGGAAAAGCTCAACGTCGAGGACATCGGCGATCTCGACGCGCAGGTGCCGAACCTGACGATCTATGCGGCTCGCGGCTCCAGCAGCACGGTCACCGCCTACATCCGCGGCATCGGCCAGTCCGATCCGCTCTGGGGCGTCGATCCGGGCGTCGGCATCTATCTCGACGACGTCTACATCGCGCGTCCGCAGGGCGCGCTGCTCGACGTGTTCGACGTCGAGCGCGTCGAAGTGCTGCGCGGCCCGCAGGGCACCCTGTACGGCAAGAACACCATCGGCGGCGCGATCAAATACATCTCCAAGGGCCTGCCCAAGGAAGCCGAAGGCTTCGCGCAGCTCAGCGTCGGCAACTACGGCCAGCTCGACGCGAAGGGCGCGCTCGGCGGCCCGATCGGCGGCAGCGACAGCCCGGTCCGCGCGCGCCTCGCGGTGGCCAGCCTCAACCGCGACGGCTTCGGCGAGAACCTGACCAACGGCGCGCCGGTCAGCGACAAGGAGATCAACGCGTTCCGCGCGAGCGTCGGCGCCGATCTCAGCGAGCGCTTCGACATCGGCCTGTCCTACGACTGGATGGACGACCAGTCCGGCGTGCGCGGCGCGAAGATGCTCGCGCCGAACCGCTTCGCGCCGGGCATCGATCCGCTCGACGACCGCTACGACATCCGCAGCGGCATGCCGAACGTCAACGACACCAAGATGAAGGGCGTGTCCGCGACGGCGAACTGGCGCGCGACCGACTCCTGGGCGTTCAAGTACATCTTCGGCCGGCGCGATTCCGACACCGAGACCAACATCGACTTCGACACCCTGCCGAACAAGATCGCCGACGTGAAGGCGTTCTACCGCGACCAGCAGACGACCAACGAGCTGCAGGTCAACTACGACGGCGGCGGCATGGCGCGCGGCGTCATGGGCGTCTACAGCTTCGACGGCGAAGCCGGCGGCCAGGTGCTCAACAACTTCTTCAACGCGTCGTTCGGCGACACGCAGGGGACGGTCTACACCGAGAGCCTGGCCGTCTACGGCGACTGGACCTTCGACTTCACCGACCGCCTGGCGCTCGACGTCGGCGCGCGCTGGACCGACGAGGACAAGCACGCCGTCGTGCTCAACCGCGGTTATACCGACGCGACGTTCACGGTGCCGACGACGACGGTCGCGAACTTCAATCGCACGGTCAACTTCAAGAACACCTCGCCGAAGATCGCGCTCGACTACAAGCTCAACGACGCGGTCATGCTCTACGGCGTCGCCTCGCGCGGCTTCAAGTCGGGCGGCTTCAACATCCGCGCCAATTCGGTCGCCGTGCCGCGTTCGGCCGAGCCGTTCGCCGACGAGCAGGTCGACAGCTTCGAGGTCGGCACGAAGATGGCGCTGGCCGACCAGAGCCTGTTCCTGAACTTCGCCTACTTCTACAACAAGTACGAGGACATCCAGCTGTCGGTGTTCACCGCATTCGACAGCAACGGCGACGGCGTCGACGACGCGTTCTTCGGCGATTTCACGAACGCCGGCAAGGGCCAGGTCAAGGGCCTCGAAATGGAATACCAGTGGCTGCCGAGCGAGCACTGGGCGATCAACGGCAACCTGGCCTGGCTCGACGCGAAATACGACGAGTTCTTCACTCAGGGCGTCAACGTCGCATCCAGCCAGAAGTTCACGAATGCGCCGCGCTTCTCCGGCGCCGTAAACCTGGAATACCGCACGACCTTGGCCAACGGCGGCAACCTGTCCGCGCGCGCCGGCTACAGCTACCAGAGCGAAGTCTGGCCGACCACCGACCTGAGCCCGGTCATCCGCCAGGACGGCTACGGCCTCGTCAACGCCGGCGTGATCTGGAAGGTCAACCCGGACTGGACCCTGTCGCTGCAGGGCACCAACCTGACCGACAAGGCCTATCGCACGACCGGCTACAACATCCCGGTGCTCGGCGTGCTGACCGGCTTCTACGGTCCGCCGCGCCAGTACACCCTCAGCGCGCGCTACGACTTCTGATCGTCGCGGCAGCAGTTGACCGGCCGCCGCGTGCGGCGGCCGGCCGAGCGCGCCGGCTCTCCTCTCCTCCGGGTCTGCGCGCTGCTTTTTCCGATCGGGCCGGGCACGGACGCCTGTTTTTTCGCGTCGCGCCGATCGGCGCCGCCCGGGTCGGCGGCGACCGGCGGTTGCAGCGGCGCGCTACCATGCCGCCTCGTCCCGGAGAGGCCAAGCCATGTTGAGTGTGGGCCCGGTCGTGCTGGCCGCGCTGGTCTGGCTCGGCGCGCTGTTCGGCGTCGCGCTGTACGCGGAGCGCCGGCCCGCCGGCCTCGCGCGGCACTGGGCCTACGTCTACGCGCTGTCGCTCGCGGTCTACTGCACTTCGTGGACGTTCTACGGCACGGTCACCCAGGCCGCGCGCTACGGCTGGCCGCTGCCGCCGACCTTCATCGGCACCATCCTGCTGTACGCGTTCGCCGCGCTTGCGCTCGTCAAGCTCGTGCGCCTGGCGCGCGCGTCGAACGCGAGCTCGCTGGCCGACCTGATCGCGACGCGGCTCGGCAAGAGCACCGGCGTCGCCGCGAGTGTGACCGCGGTCGCCGCGCTCGGCCTGGTGCCGTACATCGCGCTGCAGCTCAAGGCCGTCGCGATGAGCTACGCGACCCTGACGCGTTCCACCGCCGAAGCGCCGCAGGCGCCGTGGCAGGACGGCGCGCTCTACGTCGCGCTGGCCATGGCGCTGTTCGCGATGCTGTTCGGCACGCGCCGCGTCGGCGCGGCCGAGCACAACCGCGGCCTCGTGCTGGCCATCGCCTTCGAATCGCTGTTCAAGCTCGCCGCGATGCTCGCGCTCGGCGTGTTCGTGCTGTTCGGCCTGGACCTGCCGGCGCAGCCCGCCGCGGCGCCGCGGCCGATGGCCGGCGGCTTCCTGCCGCTGGTGCTGCTCGGCGTGCTCGCGATGTTCACCTTGCCGCATCAGTTCCACGTCGGTGTCGTCGAGTGCCGCGACGAGGCGCACGTGCGCACGGCGCGCTGGCTGTTTCCGCTGTACCTGCTGCTGATCGCGCTGCCGCTGCTGCCGCTGGCCAACGCCGGCGACGCATTGCTCGCCGACACGGGCCTGCCGCCCGATCTCTACGTGCTCGCCTTGCCGCTGTCGCAGGGGCACGAAGGTCTCGCGCTGTTCGCGTTTCTCGGCGGCCTGAGCGCGGCGACCGGCATGGTCGTCGTCAGCACCCTGACCTTGAGCCTGATGATCGGCAACCACTGGCTCGCGCCGGGTCTGCTGCGCAGCGCCTGGCGGCGTACCGGCGGCGGCGACCTGCGCGGCACCGTGCTGCTGCTGCGCCGCGTCGGCATCGCCGCGATCATGCTGCTGGCCTGGGCCTACAACCGGCTGATCGCCGGCAACGAGGCGCTGGCCGACGTCGGCGCGGTGTCGTTCTCGGCGCTCGCGACGTTGACGCCGGCATTGGCCTTCGCCGTCTGGCGGCCGCAGACGCCGCCGCGCGCGGTCATCGCCGGCATCGCCGCGGGCTTCGCGATCTGGTGCTGGGCGCTGCTCGTGCCGCTCGCCGCGCAGGTGCGCGGCGTCGCACCGGGCTGGCTCGAGCAGGGCCTGTACGGCCAGCCCTGGCTAGCGCCCGACGCCCTGTTCGGCCTGACCGGCTGGAGCCGGCTCGGCCGCGCGGTCGCGGCCAGCCTGTTCGTCGGCACCGTGGTGACGGCGGCGATCGCGATCTGGCGGCCGGATCCGCTGCGCGAGAAGCTCGGCTTCGACCAGCGCGCGCTGCGCAACGCCGGCCGCCGCTTCCTGCCGGAGCAGCGCCTCGACGAGCTGCTGCTGCACGCGCCGGCGCGCGGCGCCGTGCCG
>NZ_JANFVR010000174.1 GCF_024609805.1 Tahibacter caeni | reverse complement strand
GCGCGGCGCTCGGTGCCGGCGCGGCGGCCTGCCCCTCGGCCACGTAGACGCCGCTCGCGCGGCGCGCCTGCAGATAGCCTTCGCCGAGCAGCAGGTCGTAGGCGGCCACGGCGGTGTTGCGCGAGATCGAATACGCCCCGGCCAATGCCCGCGACGACGGCAGGCGCTGGCCCGGGCGCAGGCGTCCGTCGAGGATGGCCGCGCGCAGCTGCGCGTGCAGCGTGCGCAGCAGGCGGCGCGAACCCGGCGGCGGCAGCTGCAGCGCGAGCGAAAAAACTGGATCCATGATTGTTCCCCGTTCTGGCGCTTCAAGCATGCCAGCGCGCGACCTATGCTGCAGCCTCGCAGACGACGGAGCCACACATGATCGAGCTGTACTACTGGGGCACGCCCAACGGCCTGAAGCCGCGGCTGATGCTCGAGGAAACCGGGCTGGAGCATCGCATCGTCCCGGTCGATATCGGCAAGGGCGAGCAGTTCCGTCCAGAGTTCCTGGCCTTCGCGCCGAACAACCGCATTCCGGCGCTGATCGACCGCGCGCCCGCCGACGGCGGCGAGCCCGTGCGGCTGTTCGAGTCCGGCGCGATCCTGCAATACCTCGCCGAGAAGACCGGCCGCTTCCTGCCGGCCGACCTGCGCGGCCGCGCCGACGTCATGCAATGGCTGTTCTGGCAGGTCGGCGGCCTCGGCCCCATGGCCGGACAGAACGGCCATTTCCGCGTCTATGCACCGGAGCCCGTACCGTACGCGATCGAGCGCTACACGCGCGAGACCGCGCGGCTCTACGGCGTGCTCGACCGGCGCCTGGCCGGCCGCGAGTTCATCGCCGGCGACTACAGCATCGCCGACATGGCCTGCTATCCGTGGATCGTGCCGCACGCGGCACATGGCCAGGATCTCGACGACTTCCCGAACATCAGGCGCTGGTTCGAGGCGATACGCGAACGCCCGGCGACGCGGCGCGCCTACGCCGGCGTGGCCGAGGCCTACTCGCCGGCGCGCAAGCTGTCGGACGCCGAACGCGGCGTGCTGTTCGGCGCGAAGCCGGCGCCGTGACGGGATGCGGCGGACCTCGATGCCGAGGCATCGCGACGGCGACCCGTCGAACGGAACGACGTTCGTTCCGTTGAACAAATCTCAGAATATTCAACGAATCCCGCGAACGGGAAATCGATCGCGCGCCAGCGGACCGCCGCAGCCGGGCTTTTCGTTGCGTGAAGACCTCGGCGTCGCGGCTCGCGCGCTCGCCGCAGACCGGCGCCGCCGCGACGGCGGCGCCGGAATCGTCGGAAAAGAAAACGCGCAGTGCACGGAGGAAAGTGGTGACAGCCGCGTATCGCTACGCCGCTGTCACCACTCTCCTGCCGTGCCTGCGCGATGGCGGAGTGGGCCGATAAGCCGGGTCCTGTATCCCTTGCGGGACGACAGTCATTCCTCTAGGCCTGGCGTCGCCGCCAGGCTCAAGCAACCAACCCGGGAACGACGCGGGCCGCGTCATGGTTCCCCTATTCGGTCTTGCTCCAGGTGGGGTTTACCGTGCCCTGCGGCGTTGGCCCCGCAGGCGGTGCGCTCTTACCGCACCGTTTCACCCTTACCACGCCTGCCGTTGCCGGCAGCGTTCGGCGGTTTGCTTTCTGTTGCACTGGCCGTCGGCTCGCGCCGCCCAGGCGTTACCTGGCACCTTGCCCTGTGGAGCCCGGACTTTCCTCGGCGCATTGCTGCGACGCGACTGTCTGGCCTACTCCGCCGCGCATTCTAACCGAGCGGCCCGTCTCGCGCAGCGGACGCAGCCGTGTCAGCCGTCGTCGCTACCGTACAGCGCCTTGCGCGGCGCGCCGCTGATCGCGGCCGCGAGCTTGGCCGCGCGCGCCGGCGGCAGCTCCTCGCGCAACAGCGCGAACACGCGGCGGCCCTCGGCCAGGCGCGCGTCTTCCTGTTCGGGGCGGCCGCCGACCAGCAGCACGAACTCGCCGCGGCTCTGATTGGGATCGGCCGCGACGCGCGCGATCAGGGTCGCCAGATCGGCGTCGATGACGGTCTCGAACAGCTTGGTCAGTTCGCGCGCGAGCACGGCCGGGCGCGCGGCGCCGAACGCCGCGGCCATGTCATCCAGCGTTTCGCGCACGCGATGGCTGGATTCGTAGAACACCAGGGTGCGCGTCTCGCCGGCCAGCTCGGCCAGCCGCTCGCGCCGCGCCGCAGCCTTGGCCGGCAGGAAGCCTTCGAACACGAAACGGTCGCTCGGCAGACCGGCCACCGACAGCGCGGCGATCGCCGCGCAGGCGCCCGGCACCGGCGAGACGACGATGCCCGCCGCGCGCGCGGCACGCACGAGGCGGAAGCCCGGATCGCTGACCAGCGGCGTGCCCGCGTCGGAGATCAATGCGATGTCCTCGCCGCCGCGCAGCCGCGCGACCAGGCGCTCGGCCTCGTCGCGCTCGTTGTGTTCGTGCAGCGCGACCGCGCGCGTGGCGATGCCGTAGCGCGCGAGCAGCGGCGCGCTGTGGCGCGTGTCCTCGGCCGCGATCAGCGCGACCCGGCCGAGCACCTCGCGCGCGCGCGCCGACAGATCGTCGAGATTGCCTATCGGCGTGGCCACGACCCAGAGCCGCCCGGCCGAATCCGTCGTCATGCTTTTCCTCCGTACGCCGGTCCGCGGGCGCGCTGTCCTGATCCGCTATCATCGCAGCATTACCCGGCGTTACGGATGCGGCCATGCCTGTGAATTCGCGAGGAGTCCTGCTCTGCCTGCTGCTGTCGCTGCTCGGCGGCTGCGCCACCCTGGACACGGCGCCGTCGCAGACGCCGCAGGTCGGCGCCGCCGATGCGCTGTACCAGCGCGGCGAGTTCCGCGCCGCCGCCGACGCCTATCTGCAGCTGGCCAAGACCGACTCCAGCGCCCGCGGCCATTACCGCCTCCGCGCGGCCGAGGCGCTGCGCGAGGAAGGCGATCTCGCCGCCGCGGCCGAAACCCTGTCGGACGTGCGGCGCAAGCGCCTCGCCGGCGAGGACGCTTACCGCTTCGACCTGCTCAGCGCCGAGATCGCGCTGAACCGCCAGCAGCCGGACGAGGCGCTGGCCCTGCTGGCCCTGCCCGATTCGGCCCTGCCGCCGGCGCTCGTGCTGCGCCGCCTCGAACTGACCGCACGCGCGCAGCAGGCGACCGGCGACCGCTTCGCCGCCGCGCGTACGCGCGCCGTGCTCGACCGCTCGCTGAGCGGTCCGGACCGCGAGAGCAATCGCCGCGAGATCGTCGACACCCTCGCCGCGCTCGACGCCGCGGCGCTGAAGCAGCGCGGCAGCGAGCTGCCGCCGAACGATCTGCTGCGGCCCTGGATAGAACGCGCGCTGCGCAAGCAGGGCCAGGCACTGCCGCTCGCACTGCAGCGGCCGAGCCGGCCGGTCGGCACCCTGCAGCAGGACGGCAGCGACCGCTGGAGCCGCGAGGGCTACAGCGCCGCGCGCAAGGTCGCGCTGCTGCTGCCGGCCAGCGGCGCGCTGAAGAACGCCGCGGCGGCGATCCGCGACGGCTTCTTCGCCGCCTGGTTCAACGACACGAACGCGCCGCCGGAACGCGGCGAAGTGAAAATCTACGATAGTGGACAAAGTTCGGAAGACGCCGTCGCGGCGTACCGCCGAGCGGTCGAGGACGGCGCCGACCGCGTCGTCGGCCCGCTGACGCGCGAAGCCGTCGGGCTGCTGTTCGAGCAGGGCGACCTGCGCGTGCCCGTGCTCGCGCTGAACCAGGCCGACAACGGCGCGACGCCGCCGCCGGGCAGCATCGCGTTCGGCCTGCTGCCGGACACCGAAGGCGCCCAGGCCGCCGAGCGCATGGCCTCGGCCGGCATCCGCGAAGCCGCCGTCATCGCCGCGACCGACGACTGGGCCGAGCGCGCCGCGCTCGCGTTCCGCGCGCAGTTCGAAAGCCTCGGCGGCGCCGTCGTCGGCGAGGCGCGCGTCAAGGAAGGCGAGGTCAACTATTCCGGACTCATCCGCGAGTCGGTCGGCAGCTTCGCGACCGCGTCGAACGCGGCCGTATTCGTCAGCATGCGCCCGCAGCAGGCGCGCCTGCTGATGCCGCAGCTCAAGCTCGCCGGCGTCAGCATCCCGGTCATGGCGACCTCGCACGTCTATTCGGGCACCTTGAATCCGGGCCTCGACCGCGACCTCGACGGCCTGGAATTCTGCGACGCGCCGTGGCTGTTCGACGCGAGCGCCGGCCTGCCGCCGCGCGACCAGGTCCTGCGCGGCATCGAGTCGGCGCGCGGCGCCGGCGCGCGCCTGTTCGCGCTGGGCTTCGACGCGTATTCGCTGCTGCCCTACATGGACTGGCTCGGCACGCATCCGGACAGCTATCTGCCCGGCGCGACCGGCCAGCTCGCGTCCGACAGCTTCGGCCGCGTACACCGGCTGCTGACCTGGGTGCGCTTCGAGAACGGCGTCGCGCGGCCCGTGTCGGGACTGACCCTGAGTGACGGCCGGATGCCCTGATGCGTACGCTCGGCGCCGTCTGGGAGCGCGCCGCGCAGGCCGAACTCGAACGCGCCGGCCTGCGCCTGGTCGCCCGCAACTGGCAGTGCCGCTACGGCGAGATCGACCTGATCATGCGCGACGGCGAGGCGCTGGTCTTCGTGGAAGTGCGCTATCGCGGCGCAGCGTCGGGCGAAGACCCGAGCGCGTCGATAGGCCCGGCCAAGCAGCGCCGGCTGATCCGCGCCGCCGAACTTTTCCTCGCCGCCCATCCCGCGTTCGCGCAGGACGCCTGCCGCTTCGACAGCGTCGCGTTCAGCGGCAGCGCCGATGCCGCGGCCTGCCGCTGGGAACGCTCCGCCTTCGACGCGTTTTGAGAGAGACCGCATGAAACCCGCCACGACCCGCTTCGCCCTGCGTCTGCTCGTCCCGCTGCTGTCGGCCGCGCTGCTGTCGGGCTGCGTCGCCGCCGTCATCGGCGGCACGGCCGCCGGCGTCGGCCACGACCGGCGCAGCTGGACCACGGTCATCAGCGACCGCAACATCCAGACGACCGCCTATGACAACTTCAACAAGGACAAGGAGCTCGCGCTCAAGAACAACGTCACGATCGTCGTCTACAACGGCGTGATGCTGCTGGCCGGCGAGGTGCGGACCCAGGAGCTCAAGGAACGCGCCGAGCGTCGCGTCAGCGGCTACGAAGGCGTGCGCCGCCTCCTCAACGAGATCGAGGTGCGCGAGCCCGAAAGCTTCCTGTCGCGGCGCCGCGACAACACGATCACCGCGCACGTGAAGACCGCGCTGCTCGACATCGTCGACCTGGAAGGCTTCGATCCGACCCGCGTCAACGTGACGACGGTGCACCGCACGGTCTATCTGATGGGCCTGGTCACGCGCGAGGAAGCCGAGCGCGTCGCCGACATCGCGCGCAATGTCGCCGGCGTCGAGAGAGTCGTGCGCGTGTTCGAGTACCAGGACTAGCCGTGGCACTGGCCGCCGGACTGCGGGAAACCCTGGCCGCGATCTTTCCGGACGCGCTCAGCGTCGATCCGGCCGAATGCCTGACCTATGGCTACGACAATTCGCGACGCCGCGCGCTGCCCGACGCCGTGGTGTTTCCGACCGCGCACGCGCAGGTCGTCGCGCTCGTGCAGGCCTGCCGCGCGGCGCGCACTCCGCTGATCGCGCGCGGCCGCGGCACGAACACGACCGGCGCGACGGTGCCGGTGCACGGCGGCGTCGTGGTTTCGTTCGAGCGCATGAACCGCATCCTGCGCATCGACGCGGCGAACCGCTATGCCGTGGTCGAGCCCGGCGTGCTCAACGGCGATCTGCAGGCCGCGCTGAAGCCGCTGGGCTTCTTCTGGCCGCCGGATCCGACCTCCAGCGCCTACTGCAGCATCGGCGGCAATCTCGCCTGCAACGCGGCCGGGCCGCGCACGGTGAAATACGGCGCGCCGCGCGAGAACACGCTCGGCCTGCAGGCCGTCGCCGGCAGCGGCGAGACCTTCCGTGCCGGCTACTACACGAGCAAGGGCGCGACCGGCTACGACCTCACGCGGCTGCTGATCGGCGCCGAAGGCACGCTCGCGCTGATCACCGAGGCGACCTTGAAGCTCACGCCGCTGGCCGCGGCCAAGCGCGTGCTGCGCGCGACTTATGCCGACATCACGGCGGCGGCGGCCGCGGTATCGCGCATCATGGCTCAGCCGGTCACGCCGTGCGCACTGGAATTCCTCGACGACGAGGCGCTGCGCCTCGCGCGCAAGCACGGCGGCGACGCCGTGCCGGTAGCCGGCGCGATGCTGCTGATCGAGGTCGACGGCGAGCCCGCGTTCCTGCCGGCCGCGGTCGAGGCCGTCGCCGCGGCCGCGCGCGGACCCGGCCTGCTCGACTGCCGCGCGGCCGAGGACGAGGCCGAGATCGCCGGCCTCTGGGCCGCACGCAAGGCGCTGTCGCCGGCGCTGCGCGCGATCGCGCCGATGAAGATCAACGAGGACGTGGTCGTGCCGGTCAGCCGCCTGCCCGAGCTCATCGGTGGATTGAAGAGCATTTCGCACACGTTCGGCATTCCCATCGTGAACTTCGGCCATGCCGGCAACGGCAACATCCACGTGAACCTGCTCTACCGGCCTGAGGATCCGGCCCAGGCCGCCGCGGCGCCGGACTGTCTCGCCGCAGTGTTCGATCTCGTGCTCTCGCTCGACGGCACCCTGTCGGGCGAACACGGCATAGGCCTGGTCAAGCGCGAGTTCCTGCCGCGCGCGCTCGATCCGATGGCGCTCGCGCTGATGCGGCGGATCAAGGCGCAATTCGACCCGGATGGCATACTCAATCCGGGCAAGCTGCTGCCCGACCAGGAATAGACGATGCGAGGCCTGATTGCTGCAGCCGCCCTGCCGTTCGCCGCGCCGACCGCCGAATCCGCGGCGATCACGCAGCCGGCGCAGGCCCCGCAGGCCGACGCGATCTTGCAGCAGGGCACCGCTCTCGCGCGCTGGAGCCAGACGCAGATCCGCGCGCGCGGCAGCCTAGCGCCGACCCGCCGCAAGGCGAGGTGCCGACCGCGGCGCGAGACGCCGGTCCGCAGCGACACGCTGTTCATCGCGCAGTTCGCCGACGGCCGCCGCATCGCCGGGAAAATCACCGTGAGCGCGGTCGCGAAACCGGCGATCCGGGCCTGTCGCGTCGGCCCGCCACCGGCCGACCCGGCGGCGCACTGCCAGCCCACGGAGCGCCGGCCGTGAGCGCGGCCGCTAGCCCCGGCACGACGCTCCGGCACGCGGCGCTGGCCTTCGTCGCGGCCGGCCTGCCGCTTGCGGTCGCGGCCGGCTACTACCACTACCGCGAGCACCGCTACGCGAGCGAGCTGCACAAGCAGGAAGCCCAGCTCGCAGCCTTGAACACGCAGCTCGAACCGATCGGCGATCTCGACCGGCTGCGCAGCGAGATGCTCGCGCGCAAGCAGATCGTCGACGTGCTGCAGGAACCGCAGCACGGACTGCAGGCGGCATTCGCGCTGGCCGCCTCTCTGCCTTCCGGCGCGGGCCTGCTCGACCTCGACGTCGATGAGAAACAGCTGACCTTGCAGGCGCGCTGCGCCGACGCGGCGACGACCGACGCGTTGCTCCAAACCCTGAAGCAGGCCGGCTTCAGCGAGGCGAGGATCGCGCTGCGCCAGCCCGGCGCGCCGGCCGGCACCGAGCAGGTCCGCTATACGGCGACCATCGATCCGGCGCGCTTCGCCGAACTCGCGCGCGCGGCCGGCGCGGCCGGGGTGCAGCCGTGAACGCGGCCGCGAGCCGCGCGCTGATCGCACTGGCCCTGGCTACCGGCGCGCTCGTCGGTCTCTGGCTGCTGCTCGACGCGCAGGAACGCTGCGAGCGCGGCGACCTCGCGGTGCAGTGGCTCGACGAGAGCATCGACCTGCGCCGGCGCCGCGTCGCCGACATCGACGCCTACGCGCTGGACGTCAACGCCGTGCGCAAGGATCTCGCGATGCTCGAGCAGCAGCTGCCGTCGCAGTTTACCGACGAGGAGATCGCCGCCGGCCTGCAGGCGCTGGCCGGGCAGCACGGACTGATCCTCGAACGATCGCAGCCGGGGCGCGAGCAGGCCGGCGAGTTCTACGCGCGCCGCGCTCTCGCGTTCTCGCTGCGCGGCAGCCTGCCGGCGCTGCAGGCCTTCCTGCATGACTACGCCGGCATCGTGCCGCTGCAGCGCCTGAGCCACGTGCGCCTGGCCGCCGCCGGCGACGCGTACACGGCCGAGGTACGTACCGAGTATTTCCGCTATGTCGAGGATGCCGGCCTGCCGCTCCCGGCGCCCTAGCCTGCCGCGATCGCGCCGGATGTTCGCTGATCCGCAGTCCCGGCGTTTGCCGTGAACGTCGACATGCTTCCGACCCACGCAGCCGAGGCCCTGCCCTCATGACGAACCGCGACGCCGAACCGCCGCACATCGGCCGGGAAGACCTGCTGTCGGCCTCGCCACCGGCCTATCTCGACCAGGCCGTGCTGATGTCAACGGTCTGCCTGATCGGATTCTCCATGCTCGCCCTGCTCGGCGGCGGCCTGATGCTGCTCCGCACCTGGCAACAGGACCGTCACGCGCTGCGCGCGACCGGCGAAGTGGTCGAAGTCCGCGGCCGCGCCGACTACACCGTCCGCTACGCCGACGACCGCAACGTCACGCATACCGCCGACGCTCACCTGTTCAACCTGACCAACGTCCCCAAGAAAGGCCTCAGCGTCGGGCAACGGCTGCCGGTGCTCTACCGGCGCGGCAGCGAGCACCGGGTCAGCCTCGAGAACGAGACCGGAGATGTCATCGCGACGATCTTCTGGGTCGGCATCGGCGTGGCGCCGCTGATCTATGTGTTCTTTCTGCGGCGCAGGCTGCGGCGCCACAAGGAACGCTACGCGCGGTTGCAGCGCGACGGCATCTCGACTGCCGTGGAATCAGTACGCTCGCAGACCGTGGCCTGGGGCCGGTTCAAGCGCTGGGCGCTCGTCGCGAGCTGGCGCGATCCTGCCGGCCATGCGCATGAAACGATGGCCGGGCCTTTCCACTACGACCCGATGCCGGTGGACCCGTCGACGCTGCGCGTGCTCGCCGACCGTACCGATCCGGCGCAGAGCGGGGTCGATCCGGAGACCCTGCCGCCGCTCGACCATGCGAAGCGCCGGCCGGGCCGCTCGTCGTTCTAGAAGCGCGCGGCGCCCCAGACCAGCCCGGCCAGCACCGCCGCGGCGAGCAGGCCGGCCAGTGCGTCGTCGAGCATGACGCCGAAGCCGCCGCCGACTTCGCGGTCGGCCCAGGACACGGGCCAGGGCTTGGCGACGTCAAAGAGTCGAAAAAGCAAGAAACCTACAAGTATCCACATCCAGCCGGGCGGCGCGAATGCGAGCGCGAGCCACTGGCCGACGAACTCGTCGACGACGATGCAGCCGGGATCCTCGACCCGCAGACGCGCGACGAGAACGCGCGAGGTCCAGACGCCGAGCGCGAATACGGCCAGCACGACGACGAGGTAAGCCCAGAACGGCAGTTCGCGCAACCACAGGTACGGCAGCAGCGCGACGGCCGATCCGGCCGTGCCCGGCGCCAGCGGGCTCAGGCCCGCGCCGAAACCGCTCGCGATCCAGCCGGCCGGATGAGTCAGGATCGCGCGGCGCTGCGCGGCGCTCAGGCTCATGCGACGAAATGCTCCCAGCCGCCGCGCGGCAGCGCCACCGCCGCGCCGGCGGCGTCGACGACCTGCACGCCCTCGCCGTCTTCGAACGCGCCGATGTCGGTCAACGTAGTGCCGCAGGCGGCGGCGGCGGCCTGCGCCTCGCCCACGCGGGCCGGCGGCACGGCGATGCAGAGCTCGTAGTCGTCGCCGCCGGCCAGCTGCCAGCGCAGGCGCTGGTCCTCGTCGCCGACGCGCTGCAACGCCTCGGACTGCGGCAGGCGATCGGCGACGAGCACGGCCGCCAGTCCGCTGCGCGCGGCGATGTGGCCGAGGTCCTGGCGCAAACCGTCGGACACGTCGATCGCCGCGCTCGCGATGCCGCGCAGCGCGAGGCCGAGCGCGACGCGCGGCGTCGGCCAGATCGGAAGAGC
>NZ_JANFVR010000173.1 GCF_024609805.1 Tahibacter caeni | reverse complement strand
GCCGCGCGCGAAGCTCGATGCCGTCGCCGCGCAGGCCGGACTGGATCTGTCCGGCCTGCGCATCGAGGACGTGCCGCACAGCCACGCGGCCGCGGCGCACGCGGCCGAGCTCGCGCGCACCGGCGCGGTCGAGGCGCTCATGAAGGGCAGCCTGCATACCGACGAGCTCATGGCCGCCGTGCTCGCCGCCGAGGCCGGCCTGCGCACCAAGCGCCGCGTCAGCCACTGCTTCCTGATGCAGGTCGCCTCCTACCCGCGGCCCTTCATCATTACCGACGCGGCGATCAACATCGCGCCGACGCTCGACCACAAGGCCGACATCATCCGCAACGCGATCGACCTCGCCCACGCGATCGGCGTGGAATGCCCGCGCGTGGCGATACTCGCCGCGGTGGAGACGGTCAACCCGGCGATGCCCGCGACCGTGGATGCGGCCGCGCTGTGCAAGATGGCCGACCGCGGCCAGATCACCGGCGGCGTGCTCGACGGTCCGCTCGCGTTCGACAACGCGGTCTCGCCGGCCGCCGCGCAGATCAAGGACATCGTCTCGCCGGTCGCCGGCCAGGCCGACATCCTCGTCGTGCCGGACCTGGAAAGCGGCAACCTGCTCGCCAAGCAGCTCGAATACATGGGCAACGCGGCCAGCGCCGGCATCGTGCTCGGCGCGCGCGTGCCGGTCGTGCTGACCAGCCGCGCCGACGCGCAAGACACGCGCATCGCGTCCTGCGCGATCGCCGTGCTGCTCGCGCATCGCTACCGCGCGACGCCGCCATGAACGGGCCCGGACACTCCGATCGCTACGAGACGCAGGGCGAGCTCGTGCTCGTGCTCAACTGCGGTTCGTCGAGCATCAAGTTCGCGCTGTTCGACGCGGGCGAGCGGCCGCTGCGGCGGCAGCCGGTCTGGAACGGCAAGGTCCAGGGCATAGGCCGCGACGCGACGACGTTCGGCGAGACCGGCGTCGCGCCGGCGCCGGTCTCGCTCGACGCGCAGCAGCCCTATCACGCGGCGCTCGCGCTGATCCGCGAGCGCATCGTCGCGCGGCTCGGGCCGCGCCGGCTCGCCGCCGTCGCGCATCGCGTCGTGCACGGCGGCAGCAAGTACGGCCGTCCGGTGCGGCTCGACGTGCAGGTGCTCGCCGACCTGCGCGGCTACGTGCCGCTCGCGCCGCTGCACCAGCCGTTCGCGCTCGAAGCCGTCGCGGCGCTGCTGGACGATCGTCCGGATCTGCCGCAGGTGGCCTGCTTCGACACGGCGTTCCACCACACCCTGCCGCTCGTCGAGCAGCTGCTGCCGCTGCCGCAGGCGGCCTGGCAGCGGGGCCTGCGCCGCTACGGCTTCCACGGCCTGTCGTACGACTACGTCGCCGGCGTGCTCGGCGAACGCTACGGCGAGGCGGCGCGCGGCCGCGTCATCGTCGCGCACCTCGGCAGCGGCGCGAGCCTCTGCGCGCTGCAGGATCTGAAGAGCGTGGCGACGACGATGGGCTTCTCGGCGCTGGACGGCCTGATGATGGGCACGCGCTGCGGCGCGCTGGACCCCGGGGCGGTGCTGTATCTCATGGAGATCGAGAAACTGTCGCTCGCACAGGTCGGCCACCTGCTCTATCACGAGTCCGGCCTGCTCGGCGTGTCCGGCGTGTCGGCCGACCCGCCCGAACTGCTCGCGCGCGAAGACGAGGCCGGCGAGACCGGCGAGCACGTGCGCGCGGCGCTCGCGCTGTACGTGCGCCGCATCGTGCGCGAGATCGGCGCGCTGACCGCGCTGCTCGGCGGCCTCGACATGCTGGTGTTCACGGCCGGCGTCGGCGAGCACGGCGCGCCGATCCGCGCGCGCGTCTGCGGCGACCTCGCGTTCCTGGGCATCACGCTCGACGCGGCGGCGAACGCCGCGCACGCGCCGGTCATCTCGGCGGCGGCGAGCCGCGTGCGCGTGCTCGTCGAGCCGACGAACGAGGAATGGGTCGCGGCGAATCAGGCGCTCGCGGTGCTCGGGACGCCGCCATCGGGAGTCACCTCATGAAATCTCCGCCCACCGCCGCGCCGCGCCGGACCGCCGTCGCCGCCGGCACGCTGCTCGCGCTCGCGCTGATGCCGGTCGCCGCCGCGGAACGCGACTGCAGCCGCGACGGTGTACGGCGGCCCGGTCCCAGCCTGAGCCTGCGCATCGACAACGACCTGTTCGGCGGCCGCGGCCAGGACCAGGGCTACAGCAACGGCTTCCTGTTCACGGCGATGTCGCCGGACCTGTACGACTACCGCAACGATCCGTGCCTGCCGCTGCCGGCGCGCCTGCTGAACCGCTATCTGGACTGGATAGGCCCGGGCGGCGGCGAGCAGCGCAACATGGTCGTCGGCATCGGCCAGGCGCTGTTCACGCCGGAAGACCACGAGGCGACTGCGCTGCTTCCGGCGGAGCGCCCCTACGTCGGCGCGCTGCTGATCGGCTTCGGCTACAACGCGCGCAACGGCGACCACCTGCGCGTCGGCCAGCTGCGCCTGGGCATGATCGGCCCGTCCGCGCGCGGCGAACAGGTCCAGAACGGCTGGCATCACGTCATCGGCTCGCCGCGCCTGAATGGCTGGGACAACCAGCTGCGCGACGAGCCGGTGTTCCAGCTCGTGCACGAACGCATGCGTCGCTACGGCGAGGCCGGCGCGGGCTGGGGCCACGACTTCATCACCCATGCCGGCGGCGCGCTCGGCAATTTCTCGACCTATCTCAACGCCGGCGCCGAATGGCGCTTCGGCCGCGGTCTACCCGACGATTTCGGCAGCACGCCGCTGCGGCCGGCCGGCGAGAACACGTCGCCGTCGCGCGACGGCTGGGGCGGTCCGGGCTGGAGCGGACACGGCTTCCTGACCGCCGACGCGCGCGCGGTGTTCTACGACGTCACGCTCGACGGCAACAGTTTCCGCCGCAGCCACAGCGTCAAGCGCCGCCCGTTCGTCGCCGATTTCGGCTACGGCCTCGCGCTGACCCACGGCGCCTGGAAATTCGCATTCGCGCGCTACCACCGCACGCGCGAGTTCGACGGCCAACGCGAGCTGCCGGTATTCGGCAGCGTCACGATCAGCCGCCGGCTGTGACGGCGCCAAGCCGTGAAAAATTGACCGGGCGCCGATGCGGCCGCCGCTGGCCGCGGTCCGGGCGATTCCGGCATGATCGCGCGGAACCCGCCGCCGTGACCGCATGATCCAGCCGACCTTTCTCTGGCACGACTACGAAACCACAGGCGCCGACCCGCGCCGCGACCGGCCCTGCCAGTTCGCCGCGCAGCGCACGAACGAGGATCTGGAACCCGTCGGCGAGCCGATCGAGCTGTTCTGCGCGCCGGCGCCCGACGTGCTGCCGCATCCGCAGGCCGCGCTGATCACCGGCATCACGCCGCAGCAGCTGCAGCGCGACGGCGTCAACGAAGCCGGCTTCGCCGCGCGCGTGCACGAGGAAATGGCCGCGCCGGCGACCTGCACCGTGGGCTACAACTCGCTGCGCTTCGACGACGAGTTCACGCGCCAGCTGCTCTACCGCAATTTCTACGAGCCGTATGCGCGCGAATGGGAGCACGGCAATTCGCGCTGGGACCTCATCGATCTCGTGCGCATGACCTATGCGCTGCGGCCCGACGGCATCCACTGGCCGCAGCGCGACGACGGCACGCCGAGCTTCCGCCTCGAGGATCTCGCGCGCGCCAACCAGCTGCAGCAGCAGCGCGCCCACGACGCGCTGTCGGACGTGCACGCCCTGATCGGCCTCGCGCGGCTGCTGCGCCGGCGCCAGCCGCGCCTGTTCGACTGGTACTTCGCGCTGCGCCGCAAGCAGCGCGCGTTCGAGCTGCTCGACGTGGCCCGGCGCACGCCGGTGCTGCACGTGTCCTCGCGCTTTCCGGCCAGCCGCGGCTGCCTCGCGCTCGTGGCGCCGCTGGCCGTGCATGCGACGCAACCGAACGCGGTCATCGTCTACGACCTCGACGCGGATCCGGCGCCGCTGCTGGAACTCGACGCCGACGCGATCGCCGACCGCGTGTTCAGCGCGCGCGCCGACCTGCCCGACGACGTGGAACGCATTCCGCTGAAGCTCGTGCACGCGAACCGCTCGCCGGCGCTCGCGCCGCTGTCGGTGCTGGCCGGCGTCGACCGCGCGCGCATCGGCCTGGACGTGGAGCGCGGCCTCGCGCACCTGCGCCGCCTCGACGGCCAGGATCTGACGGCGAAACTGCAGCGCGTGTTCGCGCGCGCCGAGGAAGCCGCCGCGCCCGATCCCGAGCTCGCGCTCTACGGCGGTTTCCTGGGCGACGCCGACCGGCGCCTGCTGCGCGAAGTCCGCGCGACGCCGCCGGAACGTCTCGCCGGACAGCGCTTCGCGTTCCGCGACGCGCGCCTGCCCGAGCTGCTCTGGCGCTACCGCGCGCGCAACTGGCCCGAACTGCTGACCGCCGAAGAGACCGCGCGCTGGCGCGCATTCTGCCGCGAGCGCCTCGAGCACAAGACCGAGCTGACCGGGCTCACGTTCGACGAGTATTTCGCGCTGATCGACGCCCTGCGCGCCGATCCGGCCCAGGCCGGCGCGGGCGCCCTGCTCGACGCGCTGCAGGCCTACGGTCTTCAACGGCGCCGCGCGCTGGCCTGACCGTTCCAATCCCCCGTCACCGTCCGAGGAGCGCATGAGCGCCTATTTCACCGCCGCGACCTTCAGCTTCCTGCGCGACCTTGCGCGCAACAACAACCGCGACTGGTTCCTCGCCAACAAGTCGCGCTACGAGGAGCAGCTGCGCACGCCGTTCCTGGCCCTGCTCGGCGACCTGCAGGCGCCCCTCGCGAAGATCAGCCCGCACTACCGCGCCGACACGCGCAGCCAGGGCGGCTCGCTGTTCCGCCAGCACCGCGACACGCGCTTCTCCAACGACAAGACGCCGTACAAGACCTGGGCCGGCGCGCGCCTGTTCCACGAACGCAGCAAGGGCATCGAGGCGCCGGTGTTCTATCTGCACCTGCAGCCGGGCGCGAGCTTCGCCGGCGGCGGCATCTGGCATCCGCAGCCCGACGCGTTGAAAAAGATCCGCGAATTTCTCGCCGACAATCCGGCCGCATGGAAGAAGGCCACGCAGAGCAAGGCGTTCCGCGAACACCTGGCGCCGGGCGGCGACGCGCTGACGCGGCCGCCGCGCGGCTTCGATCCGGACCACGAGCTCATCGCCGATATCCGGCGCAAGGACTTCGTCGCCTCGGCCGCGTTCGACGACCGGCTCGCGACCTCGACCGAGTTCAAGCCCTGGCTCGTCGACACCTACAAGCGTCTCGCGCCGATGGTCGACTACCTCTGCGCGGCGCTCGAGCTGGATTTCTGACGGCCGGCGGCGGCGCGGGCCGACGGCGAGCGCAGCGAACCGCAACATCGCGGTGCGCACGCCGCGAAGAACGGCCGTCGACGCAGACGCCGCTCGCTCGAAACGGAACCCAGGCGTCGCGGCGATGCCGGGCGAACGACGTAGATTCCGCTCTCGTCGTCCGGCGTTTCGGAGAGCACGACCGCAACCTTCACCCGGTCGCGGCGGATCCGCACGGGGTCGAGCGCCTTCAGCGAGTCTCCCCGACGGCGAGCGGCGACGAGCGCGTCTTTGTCGTTCATCGCCGAAGACTGCCGGCCTGAAAGCAGCGCGTCCGCCGGAAGCGCCGCGCGATCACGAAGCCTCGGGATGACAGCGGCCGAGAGAAACATCCGTACTGAACCGATCACAGGGCGGAGGCTGCGCCGGAAACCGATGTCCGTTTCAGGCCGAGCCGCCAGGCGCATCGGCCTGAACGGATCATCGGCTGCGCGCCTGATCGGCTGCGCGCCTCATTCCGCCGCCTCTTCCGGCAGGACGTTGCCGGTCGACAGCTCGACACGAACGGTGCGAAACGTGGGATTGTCGTGGAGGCTGCCGCTGGCCACCACCTGCAGCTCGATAGTCGCGTCGTCGTAGCTGAGCTTGTGCTCGCCGCCCCACCAGACCGAACTGACGGATCTCGGAAGCTTCTCGAACGAATCCTTGCCGAGGACGTCCTCGAGACTGAGCTTTCTCACCACGGTTCCGTCGACGCGGTAAATGACGATCGTGTCCTCGCCGATGCCCGCATGGTGCCAGTTGTCGAACGTGACGAAGCGGCCGTCGTCGGCCACCAGCGCAGACAACGGAGCAACGTCGTTGACGAGCGGCTTACGCCACACGACCTCGTAGGAGTTCGGCCCGAGCTTCTCCAGCGTCGCTTCGCATCGTGTCCGTGCGCCGGCACGCTGCCCTGCCGGCGCTCTGCCGTCGACCTGGTCGGAGAAGTACTCCAGTGCCCCGGAGATCGGGCGCGGATAGACAGTCAGGCGATACGTCCCCCTGTCCGACACGGCAGTTGTCGGCCTGGGCGGGAGCCACGAATCGGCCGACGCGCAGCCTGCGGCCGCCAACAGGAGCAGTACCGTGAAGATACGAGCCATGCCGTCCTCCGTTTGTGCCGGTGCGGGTACCTGGCGTGCGCTGACGGAAGCCGGCAGATCCCTGCTGCCGGACGGTCCGTAGCCGCTTGCCTCACTTCGCCGGTGCGTCGCCCTTGGCCGGCGCCTTGAGGTCGAGGATCACGGCTTCGCCGCGCAGCTTCTGCATCCACTGCTCGCCCTGGCGCGAGAGCATGTGCTTCTGCAGCTCGCCGCGTATCGCGTCGAACGCCGGCGGCGTGACGGGCCTGGTCGCGCTGAGGTGCATGAGGTGCCAGCCGTACTGGGATTTCACGGGCACCCGGGTCGATTCGCCGGCCTTGAGCTTCTTCAGCGCATCGACGAGCTCGGGCGACGGCAGCTGCACGAGGCGCACGTCCTTGAACTCGCGCGCCTGCTTGGCCTTGCCCTGCCATTCCGCATAGACGGCCGCCCAGTCCTTGCCGGCCAGCAGTGCCTCGCTGGCCTTGAGCGCTTCGGTCTCGTTGTCGAACAGCATCTGGGCGAAGTCGTAGGACTCGCTGCCGGCCTTGGCGACCTGCGCGTCGTACTCGGCCTTGAGCGCGGCTTCGCTGATCGGGTGCGTGCGCGCGTAGTAGTCGAGCGTCGCGTTCGCGACGCCCTGCAGGCGCTGCGCCTCGACGATCGCGCCGAACGCCGCGTCGTCGGCCATGTTCTGCTTCTGCGCGACCGTTGCGAGCAGCACGTAGTCGGACAGCTCCTTGATCGCGCGCAGGCGCTGTTCGGGATTGTCGAGATCGAGGCCGCGGCCGCGCGCGACTTCGGTCAGCAGCGCTCCGGAGACCGGCTGGTCGTTGACGCGCAGGGCCGGCTCGCCGCTGGTGTACTGGAGCGCCGGCGCCTTGCCGGGGCCGCCGGAGCAGCCGGCCAGCGTGGCGAGGATCAGCAGGGGCAGGACTCTACGCATGAACGGTCTCCTCAGGGGTCTTGCGGCGCACGCGCGTCGATCGCGAGCGCATGGATGTCGGTCTGCATCAGGTCGCCGAGCGCGGCGTAGACCCGGCGGTGCCGTGCGAGCGGCGCGAGGCCGGCGAACTGAGCCGCGACGATGCGCACGCGGAAATGGCCGCGGCCGTCGCGCGCGCCTTCGTGGCCGGCATGCTTGTGGCTTTCGTCGATCAGTTCGAGCTGCTGCGGCTGCAGCGCCTGCAGCGCCGTGCGGATGCGCTCCAGCCGCTCGCTCACGGCAGCACCTTCTTGAACGGACGCACCTCGACGCGCGCGTAGACGCCGGCGTCGACGTAAGGATCGGCCGCGGCCCAGGCCTGGGCCGCGGCCAGGTCGTCGAACTCGGCGACGATCAGGCTGCCGCTGAAACCGGCCTCGCCGGGATCGGCCGCGTCGATGGCCGGGAACGGCCCGGCCAGCAGCAGGCGTCCGGCGTCCTTGAGCGCCGTCAGCCGCGCCAGATGCGCCGGTCGCGCCTGCAGCCGCTGCGGCAGCGAGCCCGCGACGTCCGTTCCCTCGATCACATACCACATCGTTCTGGTCCTTTCGCGATCCGGCGCGCCGCGGCGTGGCGCGGCGGCGCGGACAGGGCTGAAACGGAATCGCGCCGCAGCCGCACGAAGCGGACGCAGGCGCAGGGAATCCGCATTCTAGCGGATTGCTCCGGCCCCGCCGCGTTAAGTCCGCGTCAGCGGCGCGACGCGCCGCAGGCTACTGCGGCGGCGGGCTAGGCTCGATCAGGCGACGCGCGGATGCTGCGGCCGACAAAGGCCGCGCCCCGCTCGGACTCTTCGCTCAGGCTTCCGGACGCATGTACGGGAACAGCAGCACGTCGCGGATCGACGCCGCGTCAGCCAGCAGCATCACGAGCCGGTCGATGCCGACGCCGAGGCCGCCGGTCGGCGGCAGGCCGTATTCGAGCGCGCGGATGTAGTCGTGGTCGAAATGCATGGCCTCGTCGTCGCCCGACTCCTTCGCCGCGACCTGGGCCTGGAAACGCGCGGCCTGGTCTTCGGGATCGTTGAGCTCGGAGAAGCCGTTCGCGATTTCCTTGCCGCCGACGAACAGCTCGAAGCGGTCGGTGATGCCCGGATCGGTGTCGTTCTCGCGCGCGAGCGGCGAGACCTCGGTCGGGTACTGGGTGATGAAGGTCGGCTGCACGAGCGTGCCTTCGACCGTGGCCTCGAACAGTTCGAGCAGCAGCTTGCCCCAGCCGTAGGACGGCTTGACGTGGATGCCCTTGCGCGCGCAATGCGCGGCGAGCGCGTCGCGGTTGCGCAGGTCCTGCGCCGGGATTTCGGGGTTGAATTCGCGCACGGCCTGCTCCATCGGCCAGCGCCGGAACGCCGGGCCGACGTCGATCGCGCGGCCTTCCCAGGTCAGCGCGGTCGTGCCGAGCGTGGCCTGCGCCGTGTCGCGGATCAGGGCCTCGGTCAGGTCCATGATCTCTTTGTAGGTCGCGTAGGCCTGGTACAGCTCGAGCATCGTGAACTCGGGGTTGTGCCGCGTCGACACGCCCTCGTTGCGGAAGTTGCGGTTGATCTCGTAGACGCGCTCGAAGCCGCCGACGACGAGGCGCTTGAGGTAGAGCTCCGGCGCGACGCGCAGATACAGCTGCAGGTCGAGCGCGTTGTGATGCGTGACGAACGGCCGCGCGGTCGCGCCGCCCGGGATCACGTGCATCATCGGCGTCTCGACTTCCATGAAGCGGCGCGACGGATCTTCGAGCCACTGGCGGATGTGACCGATGATCGCCGAGCGCAGCTTGAACACGCGGCGCGCTTCCTCGGTCACGACGAGGTCGACGTAGCGCTGGCGGTAGCGCTGTTCGACGTCGGCGAGGCCGTGCCATTTGTCCGGCAGCGGACGCAGCGACTTGGTCAGCAGGCGCAGCGCATCGACTTTCACCGACAGCTCGCCGGTCCGGGTGCGCGTCAGCAGGCCTTCGGCGCCGATGATGTCGCCGACGTCCCAGCCCTTGAACGCCGCGTAGGCGTCGTCGCCCAGCGCGGCCTGCTGCAGGAACAGCTGCAGCCGCGCGCTCATGTCCTGCACCTGGGCGAAGCTGGCCTTGCCCATCTGGCGCTTGGCCAGCAGGCGGCCGGCCACGCGCACGCGGCGGCCGAGCGCCTCGATGGCCTCGGCGCTCCAGCGGTCCCGGTCGGCGAATTCGGCCTGCAGATCGCCGGCGAACGCGTCGGGTACGAAGTCGTTCGGAAACGCGATGCCGGCCGCGCGCAGCGCGCGCAGCTTCTCGCGGCGCTCGGCGATGAGCCGGTTCTCGTCGGCAGGCAGAATCTCGGTCGACTCGCCGAACTGCGACGTTTCGCCGACGCCGGCGTTGCCGACCGTCTGCGCCGGCGGCTTGTTGATCTGACTCATGGCATTACCCGTTCGGTGTTGTGGCTACGTCCGCACGTTCGCACGGCGTAGAACACGGTAGTTTCGATCTTGCGTTCCGGCGCCGCACAACTTACTTGGCCGTCGCGCCCTTTACCAATGACATAAGCGCCCCGCCGTCCGCGCCGGCGCCGTTCGCCTGCCGCCGTTCCGGCGACGGCCGCAGAGCACGCCGGATCCGCTGCGGCCGGACGAGGCGCGAAAGCGGCGGGGACGGCGCGCATCGGCCGCGGCCCGGACCG
>NZ_JANFVR010000172.1 GCF_024609805.1 Tahibacter caeni | reverse complement strand
CGCGCGCGATCGCGCGGCGCCCGGAACAGCGCGCGGTCGCGCGACAGCAGGCAGGCGGCGACGCCGGCGACGATCGGCGCGGCCATCGAGGTGCCGCTGAGCGGCGCATAGGCGTCGGCGGGACCGGGCACCGTCGACAGCACGGCCACACCCGGTGCGATCGCATCGACGTACTTGCCGGAGTTGGAGAACGCCGCGACGAATTCGGCCGGGTCGCGCGTCGACGCCGGCGTCGCGCGGATGTCGCCGGCGGCCTGGGCCTGGGCCGGGAATCCGTCGCGATGGCCGAACGCGGCGACCGCGACGACGTCGTCGTGAGTCGCCGGAAACGCCACGTAGGGCTCGCCGTCGTTGCCGACCGCGGCGATGACGAGCACGCCGTGGTTGCGTGCATCGGCCAGCGCTTCGGACAGCGCCTCGTCGGGCGGTCCGCCGCCGAGACTCAGGTTGACGATGTCGCAGCCGTCGGCGACGGCGAACATCAGCGCCTTGATGATCGCGAAGCTCGTCGCGCCGCTGCCGCGTTGGGGAAACGCACGATACGCGCGCAGCTTCACGCCGGGCGCGAGGCCGGGCAGCCGGCCCTGGGCGGCTATCAGTCCCGCGACGTGCGTGCCGTGCCAGTCGACGTCGTCGTAGGTGCGCTGCAGCCGTGCGACGTCGCCGGTCACGGTGCAGCAGCCCTGAACGCCGCCGAGCGCCGCATGCGGTCCGACGCCGGTATCGACGATGCCGACGGTCACGCCGGTGGCCGGATCGAAGCGTTCCGCAGCCGCGGCGGCCGGGTAGTAGTGCCGGACGACGTCGGCGGCGGCCAGGTCCAGCGGCGCGAGCTCGATGCGCTGGTCGGCCGGCGTAAGGCCGTCGCGGCAGGCGCCCCACTGGCGCGCGTCGGCTTCGACGATCAGGCGTTCGATCGGCACGCCGGCCGGCACACGCAGCGCGACGCAGCCGGCAGAATCGGTGCAGCCCTCGTCGCCGCTGCGCGCGGCGCGGTCGCCGATCGCGACGACGTGGACACCGGCCAGCGGCGCGCCCGAACGCGCGTCGACGCAGGTGACCGTGATCGCGACGAGCCCGTCGGCGTCGGCGCGCCGCCGCGGCCGTGCCCCGGCCGCGAGCACGCGCGGATGCGGATGCGGATAGACGACTTCCTCGACCAGGCGCAGCGGCACGCCGGTCGCGACGAGCGCGGCCGCGGCGGCCTCGCTCATCTCCACGAGCACCGGACCGTCGCGCTGCGCATCCACCACCTGCACGGTCACGCCGTCGAGCTGCTGGTCGTCGCCGGCCTCGCGTTCGTACGCGTCGGTCAGGCGTTGCAGACGCTCGGCGTCGGGGCCGCTGCGGGCGGTCAGTCCGGTCTGCGGCAGTAACACATAGCGTTGAGACATGGCGGCACTCGCTGGGAGACGTTGCCCAGCACTGCCGCCGCCGCGCGATTCCTCTCAGCCGCGGACCTCCGATGCGTTGCGTAGCCGCTCGCGCTCAGCGCGCGCGCAGCCGATAGCGTTCGCGGTAATCGTTCGGCGTCATGCTGACGACCTGCTTGAACAGGCGGCGGAAGCTCGACACATCCTGGTAGCCGCAGCGGCCGACGATTTCCTCGAACGACAGATGCGTGGTCTCCAGCAGCGCCTTGGCGCGTTCCACGCGCAGCTTCTGCACGTATTCCAGCGGCGTCGCGCCGAAATCCTCGTGGAAGCGGCGCAGCAAGGTGCGTTCGCTGACGCGGCAGTGATCGGCGAGCTCGCGCACGCTGATCGATTCGTGCAGGCGTTTCTGCAGCCATTTCTCGGCGCGCTCGCCGAGTCCCTGGCGCGGCCGCTGGGCCAGTGCGAGGCTGATGTACGGCGCCTGGCTCTGCCGCTCGCGGTCGACGAGCATCAGCCGCGACACGTTCTGCGCCAAGCCCTTGCCGCCGGCCCATTCGACCATCTGCAGCACGAGCTCGTAGGCGGCCGTGGCCGCGCCGGCGGTCACGACGCGGCCTTCGTCGACGAGCAGTTCCTCGACCGTGAAGTCCACGGCCGGATAGCGCTCGCGCGCGACGTTGGCAAGCCACCAGCTCGTCGTCGCGCGCAGGCCGTCGAGCAGGCCGGCCTCGGCCAGCAGCAAGGTCGCATTGCAGGTCGAGGCGATGCGCAGGCCGGCCTCGGCGCAGCGCCGCAGCAACACGCGTTCGGCGACGAGCGCGTCGAGCTTGCGGCAGAGATCGCCGACGGTCGCGTAGTCGATCGCCGCGACCAGCAGCACGTCGAGCTCGTCGGGCCGCGCCTGCGCGGCCTCGAAGCTGATGCCCGAGGCCAGCTTCACCGGACCCGGGCGCGCCGCGACGATCTGCACCGACACCGGCGCCGGCGCGCCCGGATTCAAGGTGTGCGCGAGCTTGTTGGCCGTGCGCAGGGTATCGAACGGCGTGGTCACGGCCGAGGCCATGGCCGACTCGTGCACGAGGATGCCGATGCGCAGCGCCGCCATCAGCGCGCTCCGTTCGCCGCGAGGCGGCCGGCCGCGTCCAGGCCGCCCGCGTCGACGTAGATCACGCCGCCGCCGTTCGCGGCGATCTGCTGCAGCACGGCCGGCGGCAACGTCGCGGCCTGCTCCGGCGCCGTGCGGCAGCCGGCGGCGACCGTGGTCGCATGATCGACGGTCGCGCCGACCGGCAGCAGCTCGAGCCCCTGCGCGGCCGGCACGGCGAGCCACAGGCCCGGCGCTAGCGCGGCGACGCATTCGGTGCTCAGCGCGCGGGCATGGGTCTCGCCGCTCTGCGCGTCGATCTGCTCGAAACGCGCGGCGGCAAGGTCCAGCCGCATGCTGTAGTCGCGTCCGGGCAGCGGCTCGACGACCGCGTCGTCGATCGCGATGCCGGCCGCACCGGCGGCGCCGGCCAGCAGCAGCGACAGCAGCAGGGCCGCCGACGAAAGCCGACGATACAGCGAGCGATTCGTAGTGTTCATGGCCAGGTTCCTTGGGGAGGGGTGGAACCATGCTAGGTCGGCCAAGCCTGCCGCGCCGGTGGCGGAATCGCAATCCTGATGGGGAATTCCGCCAAGCGCCCGTTGCGCTTCCCCGGACCGGGCGCAGTGCGCGGCGCGTCGGCGGCCTTCACGTCGGCGGCGGATCCGGCCTTCGGCCGGACCCGCCGCCGTACGCCGTGTTACCGCTGCGGCTCCGGCTTGGGCTCGGGTGGCGGGCTCGGCTTGTCCTCGATCGGCTTGTCGCCGGGTGCCGGCGTACGCGGTCCGAAATTCACCTCGTAACGGGTGCCGTCCGGCTTGGTGATGACTACCGTGGTCGGCACATAGTCTCCGCTGGAGCTCGGGGCCTTCGGGCCGGCATCGCCATTGATGGCCGATTCGACGGCGCCGTCGATGCGCGGCTTGATCACGTCCTTGTAGTAGGACGCCAGATGCTCGCCGGCGCCGGGCACTTGCTTCAGCACTCCTTCCACCGACTGGTGCGCCACCCATTCGCCCGAATCGACCAGGAAATTGCTCACCGGTTCGACGTACGGCTGCAAGGGTTCCAGCTTCCTGCTGACGTAGTTCGCGAAGACCTGAGCCCTCTGCATGGCCTGCTGCGGCACGCAGCTTCCAGGGGTGACGCAGCGCCAGTGCTCGCCGAGCTTTCCGTTCGGATCGACGAATGAGTAGGGGTTGTCGTTGCCGTACCAGTAGCGGTTGAAGTTGCCGCCGCCGCTTGCGTCCGCCGTCACCGGATCGACGCTCAGGAAGCGGCCGACGTCCGCGTCGTAGTAGCGCTGCTGCATGTAGGCGAGCCCGGTGGTGCCGTCCATGACGTGCCCGGTATAGCCCACGCCGCTGAAGCCCGGTTTGCCGATGACCGCGCCGTAGGGCTCGTAGTCGTTGCGCTCGACGACCTGACCGGCGGCGTCGGATGCGGCGATCGTGCTGCCCAGCGCGTCCGTGTGCCGGTAACGGACCGTCGCCGTCGTGTTGGCGGGCCAGTCATGATCGATCGTGGCGACGAGCCGGCCGGCGAGATAGACGTATTCGTGGGTCTGCTGCCGCGTCGGGCCGTCCCACGAAAACAGCAGCTGCCCGGCCTGACTGTAATGCCACAGCGCCTGGGAGCCGTCCGCCCGCGTCGTCTGCACGCGGCGGCCGAGGCCGTCGTAGCGATAGGTTTCCTTGCCGGCCACCTGGCGCAGCCGGTTGCCGACGTCGAACTGGAAGGCCTGACCGTCCTTGGTCTGCAGATTGCCCTGCGCATCGTAGGAGAAACTGCGCAGCACGCTGCCCGCGCCGTTGCGGATCGCGTCGAGCCGGTTGGTGCCCGCGGCGTAGACGTAGTCGTAGTCCTTGATTCCGCCGAGCCGCCACGACGTGATGTTGTCCAGCGCATCGTAGGTGAAGCGATGCGCGGCGTCGCCGCCGAAGCTCGCCGAATTCGCGGCGGTCAGGCGATCGAGCGGGTCATAGCTCATGGTGCGGTCGTAGCCGCTGCCGCGAACCCGGTCCGCGATGCCCGTGAGATTGCCGTTGGCGTCGTAGCTGTAGATCTGGTCGGCGACGCCCGAGGCCGTCATCTGCGCCGGCAGCTGCCGCAGGTTCTGGCGCATGGTGTAGACCACGCCGTTGGCGTAGGAGAACTGCTGCACGGCGCCGTTCGGGTGGTAGCGCACGTCCGTGACGTAGCTGCCGGCGCGCGTCGCCTGGCCCAGGGCATTCGGCGCATAGTCGACGTTGAGGCCGGTCGGATAGGTCTGCGCGGCGAGGTTGCCGAGGCTGTCGTAGGCATGGCCTATGGTCCAGTCGTACCAGCCGGCCTGGCTCAGGGTTTCCGCGGTCGGCAGGCGGCGCCTGTTGTAGGTGTAGGCCAGTCTGACCGGTGCGGTCGCGCCGGCCTCGTTGCTCGTCACGATGCTCGCGGGCAACCCGTCCGGCGTATACGTCCAGATCTGGTTGCCGAGCGTGTCGGGGAAGGCCAGCGTCAGCAGCCGGTTGCGCGCGTCGTAGCTGCGGTCCACGCGGCGCCCGGAACTCCAGGCCTGCGTGTGATTGCAATCGTCGGTAGCGGCGTAGGACGACTGGCTCAGGCCGGCCGCGCTCCAGGTCAGATTGCCGGCGGCGTCGTAGCCCATGACGGTCGCGCCGGCCTCGGGTTCGACCGATTTGCACAGCTGCGCATGGCCGTCGTAGACGTAACGGCGCGTCTGCTGCTGGGCGTAGTCCGCGCTGCGCTGGGTCAGACGCAGCGGCCAGCCGAATTTCGGATGGCGCTCGATCTGCACGACCTTGCCCTCGGGCATCAGACGAGAGATGGGCAGGTCGTAACCGGGCTCGTCCCAGGCCAGGTGGCTGCTGATGCTGACGAAGCCGCGCGGATTGGTCACGCGCGTGCGCAGTCCGTCCAGATATTCGGTGACGGTGGCCAGCGGCGCCGCGGCGTCGAGCTCGTTGTCGACCTCGACCCGCACCGGCCGGTCCAGTGCGTCGTAGCGGGTGCGCGTGCCTGCCAGGGCGTCCAGATAGCTGTCGACGCCGCGCTGCGGATTCGACACGAAACTCCTGCGGCCCTTGCTGTCGTAACGCGTGACCGTCTGGCTCGAAGTCGCGCCGGCGTCGCTCGCGTCGAACGTTTCCTCGAGCACCGGGCGCCACAGCGCATCCAGATACAGGTTCCGGGAATTGTTGCCCTCGGAACGGCTGAGGCGCCAGTGCCCCGCGGGCAGCCCGTGCTCTTCCGCGGCGACCTGGGTCAGTTGCAGCGAGACCGGAGTCCAGCGCGACGCGTCGCAGACGCCGGCCTGGGTTTCGGACGGATACGTGATGCGGACGATGCGCCCCAGCGCATCGCGGCCGTAGCAGGTCCTCGAGCCGAGCTCGTCGGTGACAGCGCTGACCCAGCCGTTGACGTCGACCGTCGCCGACTGTGCAGCGCCGGACGGCGCTTCGGCCGTGGCGGGGAAGCGGATCAGTCGCGGCGTCCCGCGATAGTAGTCGCTCAGCGACGTGACATTGCCGTTGCCGTCCGCAATGCTGCTGACGTTGCCGTCCGCCGCGTAACTCAGCGCCTGGATCAGCCGGCCGAACGCGTACCTGCGGGACGGCAGGGCCTGCGCGTCGTACTCGGTCTCGGCGAATACCACGTCGCCGGCGCCGCCGGCGGCGTTGACGCTCGTCGCCGGAATGTATTGGCGCCGCACCTGGCCCAGCACCCAGAGACCGAGGTTGTCGTGGTACTCGGTCACTTCCTCCTTGGAGAACCCCAGCGAATTGGCGCGCGTCACGCGGGTCGGCCGTACGAAGGCGTCGAACGCGTTGAAGCTGCGCGTGAAGTGGTCGCCGCCGCGCGAGGTGGTCGTGACGCTCAGCGGGCGATTCTTCTCGGTGACCAGGCGGTTGTTGCGTGGATTCGGATCGACGCCGGCGGCGTCGGGAAAGGCCTGGCCCGCCGCACTGGCGAGATAGGTGTGCTCCACCGTCTGCACCGGCACGCCGTCGCTGAGCGTCTCGACCTTGAGCAGTTGGCCCGCGTTGTGCCAGTAGTCGTTGCCGAAGGTCGAGCGCGTGACCGTGCCGTCGGGCGCCGTCACATCGGTCTTCACCGTGCTGTCGCAGTTCGCCGCCGGGAAACTGCAGTCGTCGACGTAGCCGGTCGCGTTCCAGCTCCAGTGCGGGGAATAGTCGTAAGTCCAGGTGTGCGTCGCCAGCCCCGGTCCGGAGATCTGCTTGCTGGTCAGCGATGCCGCCTTGTATACCATCAGAACGTCGGTCAGCACCGCATGGGTCGACTGGTCGGGGTCCGGCTGATAGCAGGAACCGGGCACGCGATCGGTGCCGTGGGCCATGGAACGGAAGTCGAACACACCGACCGCGCCGGAAGGATGACCGATGGTGACCGACGCCGTGGCCTGTCCGGGCACCGAAGGCTCGCAGTCGAGCCAGAGGATGTGCTGATTGTCCTGGTGCAGCATGCTGTACAGGTCGCCGTACTGGAACGTCCAGCGGCTTCCGTCGGGACGAACGACGGCAGACAGCGTGGCGCCATCGGCACTGGCGTACTGGTACTGCCAGGTGCGGCCGTTCTGCGTCACCGCGCTGATCTTGCCGTTGCTGCCGTAGCTGAGCCCGATCGCGTTTCCGTCGCTGGAGGTGATCGTACGCAGACGCCGCGGGTTGGCGGGATCGTAGTCGTAGACGACGGTGTTGCCGAAGCGATCCTCGACCTTGGTGGCGTGAAGGAAATACTCGCGACGGTTGACCACGACTTCTTCGCGGCAGAAATTGACCTGCCGCGAACCGCCGCTCACCGCGCCGCCGTCCATGCGGTTCATGCGCCAGCGACCGTTCGGGTCATCCGGCGTGACGTCATCCCAGTCGAAGGTGTAGTAGGTAAAGGCCCAGTTGATGACGTTGTACTCGTTGTAGTACGCGCTCTTGCACTGCTTGTCCTTGAGCGCCGCGACCTTGCGCGAACTCATCCAGTCGAAGGTGTATTTGGTCCCGTCGGGCAGAGCGACCTTGAATCCCTCGCCGGCCGCGTTCTTCACGGCCGGCAGGCACGACACGCGCCAGCCGTCCTTGGTGGTCCAGAAGTACTGCTGGCCGTCATCGGGCCGCGCACGATCCGAGGGCAGCGCCAGCAGCGGGTAGCTTCCCTTGCCCGGGATGCGGACTTCGTTGCCGTGCCAGTACTGCTCCGGCAGGTAGGACAGGTTCCAGGCGCTGAACAGACTCCTGGCCGGCGGCGGGGTGTAACCGGAACTGCAGCGCAGCGTCGGCGTGCTCGAACCCACGACCCAGCCGGTGCGCTCGTCGAAGGTGCCGTGAATCACCGGCACGTCGAGTTTCCAGTTGCCGAACAGTTCGCCGTCGGCGAGCTTGTCGACGTAGTCGTCGACATCCATGGCGTTGACCCCGAGCGTGCGTCCGACCGCGACCGGCAGGCCGCTGTTGGTCGCCGCCGTCACGTCCGTCGCGCTGAACGAAGTGACGCCGTCCTTGAGGTTCACCGATTCGCCGAACAGGTCGGGCCCGAAAGCCGCCACCGTTTGAGCGGAACTGATGTCGCGGGCATATTCGTCGCGGATGCTCGTCGCCGTTTGCGCGTGGGCCTGGCCTGTCGTCGCCGCCAACGCGGCGTACACCAGGTATCGTCTGAGTTTCATGGCGCTCCTTGGGAATGGTTTGAATGAACGGCCGCCGGATTCCGCTTCACGCAGGAAACTCAGGCGGCCAGCCTCGAACCGCACGCAGGATGCAGGCATTGCGAAAGCGCGCGCCGCATCTGCTGTCCAGTCGCGCACCGACTGTCTCCACGCCGATTGCCGCTGGACTTTTTTGGATTCGGTTCCGGGGCGGGAACCGATGCTAGGCACGCGGCGTCGGACAGTACCCACGCCGCGGCACCGCGCCGGTAACGCTTCGGTAACGGCGGCCCTATCTCTTGCAGAACAGTGAGTTGTCCAAACCCGACTTCGGCCGCTATCGGTTCGGCACCGCGGAATTCGACGAAGCCCGCTTCGAGCTGCGCGTTTCCGGCCTGCCGGTGATCGCCGAGTGGCGCGCGCTGGAAGTGCCGGCCTATCTGCTGCGCCGCGCCGGCCAGGTGGTGACGAAGCAAGAGTTGCTGCGCGAGGTGTGGGCCGGCCGCATCACGATCGAGAAGGTGCTGCCCAACGCCATCGCCAAGCTGCGCCGCGCGCTCGGCGAGGCCAACGCCGATCTGATCTCCACGCTGTCGCGCGTGGGCTATCGCCTCGACAGCGTGGTCACGCGAACGGAAGCCGGCGCGCCGCCGCCAGGCGAACTGCGCCTCGTCGCGGGACAGCCGGTGCCAGGCCGCGGCAACTTCATGTTGCAGAAAAAGCTCAGTCGCGCGGCCGCCGGCAGCGAAGTCTGGCTGGCCGCGCACACGTGCATGCCGGAGCGACGCGCATAGAAGTTCGCACTCGACAGCGCGCCGCTGGACGCCCTCAGGCGCGAAGCGACGCTGATGCGCCTGCTGCAGGGGAGCCTGGAAGACCAGCGCATTTCACCGCGATCATCGACTGGAACTTCGAACTCACGCCCTACTTCGTCGAATGCGCCTAGCGCGAAGTCGCCGCAGACGCAGGACGCCGCCTTCGTCTATGCGCTCAGCGAGCTGGATCTGAGACAGGTCGAGGCCGCCGACGCCGTGATAGCGGAGCTTGACGCGCAGGCGCTGAATTCGCACCGTGCGACTGGGCGATGGCCGCAGGCCATCGACGCGCTGCGCGGAACGGCGCTGGCCCTGCACGGCCAGCGCGAATCCGCTCGCGCCCTGCTCGACCCTAGCCTCGCGGCGCTCGGCGAGGAAGTGAACCCGCAGGCGCCCGAGCGCCTGTACGTGGTCGCCAGCGCGGCGCACGGCCG
Organism: Tahibacter caeni; assembly: GCF_024609805.1. Lineage (GTDB taxonomy): Bacteria > Pseudomonadota > Gammaproteobacteria > Xanthomonadales > Rhodanobacteraceae > Tahibacter > Tahibacter caeni. The sequence continues at coordinate 725 of NZ_JANFVR010000172.1, read as the reverse complement.
GCTGCACTGACCGCGGCACGCACGGCGATAGCGCCGCCGTCGCGCCTCCGCGCAGCCGTGAGTGCACCGCAATGCCACCGGGCCGGCGCATCGGCGCCGGCCTCGCGAACTCCGCCGCCGCGCGCGACTACTCCTGCGCCGGCACCAGATGCACTTCGGATACCGCCCACAGAGTCTTCGTATCCGGTCGCGCGAACACGAAGCAGAGGTCCTCGGCGGGCGGCGCGGTCTTCGGCCGGGCCGGCAGCTTCGCCCGAAGGGTCGTGCGTTCGGGATTGCGCGTGGCTTCCTTGAGCGGCAGCTTGACCCAGGGCTTGCCGGTGCAGCCGCCGCGGCGGATTTCGAGTTCGCCGGCCGCGGTCGCGGGCTTGCGCCGCACGACGTGCTTCGCGTCGTGCCAGAGCTGGAAGTTGTACGGCAGGCTGCCGACCTCGACCTCGATCGCGCCGCTGCCGGCAAGGTCCGCCTGCGGCCAGACCCAGCAGGCGTCGAAGATGTCGACGCTGTAGAACGGCCGCTCGCCGTCGACCGGCGCGTCGTCTTCGAGGCGCAGCCGCAGGCCGCCGTCCTTGCGGCAGGGCTGGAGCTCGCCGCCGACGCGGCGGCGCAAGGCGTCCGCGTCGGTCGCGATCGCGACACTGCGCGTCAGTGCGGTCGCGCCGGCGAACGTGGCCGCGCGCAGCGGCGTGCCGGCGGCCAGCTCGAGCGGCGACGAGATCGGAAGA
>NZ_JANFVR010000171.1 GCF_024609805.1 Tahibacter caeni | reverse complement strand
GCCAAGCCGGCCGCGCCCGCCGCGGCTGCTGCGCCGGGTGCCGCGGCCGCGACGCCGCCGCCGGCCGCACAGGGAGCCAAGCAGCCATGAAGCTCTCGGATTTCCGCGACCTCGATTTCCAGAATGCGGGCAATTGGCCGCAGGGCGTGAAGATGACGTTCTGCGTGCTGCTGTTCCTGGTCATCTGCCTGCTCGGCTGGTACTTCCAGATCCGCGGCCAGCAGGAAGACCTGGAAGGCAAGCAGAAGCAGGAAAGCTCGCTCAAGCAGGACTTCTCGATCAAGCAGGCCAAGGCGGTCAATCTCGAGGCGCTGCGCCAGCAGCTCGAGGAGATGAAGGACATGCTGCGCCAGATGCTGCTGCAGCTGCCTAGCCGGACCGAGATGCCGGAGCTGCTCGTCGACATTTCGCAGACCGCGCTGTCCTCGGGCATCGAGAACGATCTGTTCCAGCCCGGCGCCGAGCAGATCAAGGAGTTCTACGCCGAGAAGCCGATCACCCTGCGCATGGTGGGTTCTTACCACCAGTTCGGCGCGTTCATCAGCGGCGTCGCGTCGCTGCCGCGCGTCGTGATCCTGACCATGCACGACGTGTCGCTGCGGCCGCAGCCGACCCAGGCCACCGCTGCCGGCGCCAAGCCGGCGCTGATGAACGGACCGCTCGCGCTCGAGGGCACGGTCAAGACCTACCGCTACGTCGACGACGACGAGCAGGCCGCCAACGCGCCGCCGGCCGTGCCGCCCAGGCCCGGTGCCGCGCCGCCGCCGAAACCCGCTGCCGGCGGACACGGGGGGATGCAATGATGAAGCTGCAATTGCGACCGATCGTCGCGTCCGCACTGGTCATGCTGACCCTTGCCGGCTGTACGGCCGGCCGCCGCGATCTCGAAGACTGGGTTGCCGCCGAGAAGGCCAAGAAAGGGGCGCCGATCAGTCCGCTGCCCGTGGTCAAGACGTTCGAGACCTTCGAATACAAGAGCCAGGACGCGAGCGGCCAGGAACTGCGCGATCCGTTCAGTGCGAGCGCCGAAGAGCGCCGCGAGGAACAGCTGGCGGCGGCCGGCAACGGCGAAGGGCCTGACCGCAACCGCCCGTCGGAACTGCTCGAGAAATACCCGCTGGACGGTTTGTCGATGGTCGGTACGCTCGGCATCGGCGACGCGATCGAAGGACTCGTGAAGGACCCGGAAGGCGTCGTGCACCGCGTACATAAAGACAATTATCTCGGACAAAACTACGGCCGTATCACGACGATCGCCGAAGACCGCATCGAACTCGTCGAGCTGGTTCCCAACGGGGCCGGCGGCTGGATGGAACGCCAAGCGTCGATCGCGCTTGGTGACCAATAAGAGGCCCATTGGGGGTAACTTTCATGACTACGACAGCTGCCAACAACCTGGGACGTAAGTCCGGTCCCCTGACCCGCCTCTTGCGCTGTTGCCTGCCGGCACTGATGCTCGCGGCGTCGCTGGGATCGGGTGCGGCCAACGCCGAGAACGTGCTCGAGAAGATCGGCTACAACACCTTGCCGGGCGGCAAGGTGGAAATCACGCTGCAGCTCGCGAGCCCGCCGAGCGATCCGCAGATCTTCACGACCGACACGCCGCCGCGCATCGCGCTCGACCTCGCCGACACGCGCAGCGGCCTGAGCCAGCGCAACGTCGAGATCAACACCGGTTCGACGACTGCCGTTTCCGCGGTCGAAGCCGCCGGACGCACGCGCGTCGTCGTCGACCTCGTCCGTCCCTCGAGCTACGAGAGCAAGATCGACGGCCGCAACCTGGTCCTGACCGTCGGCAACGGCGTCACCGGTTCGGCGACCGCGACCGCGATGGTCACGAACGATCCGACCAAGTCCATCGCCGCCCGCGACGTCGAGGTGTCCAACATCGACTTCCGCCGCGGCAAGAACGGCGAAGGCCGCGTCGTCGTGACGTTCTCCGGCGAAGGCGCGACCACCGACGTCAAGCGCGAAGGCGACAACATCACGCTCGACCTCTACAACGCGCGCCTGCCGAACAATCTCGCGCAGCGCCTGGATCTGCTCGATTTCGCCACGCCGGTGCAGTTCATCGAAGCGCGCTCGCGCGGCAACGGCGCCCGCCTGGAGATCTCGGCCAAGGGCCCGTACGAGCAGCTCGCCTACCAGTCCGGCAACGAATACGTGCTCGAAATCGCGCCGAAGAAGGCCGACGCGGAAAAGAAGAAGGACAGGAACGCCGAGCCCGAGTACGTCGGTGCGCGCGTGACCTTCAACTTCCAGGACATCCCGACGCGTTCGGTGCTGCAGCTCATCGCCGACGTGTCCGATCTCAACATCGTCGTGGCCGACACCGTCGGCGGCAACGTCACCCTGCGCCTGATCAACGTTCCGTGGGACCAGGCGCTGGATCTCGTGCTCCAGGCCAAGGGCCTCGACCAGCGTCGCCGCGACAACGTGATCTGGGTCGCGCCGCAGAAGGAAATCGCCGAGCGCGAACAGGCGCTGGAAGATGCCCGCATCGCGCTGGAACAGCGCGTCGAGCTCGACTCGGCCTACATCAAGGTCAGCTACGGAAAGGCCAAGGACATCGCGGCGCTGCTGGCCAGCCGCATCACCTCGGGCGCGAGCAGCGGCAACACCAGCTCGTCGTCGGCGGATCAGTCGCGCGGCTTCCTGTCGCCGCGCGGTTCGGTCACGTTCGACGAGCGCACCAACACGCTGCTCGTCAACGACACGCCGGAGAAGATCCGCGAGATCCGCGACCTCGTGCTGACCCTGGACCGTCCGGTGCAGCAGGTGCTGATCGAATCGCGCATCGTCATCGCGAACGACGATTTCGCCAAGGAGCTCGGCGTGCGCTTCGGCGTCAGCGGCGGCTACGAGGACAGCAACGGCAACGTCGTCGCGCTGTCGGGCAACCAGGTCGCCGCCGACACCATGGCCAACGTGGCGCTCAACAACCGTTTCAACGGCGATCGCGGCACGCCGGTCAGCGCGCCGGGCGTGATTCCGGGCGGCATCGCCGTGCCGGCGCTCGGCAATCGCCTCGGCGTCAACATGCCGGCGGCGACGCCGGCCGGCAGCTTCGGCCTGGCCATCCTCGGCGCCGACTACCTGCTCGATCTCGAGCTTTCCGCGGCGCAGACCGAAGCGCGCGGCGAGGTCATCTCCAGCCCGCGCGTGATCACCGCGAACCAGCAGGAAGCCGTGATCAAGCAGGGCCAGGAAATCGGCTACGTGACGTTCCAGCAGGGTTCCGGCGGCGGCGCTGGTCAGGCGACGGTGCAGTTCAAGGACGCCGTGCTCGAACTCAAGGTCACGCCGACGATCACCAACGACGAGCGCGTCGTGCTCGCGCTGAACGTCAAGAAGGACAACATCGCGGCACTGGTGCCCAACCCGGGCGGCGGTTTCGTACCGCAGATCGACAAGCGCGAGATCAACACGACCGTGCTCGTCGACGATGGCCAGACCGTGGTGCTCGGCGGCGTCTACGAAGTCGAAAAGCGCGACGACATCAAGAAGGTGCCCTTCCTCGGCGACGTGCCGGGTCTCGGCGCTTTGTTCCGCAACAAGAAAAACAGCAACGAGAAGGCGGAGCTGCTGATTTTCGTGACTCCGCGCATTCTCAACGAAAGTCTGAAATAACGCTTGAGCTCGCATACGTCCGGCCGACAGCCGGGCGTTGCGGCCCTGGACGCGATGCTATTGCGAGCTTGGAGAGACGACATGAGAGCCTTTAATCGATGCCTCGGTCTGCTGGCGGCCAGCCTGATGCTGGCCAGTTGCGGCGGCGGGGGCGGCAGCGGCGGGGACGGCGCGTTCCAGCCGACGCCCAGCGGCACCTTGACCATCACGGCGACGGCCAGCCAGCTGCCGCTGAACCGCGACAACGTCGGTCCGTTCTTCGGTTCGCCGTTCATGTCCGAGCTCGACATCACCTGGCGCCGCGCCAACGGCGATCTGGTCACGGGCCAGGAAGTCGCCGTCGCGATCAACCCGGTGTCGGTCGCCGCGTTCTCGACCTTGGACGATCCGAACACGCCGGCCCAGTTCGACGCGAACGGCAATTATCTGCGCGGCAACGAGTTCCTCGACCTGCTCGGCAGCGGCCCGGTCGACGTGACCGGCGGCCACGCGACGATCTTCGTGCATTCGTCGGATCAGGCCGGCGTCGCCACCGTGACCGTGACCGCGCGCGATCCGGCAGCCAACACGACGATCTCCAAGACGTTCGCGATCACCGTCAACAACATCGCGTCGTCGCTGCCGGCTTCGATCGCCGCCGATGCGACGCCGAATCATGTCTACCTGCAGGAAACCGGCGGCTCCAACAGCACGATCATCAGCGCGGTCGTGCGCGACGGCGGCGGCCAGTTCGTGCCGAATCCGGGCAGCGGCAACACCGCCTACAATAACGTCCAGTTCGAGGTCGTCGGCGGCGCCAACTACGGCACCATCAGCGCGCTCGGCGCCGGCGGCTCCGAGACCGGCCCGGTCGTCAAGACGCGCACCGTGCAGGGCGTCGCTTCGGCGTCGTTCCGCGCCGGCTCGATCCAGGGACCGGTGCAGGTCCGTGTGACGGCCGACCGCGCCGACAACAACGTCGACAACGGCATCAGCGATGCACTGACCGTGACCGAAAGCATCGTCGTCTCCGACGGCAAGCTGTTCAGCCTTGCAATCACCTCGCCGACCCAGGAGGCGATCACGACCGGCAGCATCACCGGCACGGTCGGTCCGAACGGCACCTATACGCTCGTGGTCAGCGCGCTCGCGACCGACCGCCAGGGCAATCCGGTTCCCGCCGGCACCAGCATCCGCTTCGGCGCGATCGACTCGCCGCTGACCGGCTTCCCGAACGAGGGGCCGGGCCAGTTCCTGATCTTCGGTGCCGACGGCGACCCGCAGGAAAGCGGCACCTTGTTCACGTCCCAGACCGGCTGTTTCACGGGCTTCATCAGGCCGCCGACCGCCGTGCCGCGCTGCGCCAGCACGGGTCCGGGCGAACGTCCGGGGCCTGGCGACACGCTGCTGGTGTTCGGCGATCTCGTGCCGGGCAACCGCGACCTCGAGAGCGCGCGCACCGTCTCGTCGATCAACAACTCCACGAGCCTCAACGTCTCGGTGCCGTTCAACCGCAACGACGACTCGGGCAACAGCATCAACAACGGCTCGATCATTCCGTACGTGATCGGCCGCGCACAGGATGCCAACATCCGCGACAGCGGCAGCTTCAACGGCGGCACGCTCGGCGTCACCAATGCCGACGGCGTCGCGACGGCGGTGCTGAACTATCCGAACAACCGTCTCGGCAAGCTCGTCTACCTGTATGCCCAGGGCGACGGCGTCGGCGTCGCCGGCGGCCTGCGCAAGGTCACCGACATCGGCGCCTACCGCTTCGCCGGCATCGCCGACCTGGAGCTCACGGCCAATCCGGAAGAGATCAGCGGCAACACCACGGCCGCGGTCACGATCTGCGTCATCGACGCGCTCGGCGCGCCGATGCAGGGTCTGGCGATCAATTTCGCCTTCAGCGGCTTCGGTCCGGGCGGCCAGGGTTTCGTCGACGAGGTGCGCGGTTCCGGCGTGGTCCATGACCGCACCGGTGCGAACGGCTGCACGGTCGCGACCGTGCGCACCCTGGGCCTCAGCAGCGAGTCCTCGGGCGGCTCGACGCCGAGCGTGATCTTCTCCGTCGGCGGCTACAGCGACTCCGTGGACATCACCAACAGCGGCAAGGGCTCGCTGACGGCTGCGCCGAGCGCGTTCCGCGGCTCGGGCGGCACGGTCACCCTGACGCTGCGCGACAGCGCCGGCAATCCGGTGCCGGGCGTCATGATCAACACGTCCTGCGAAGGCGACGTCAGCATCGGCACGCCGGCCGGCGTGACCAACGCCCAGGGCCAGACGACCGCCGTCATCAACGACAACGGCCTGAACGGCTACCAGGAAAGCGGCAGCGGCACCTGCACCTTCACCGCGGCGAGCGGCGAGGAAGCCACGGTCGAATTCAGCGGCATCGACCTCTGCGAGGCCAACGTGAGCCCGGCGCCGCCGCCGGAACTCTGCGGCGGCACGACGACGCCGATCCAGCTGACCGTGGTTGCCGAGCCGATGGCCACCGCCGTTCCGAACCCGGTGCCGCCGCCGGCCAGCTACCTCTGCGGCCTGACCGTGTCGAGCAATCCGTCGGGCGTCACCTGCAGCGCGCCGGGCGGCGGCGGCAGCGTGACCTGCAGCGCGCCGTTCACCCAGGGACAGGCCATACAGCTGACGGCCGTCGGAACGGGCGTGGACTGCCCGGCCGCTACCGCACCGGTCACGGGCCTGCCGCCGGCACCGCCGTACAAGCGGTTCACCTTCAGCGGCGGCTGCACGCAGACAGGCCCGGTCGTCGCCACCGTCGCCCTGAACTCGGCCCAGACCTGCAACGTGACGGTCACCGTCACGCCCTGATCCGGATCGCCGATGCAACACCTCCGAGGCCGCCGCAGGGCGGCCTCGGCTTTTTTGGATCCGGCCCGCCGCAAACGCGGGTATCGACGCCTGCCGGCCCCTGCTAGCATCGCCGCAGCACAGGGAGCCGCCCGATGTCAGTCAGCTCGTTCCGCGTCGACGTGCCTGCCGGCCGCGTTCTGTTCCATCAAGGCGACGCGCCGACGTCGGCCTTCCTGCTCGAAAGCGGATCCATCGAAGTCACGACCGCGCAGGGCGCCGAATCGCGCCGCCTCGGCGTGCTCGGTCCCGGCGACCTGCTCGGCGAAATGGCCGTGCTCGACGATTCGCCGCGCACGGCCACGGCGACCGCGCTGAGCGACTGCGTGCTGATGCCGATCGATCGCAAGCAGTTTGCCGAGCGGCTGGACTCGGCCGATCCGGTCGTGCGCGCGCTGCTGCTGAGCCAGATCTCGCGCTACCGCTCGGCGCTGGCGCAGCTGTCGGGGCAGAGCGAGCCGGCCAGCGCGCCGCTGCAGACGCCGCGCAGCAGCGACGCCGCGCTCGCCCTGGACAAGATCCGTCTCGAAAGCCATCTGCGTGAAGCGCTGGACAAGGGCGAACTCGAGGTGCGCCTGCAGCCGATCCTCGACATCGCGCGCAACCGCATCGCCGGCTTCGAGGCGTTGACGCGCTGGACGCATCCGGAACGCGGCCCGGTCTCGCCGGCCGAGTTCATCGCGCTGGCCGAGGAGACGTCGCTGATCGTGCCGGTAGGCGACTACGTGCTCGACCAGGTCTGCGGCGCGCTGCAGCAGCTGCACGGCAGCGGCGACGCGGAGCCGCTGTTCGTCGCGCTGAACGTCTCGGGCCGCCAGCTCGGCGACGCGGCGCTGCTCGACCGCTTTCTCGCGACCCTGCGCGCCCACGACCTGCAGCCGGCCCAGCTCAAGATCGAGATCACCGAGAGCCTCGTGCTCGACTACGCCCAGGTCGACGGCATCATCGCGCGCTGCCACGCGGCCGGCATCAAGGTCGCGCTCGACGACTTCGGCACCGGCTATTCCAACCTCGGCCATCTGCACAAGCTCGAGTTCGACACCCTGAAGATGGACCAGGGCTTCGTGCGCCAGATGCACGAACCGCGCTGCCTCGCGATCGTGCGCGCCGTCGTCGCGATGGCGCATTCGCTCGGCTGCAACATCGTCGCCGAAGGCGTCGAGACGCCGGCCCAATTGCAGGCCCTCGGCGAGCTCGGCTGCACCTACGCGCAGGGTTACCTGATCGGCAAGCCGCTGCCGTTGGACGAGGCGGTGGCGCTGAGCAGAGCGGGGAATCGGGAATAGGAAACAGGGAATCGTTCGCGCAGGAGCAGCAGGGCGGCACGTCTTGCGAGCTGGCTTCGCCCTCACGATTCCCGATTCCCATTCCGGCGCGAACATGACCATCGGCATACGCGACAGCATCCGGCGCGCCGCTGCGTACTCATTGCCTCGAGGCGCGCCGCCCAGCAAACTTTCCGGCCTCCTCGCGGTCCAAGCCGGCCGCTCCGACCCTGTTGGCGAGTGAATCCATGGATCAACCCGAACCGCAGCGTGCGCCGACGCTGATCGACACGTTCCGCGCGCTGCGCGACGACCTTTCCGCGCGCATCATCGGCCAGAGCCATCTCGTCGACCGGCTGCTCGTCGCGCTGCTCGCCGACGGCCATTTGCTCGTCGAAGGCGCGCCGGGCCTGGCCAAGACCACGGCGATCAAGGAACTGGCCAGCCGCATCGAAGCGGATTTCCACCGCGTCCAGTTCACCCCCGACCTGCTGCCGGCGGACCTGACCGGCACCGAGATCTACCGGCCGCAGGAAGCGCGCTTCGAATTCCAGCGCGGACCCATTTTCCACAATGTGATTCTGGCCGACGAAGTCAACCGCGCGCCGGCCAAGGTGCAGTCGGCCCTGCTCGAAGCCATGGGCGAGCGCCAGGTCACGATAGGCCGCACGACGTATCCGCTGCCGGCGCTGTTCCTCGTCATGGCCACGCAGAACCCGATCGAGCAGGAAGGCACCTATCCGCTGCCCGAAGCCCAGCTCGACCGCTTCCTCATGCACGTCGCGATCGGCTATCCCGACGCCGACGCCGAGGCCTCCATCCTCAAGCTCGCGCGCGACCGCGCGCGCGCCGAGCTCCACGCGTCCGCGCCGCCGCCGCAGCGCCTGAGCCAGGCGCAGATCTTCGCCGCGCGCGAGGCCGTGCTCGATCTGCATCTCGCGCCGGCGCTGGAGCGCTACATCGTCGAGATCGTCGTGGCCACGCGCAATGCCGCGCGCCACGGCGAAGACCTCGCGCGCTGGATCGCGTTCGGCGCGAGTCCGCGCGGCACGATCGCGCTGGATCGCTGCGCGCGCGCGCACGCCTGGCTCGCCGGGCGCGACTACGTGCTGCCCGAGGACATCCACGCCGTCGCCGCCGACGTGCTGCGCCATCGCGTGCTGCTGAGCTACGAGGCCGAGGCCGAAGGCGTGCGCGCCGACCAGGTCGTCGCGCAGCTGCTCTCGCGCATCAGCCTGCCCTGAGGCGCCGGTGTCGGTCGTCGCGTCGCAAACGGGTCCGGCCGCGCTGCGCGGCGACGCGGCCGTGCAGGTCGATCTCGACACGTTGATCGCCCAGCGCCTGGCCGCGCGTTCGCTCGTACTGGCCGCGTCGCGCCGGGCCGCGACGGCCCAGGCCGGCATCAAGACCTCGCGCTTCCGCGGCCGCGGCGTCGACTACGTCGAGTCGCGCGGCTACCAGCCCGGCGACGACATCCGCAGCATGGACTGGCGCGTGACCGCGCGCAGCGGCAAGCCGCACACCAAGGTTTTCCAGGAAGAACGCGAGCGCAGCGTGCTGCTCGTGCTCGATCACGCGCCGAGCATGCGCTTCGGCACGCGGGTCTGCTTCAAGTCCGTGCAGGCCGCGCGCGCGGCCGCGCTGATCGCCTGGAGCGCCGTGCGCGGCGGCGACCGCGTCGGCGCACTGGGCTTCGGCAGCGGCGTGACCGGCGAGGTGCGTCCGGCGGGCGGCCCGCGCGGTGTGCTGCACTGCTTGCGCGCGCTGGCCGACTGGGACCTGATCGCGCGCGCCGACCGCGCCGCGCAGGCCGAACCGCTGTCGCAGGCGCTCGAGCGCACGCGTCGGCTCGCGCGGCCCGGCACCCTGGTCATCCTGCTGACCGACGGCTTCAGCAGCGACGAGGCGGCCGAGGCGCCGCTCGCGCGGCTGGCCAGCCACGGCGACGTGCGCCTCGTGCTGTTGACTGACGCGCTGGAACTGCAGGCGCCGCCGCGCGGCCGGTATGCGGTCGAAGTCGCCGGCCAGCGGCGCTGGCTGGATTTCGGCGGCGCCGTGGATACGCGCTGGACCGAGGCGTTCCGCACGCGCCGCGAACGCCTGCTGCAGCAGGCGCGCCGGCTCGGCATAGGCACGCTGATGCTGGACACGCGCGACGACCTGACCCGTTGCCTCGCGCCGCTCGGTCTCGCGCTCGCGACGCGCCGGAGCGCCGGCTGATGGCCGACAACCTGCCGGAACTGCGCGACATCCATCTGCCGGCGCCGCCGCCGCTGTGGCCGCCGGCGCCGGGCTGGTGGCTGCTCGGCGCGCTCGCGCTGGTCCTCGTCGCCGTCGCGTTCGTGCTCT
>NZ_JANFVR010000170.1 GCF_024609805.1 Tahibacter caeni | reverse complement strand
GCCGCGCCGCTGCCGCTGACCGTGCGCTTCCGCCGCGGCGGCGAGCGCCTGCGCCCGCACGACGACACGCACACGCGCGAACTGCGCGACCTGCTGCAGCTGGCCGGCGTGCCGCCGTGGCAGCGCGGCTTTCTGCCGCTGGTCTATGCGGGCGACGAGCTGCTGGCCGTGGCCGATCTCTGGCACACGGCGCGGGCCGAAGCCCTGTTCGGCGGACCGCTGCGCTACGAACCCGATGCGGCCGCGCCGTGAACTGTCGTGACGGGCGCGGTTTCGGGCTTATCCGCATGCCCCGTCGGCGATTTCTCAATTGACCGGCCCGGATCAAACCGCTAGCTTTCGCGCCATGTCCAACGCCGCCACCCAAACGCCCGACCAGATCGTCGACTTCGAGAAGTCGCTGGACGAGCTCGAACAGCTCGTCGCCCGCATGGAGCACGGCGATCTGAGCCTCGACGATTCGCTGGCCTCGTTTGAACGCGGCGTCGCGCTCTACCGCAACTGCCAGAGCGCGCTGGAACAGGCGGAGCTCCGCGTCCGCCTGCTGCTGGACCCGACCGACCCGGATTCCGCAGCGCCGTTCCAGCCCGAAATGCCTTGATGGCCGCCCAGGCCGTGACGGCCCTTTCCGCCGGGCTGCTGGCCTATTCCGATCGCGCCGAAATCCAGCTCGCGCGCTTCCTGCCCCCCGAAGACCAGGCTCCGGCCGAACTGCACCGCGCGATGCGCTATGCCGTGCTCGGCGGCGGCAAGCGTCTGCGTCCGCTGCTGGTCTACGCGACAGGCCGTGCGCTCGGCGCGCCGCTCGACGCGCTCGACGCGGCGGCGGCTGCGGTCGAGATCATCCACGCCTATTCCCTGGTGCACGACGACCTGCCGGCCATGGATGACGACGCGCTGCGGCGCGGCCGGCCGACCTGCCACATCGCATTCGGCGAGGCCATGGCCATACTCGCCGGCGACGCGCTGCAGGCGCTCGCGTTCGAGCTGCTGGCCGCCGACACGGCGCTGTGCGTCGACGCGGCCGTGCGCGTGGAGATGCTGCGCGTGCTCGGCGCGGCCTGTGGTTCGCACGGCATGGCCGGCGGCCAGGCCCTCGATCTGGCCGCGGTCGGCCAGCGCCTCGACGCACACGCGCTCGAGCGCATGCACAGCCACAAGACCGGCGCGCTGATCCGCGCCTCGGTGCGCCTCGGTGCGCTGGCCGCCGGCTGCGGCGATGCGGCGGCGCTGGACGCTCTCGAGCGCTACGGTCATTGCATCGGCCTGGCCTTCCAGATCCGCGACGACATCCTCGACATCGAGGGCGAGAGCCACGTGATCGGCAAGACTGCGGGCAAGGACGCGGCCAACGACAAGCCGACCTATCCGGCGACACACGGCCTGGCCGAATCGCGCCGGCTGCTGGCCGCGCTGACCGGCGAGGCGACCGCCGCGCTCGACCGCGTCGATGCAGCCACCGGCGAGCTCGCGCAGATCGCGCACTTCGTCGCCGAACGGCTTTCCTGAAACGCGCCGGCCTCGCTGCGTGCCGCGGCAGCGCCGCGGCACGCTGCGCGCTTACTTGACCAAGCGCAGGGTCAGCGGATAGCGGTAGCTGACGCCTTCGCTGCTCTTGATCGCCGCAATGACGGTCAGCACCAGCCAGGCCACGGTGACCGCGAGGCCGACCGGCAGCGTCAGCAGGATGCCGATGCCGAACGTGATGACGGTCAGCAGGAACAATGCGACGCCGACGATCGCGATCGTGATGTTGAAGTTCAGCGCTTCCTTGCCCTGGTCGTCGACGAACGGCATGGTTTCCTTCTTGATCAGCCAGATCACGAGCGGGCCGATGAAGACGCCGACGCCGCCGGTCAGCAGCGCGCCGAGCAGCGCCGACAGGTGCGCGAACATGGCCCATTGGCGCTCTTCCGAACCCGGTCCGACGGACGTCATCGGTTCCGGCGGCGGCGGCGGCAGATCGGACGGCGGCAGACTGCCGGGGTCGTTGATCGGGGTGTTCATGGTGCTCTCCTCTCCTCTGCGATGCTGCAGTGTGGATTCACGATCGCCGCCGGCGGCCGCGGAATCAACCGCCGCAGGTCAGGGATTGCATTCGCCGCCCCTGCCTCTATTTGGGCTGTCGTGCCTTCTGTCGCGCGCCGGCCGACAACGGTGCCGCGCAATGCACGCAGGCGGTCGCCCGCGCCGGGCTGCGCCTGCCGCAGGCGCGGCAGCGGCGCTCCGGCAGCGGCAGCAGGAACGATACCAGCCAGCCCAGCGGGCCGAGCGCCGCGGCCAGGCCGACGTCGCGCCAGAACGTGCCGCGGCGCCAGCCGATCAGCCCGCCGACCGCGACGAACAGCAAGGTCAGCCAGAACAGCAGCCACCAGTCGATCAGGCCCATGAGGCGCAGGAACAGCTGCAGCGACGCGTCGGGTGCGTCCGGGTCTATACCCTGCATCAGCCGTTCGAGCCACGCCTCCATCACCCCTCCTGCGCGCGTCAGCGCCGCCGCCTCAGGCGCCGGCGCGCTTGAGCGCATCCTCGACGCGCGTCAGCGCGCGTGCCTGGCCAGCCAGATAAACCGTGTGGTCGATGGCCGGCGACACCTGCGTGCCGGTCATGGCGACGCGCAGCGGCTGCGCGACCTTGCCCATGCCCTCGCCGATCGCGGCGGCGGCGGCCTCGATCGCCGCGTGCACGTTTTCCACTTTCCACTCGGTCAGCGCGGCGAGCGAGGCGTGCACGGCCTTGAGCGCCGGAATCGCCGTCGGCGTCGTCAGGTGCTTGGCCACGGCGGCCTCGTCCCAGCCGGTGATCGGGCCGTACCAGACCGCGGCTTTCTCGGCGAGCTCCTTCAGGGTGCGGCAGCGTTCGCGCAGCGCGACGATCAGATCGGCCGGCGCGGGCCCCGTCGACGGATCGTAGCCGCAGGCGTCCAGATGCCACTGCAGGTGCGGCACGAGGCTGTCCGGATCGTCGCTCTTGAGGTACTGATGGTTCAGCCACGACAGCTTCTCGAGATCGAAGCGCGCGGCCGAGTGATTGACGTCGGCGACGTCGAACAGCGCGATCATCTGCTCGCGCGAGAACACTTCCTGGTCGCCGTGGGACCAGCCCAGCCGCACGAGGTAGTTCAGCAGCGCGTGCGGCAGGAAGCCGTCGTCGCGGTACTGCATGACGCTGACCGCGCCGTGGCGCTTCGACAGCTTCTGCCCGTCCGGACCGAGGATCATCGGCAGATGGGCGAAGGTCGGCGCCGTCGCGTTCAGCGCGTTGTAGATGTTGATCTGGCGCGGCGTGTTGTTGACGTGGTCGTCACCGCGGATCACGTCACTGATCTTCATGTCGATGTCGTCGACGACGACGGCGAAGTTGTAGGTCGGAAAGCCGTCGGAGCGGAAGATCACGAGGTCGTCGAGCTCCTCGTTGCTCCATTCGATGCGCCCCTTGACCTTGTCATGGAACACGACCGAACCCGAGGTCGGGTTCTTGAAGCGGATCACGCGGTTCGGGTCGTCGCGCAGCGGCTCGTTGCGCTCGCGGTAGTGGCCGTTGTAGCGCGGCTTGACGTTCGCCGCCTTCTGCTGCTCGCGCTCGGCTTCCAGCTCTTCCTTGGTCTCGTAGGCGTAGTAGGCCTTGCCGGCGCGGACCAGTTCCTCGGCGACCTGGCGATAGCGCTCCATGCGCAGAGTCTGGTAGTACGGGCCTTCGTCGTGGCCGAGCTGCAGCCACTGCATGCCGTCGAGAATGGCCTGCACCGCCGCTTCGGTCGAGCGCTCGCGGTCGGTGTCCTCGATGCGCAGGATGAATTCGCCACCGCGATGCTTCGCCTCCAGCCAGCAGTACAGCGCGGTGCGCGCGCCGCCGATGTGGAGATAGCCGGTAGGACTCGGAGCGAAGCGGGTACGAACGGTCATTGCGGGCGCGTCGTCGAAAAAAGGACGCGTATGGTAGCAAACCGCAGGCGGCGGCCCGCGGCGCGGGGTCGAAGCGTGATCGCGGCTGACGGATTCGGCGCGGCGCAGGACGCTCAGCCGCCGCCGCGCTCGCCTGCGCGCACCGGCGTGATCGGACGCGAACGCGCGCGCTGGTAGACGAAGACCGAGGCCGGCGGAATGTTCCACCAGGCGAAGCCGCCGCGGCGCACGGTCAGCCCGAGTTCGTCCAACGTCTCGCGCGGCACCGGGCTGACCGGGCCGTAGGTGAACTGGATCATGCGGCCCTCGGGCGCCAGCACCTCGAATGCCGCACGCAGGATGTCGCGCTGCAGGCTGCGCGGCATCGACAGCAGACCGAGCCCGCTGACGACGGCGTCGACACGGCCTTCGCGGTCGAAGCCGTTGCTACCGACGATGGCCGGCAATTCGCGCGCATCGCCGCAGACGACGTGAGAGTCGGGAAACCGGTTGTGCAGGAACTTGTGCAGCTCGTCGTTGAGCTCCACGACGAGCAGGCGCTCCGGCGCGATGCCGTGGTCGAGCATGGCCTGGGTGAACACGCCGGTGCCACCGCCGAGTTCCACGACGCGCCGCGCCGTATCCGGCAGCTCGCGCACCATCAGGCGGGCCAGCTGCTTGCCCGACGGCGAAAGCGCGGCGACCGACAGCGGATTCTTCAGCCACTGGCGGAAAAAGGTCAGCGTGGGAGAAGGCCCGTTGCCGCTGCGAGCTGCCTTGGCGCGATGTTGCATTGGTATGACCGTCGGGAACGGCGCCCTTTGTACCATGAGCCCGCGCGGGCGCGCGACGGCTTGACGCCGGGGCGGGATCAGGCATTCGGACGGCCAAAAGAAAGCCCCGTCACCTCAGGGGAAAGATGACGGGGCTGGTGGCCGGCAGCGCCCGGGCGACGCCGGGCGGAACTGCCGGACGGGAACGCGAGGCTCAGTCGTCGTAACGGTCGTAGTAGCGGTCGCGATCGTAGTAGCGGTCGTCGCGGTCGTAGTAGCGATCGTTGGCGCGGTAGTAGTAGCGGTCGCCGCGGTCGTAGTCGTAGTAGCGCTCGACGCGGCGCACGACGACCGGACGATGGTGATGCACGACGGTGCGGTAGGCCGGATACGGCGCGTAATAGCTCGTATGGCGGTAGGGACCGCGATAACCGCCGTAGTAGCCGTAGCCGTAATAGGGACGATAGTTCGAGTAGTAGCCGCCCCAGTGGCCGCCACCCCAGTTGGAGTAGCTGACGCCGTAGCCCGGACCGCCGAAGCTGATGCTGACATGATCGCGGGCCGAGGCTGCCGCGCCGAAGGCCAGAGCGGCCAGCGCGACAAGGACGAGGACGATGCGGCGAAACGATTTTGCGGTATGGGCATTCATGATGGTGGTCCTGCGCGATTGCGGCTCGCATGCTGGGGTCGAGCGGCTGAATCCGCGCTTATCGGATCGGCCGCCGGTTTGTCAACGCTCGTGAAGGCGGCGGGCGAACGACAAGGACATTGGAAGCAGGCGATTTTTCGTGACGCAGCGCGCGATCGGGCCGGTATCTCGCGCCGGATTCCACTGGCGGCTCGACAGCGACCATCGCTGCGGCGCCGATTGCCGCAGTCGCATCCTTAACGTTTTTTTGACGATTCGGGCCCTACCCGTCGCCAGCGCGCTCAGCCGTGCCGCAATTCCCAGACGCGATGGATGCGTGCGTTGCGCTCGAAGTCGAACGGAATCGTGCTCGCGCTGATCTCGCGGATGTCGAGGCCGCTCAGCGCCTCGGTGTCGAGGCGGAAGCGGCGGAAGTTGTTCGAGAACAGGATCAGCCCGCCCGGCGCCAGGCGCGCCGCGCAATGCCGCAGCAGGCGCACATGGTCGCGCTGCACGTCGAAATCCTCGGCACGCTTGGAGTTGGAGAAGGTCGGCGGATCGACGTAGATCAGATCGTAGTCGCCGCGGTCCTGCTCGACGAACGCGATCGCGTCGGACTGCACGAGCTGATGCCGCGCGCCCGCGAAACCGTTCAGTGCGAGATTGCGCGACGCCCATTCGAGGTACGTCGTCGACAGGTCGACGCTCGTCGTGCTCGCGGCGCCGCCGGCCGCCGCATACACGCTGACCGCGCCGGTGTAGCAGAACAGGTTCAGGAAACGCGCGCCGCGGGCCAGCTCGCGCACGCGCTGGCGCAGCGGCCGGTGGTCGAGGAACAGGCCGGTATCGAGGTAGTCCCACAGATTGACGAGGAACTGCAGGCCGCCTTCCTGCACGGTCAGGTATTCGCCGCGCTGCGCGAGCCGGCCGTATTTCTCGCCGCCCTTGCCGCGATAGCGCTGCTTCAGCGCGATGCGCTCGCGCGGGATCGCGAAGGTCTCGCCGGCCACGCGCACGATCTCGCGCCAGCGCTGCTGCGCCGTGTCGGCGTCGATCGACGCCGGCGCCTGGTATTCCTGGATGTGCAGGTGATCGCCGTACACGTCGATCGCCGCGGCGTACTCGGGCAGGTCCGCGTCGTAGATGCGATAGCAGCTGACGCCTTCGCGCTCCAGGCGCTTGCGCAGGTGGCGCCGGTTCTTGTCCAGGCGGTTCTTCAGCATCTGCGCGCCGGCCGACAGCGGCCGGGCTTCGCGCGGCGCCGCCGGCGCCGTCGCCGCGGCGAGATCGAAGTTCAGCAGCTGGCATTCGAGCGCGCCGTTGTAGACGGCGTAGCGCTTGCTCGCGCGCAGACCGATCGCGCGGCCGAGCTCGGCTTCCGAAGTGATCACGCTGGCCTGCCAGCCGGAGAACTCCTGGCGCAGGGTATCGCCGAGCAGGCGATACAGCGGCGCGAGTTCGTCGACGTCGCCGAGGCGCTGGCCGTACGGCGGATTCGTGATGACCAGCCCGGTCTCGCAGGCTTGCGGCCGCTTGAGCTGGGCCAGCGACTGGCGGTGCAGATGCACGAAGCCGGCGACGCCGGCCTGCTGCGCGTTGTGTCGCGCATCCTCGAGCGCGCGCGGATCCTCGTCGAAGCCGAAGAACTTGGGCGCGAGCGCGGAGAGCCCGCGCTGCGCGCGGTCGTCGACCTCCTCGCGCAGGCGCTGCCACAGCGCCGCATCGTGGCCGAGCCAGCCGTCGACGCCGTAGTAGTCGCGCTTCCAGCCCGGCGCGACGTCGGCGGCCATCCAGGCCGCCTCGATCAGCAGAGTGCCCGAGCCGCAGAGCGGATCGACGAGCGCGCCGCCGGCCGCATGCACGGTCGGCCACTGAGCGCGCAGCAGCAATGCCGCGGCGAGGTTTTCCTTGAGCGAGGCCTTGCCGTGGCCGCGGCGCCAGCCGCGCTGGTGCAGCGGCGCCCCGGACAGATCCAGCGACAGGGTGCCGCGTTCCCGGCGCAGCAGCAGGTTCAGGCGCACGTCGGGACGCTCGGTGTCCACATCGGGCCGCGTGCCGGTGCGGCGGCGGAACTGGTCGACCAGCGCGTCCTTGACGCGCTGCACGGCGTAGTGGCTGTGGCTGACGCCGCGCGTCGCGCCGGCCGCGTCGATCGCGAAGCGGCCGTCGGCGGCCAGATGCGTGGAGAAATCCACGCCGGCGACGCCGTCGTACAGCGCTTCGCCGTCGGTCGCGTCGAACTCGGCGAGCGGCAGCAGGATGCGGCTGGCCAGGCGCGACCAGAGACAGGCGCGATAGGCGAGCTCGAGGCTGCCGCTGAAATGCACGCCGGCCAGCGCCTCGCGCGCCTCGCCGGCGCCCAGCGCCGCGAGTTCGTCGCGCAACAGGTATTCCAGCCCCTTCGGGCAGGTCGCAAACAGTTTGAGCACGCGCTTACTCGGCGATGTCGGCGAGAGCGGCCAGATCGGGCTCGGCTTCGATCGCGGACAGGAACAGACGGAAATGCTCGGCGATCAGCTCGACGTGATCGGCCAGGCGGTGCGTGTCGGGGACCATCAGCAGCGACGCGCGGCGCTGCCGCGCGAACGCGACGACTTCGGCCGCCGGACAGATCTCGTCGTTCCAGCCGTGCACGATGCTGGTCAGCACGTGAGCGGCCTCGAACGTGCGCGCATAGCCTGGGATCTCCAGCGGCAGCGCGATCAGGAACAGGCCGGACACGGCCATCTCGGTCGAGGCCAGGCCGGAGACGAACGCGCCCATGCTGGAGCCGACGAGGATGGTGCGTTCGCCCGGACGCAGCTTGTGACGCAGGCGCGCGATGCGCGGATCGATGCAGGCGACCATGCCGCGCGCGTCGAGATCGCGGTAGTCGGCGCGGCTCGCGCGCCAGCCGGCGGCCACGGCGACGGCGGCCAGGGCCTTGACCTTGGTGCCTTCCGGACCACTGTCGGAACCATGCGAGAGGATGACGTGGCCTTTCATCGGTTGTCCTCGTCGGTTGCGCCCTGCGGCCGGGCGCGCATGCTAGCACGCGCGGCGTTGGCAGCCGCCGCGACGCGTGCCAGACTGGGCCATGCCCACACTCGCCGTCGTCGACCAGCCCCTGCCCTACGTAGCGCGCCTGGAGCGGCGGCGCAGCGCCGACATCGACCTGGTTGTGATCCACTGCACCGAGCTGCCGGACCTGGCCACGGCGCGCGAGTACGGCGAGCGCGTGCTGTACGAATCCGGCACGGGCAACAGCGGCCATTACTACATCGACGCCGACGGCACGATCTATCGCTACGTCGCCGACGACCGTGTCGCCCACCACACGCGCGGCTACAACGAACGCGCGATCGGCGTCGAGCTCAGCAACCGCGGCCGCTGGCCGGACTGGCTGGATTCGCGCCGTCAGGCCATGCAGGAACCGTATACCGAAGCGCAGATCGCGCGCCTGCTCGATCTGCTGCGCGAGCTGCGCACGCAGCATGCGAGCCTGCGCTGGATCGCCGGCCACGAAGACCTCGACACGACCGAAGTGCCGGCCAGCGACGACGCGAGCCTGCGCGTGCGGCGCAAACGCGATCCGGGCCCGCTGTTTCCGTGGCCGCGGCTCGCGCCGCTGGGCCTGCAACGCCTGCCCGCAGGAACGCCATGAACACGGCGGCCGCACGTCACGGGTTGCGTTTCCTCGTGCTGCTGGCCGCGCTGCTGTTGGCCGCCTGCGGTGCGCGCACGCCCGCGCGGCCGTCGCTCGCGGCGCCGCGCATCGCCGCCGATCCGAACGAGATCCTGTTCCGCGCGATCAGTCTCGTCGGCACGCCGTACCGCTACGGCGGCAACACGCCCGAAAGCGGCTTCGACTGCAGCGGCCTGATCGGCTATGTGTTCTACGACGTGGCCGGCGCGCGCCTGCCGCGCAGCGCGGCCGAGATCGACCGCCTCGATGCGCCGCCGGTCTCGCGCCAGAAGCTCGCACCGGGCGATCTCGTGTTCTTCCGCGACGGCGGCGACGTCAGCCACATCGGCATCTACGTCGGCGAAGGCCGCTTCGTGCATGCGCCGAGCCGCGGCGGCACGGTGCGGCTCGACGCGCTCGACGGCGACTACTGGCGCCAGCACTACTACGGCGCGAAGCGGCTGCTCCACTGACGCCGTGCGGGCAGCCGCCGGGGCGGGGCGCTGCGGGCGCCCCGCCCCGCACTCCTCAATGCGCGTGACCGCCGTTGCCGTGGGCGTGGCCGTGCTGCAGCTCGACCGGCTCCGGATCGCGCACGCCGGTCAGCTCGACGTCGAACGTGAGCTTCTGGCCGGCCAGCGGGTGATTCAGGTCCACGTCGATCGCGGTCATGCCGACCTTGAGCACGGTGACGATGCGCTGGCCGCCTTCCTTGAGGCTCAGCACGGTCACGTCGCCGGCCTTGAGCTTGGCAGCGCCCTGGAAATACTTCTTCGGCACACGCTGCTTGGCTTCCGGATTGCGCGAGCCGTAGGCGTCGGCCGGCTCGACCTGGACCTCGAACTTGTCGCCAACCGCGCGGCCTTCGATCGCGCGCTCCAGGCCCGGAATGATGTTGCCGTGGCCCAGCAGCACGGCCAGCGGCTCGCCGCGGTCGCGCGAATTGTCGACGATCTCGCCGTCCTCGCCGGTCACGGTGTAATGGAAACTGACGACCTTGTTCTTCTCGGCGTTCATGGCGCTACCTGCGGCTCAAAAGCCGCGCATGGTAACGGCCGCGACGCGGCGCGTCATCTTGCGCTGCGGGGCGGGCCGCCCGGAGCCCCGTCGCCGGCGCCCAGGCGCGGCACCGCGTCCAGGCGCGCGATGCGTCGGCGCATGCGCTGGCGCAACGCGTCGCGGCGGCGCG